>SCSU01000036.1 GCA_004299275.1 Patescibacteria group bacterium
GACGACGGGGGAACCGGGTGTTCCCCCGATCGTGGAAGTATTGAAACCGCAAGGTTTCAAAGCGCAACCAGCCCTTCTTGAAGGGCTGGTGAGCAGTGAAACTCCCGCCATCTCCACCTGCTCGGCCTTGCGAGCTTAGGCTTTGGTCGCTCCGCGACCTTTGCCACCCGCTCGCGGCCTGCGCTCCCCAACCTTCGGTTGGGGCACCCCTTAAAGGACGAGCAGGCGGGGACGATTGAAAAAATGGGAATGTTTCGGCGGGATGTTGAACCTCCCAAACTCTAACCCCTAATCTCCAACCCCCAACTTCTAATTTGATGAGAATTTCCAGATACCGCCGGCATTTTCACGCCAAACCCGAGGAACCGCGCTATCGGGCTAATGAAGGTATTACCGCCCCCGAAGTTCGCGTCGTTGACGAGAACGGCGGGAACCTCGGTGTCCTCCCGACCAGTCAAGCGCTGGCGACGGCGCGCGAGCGGGGCTACGACTTGGTGGAAATCTCTCCCAAAGCCGTGCCGCCGGTGGTCAAATTTATCAACTACACTCAGTTTAAATACGAAAAACAAAAAGAGGCGCGCCTGCAAAAAGCTCACGCCAAAAAAGTGGAGGTCAAGGGCGTCCGGCTTTCCATCCGAATCGGCCAGCATGACTTGGACATCCGGCGCGAAAAGGCCTTGGAGTTCTTGAACTCGGGGCATAAGGTTCAGTTGGAAATTGTGCTCCGCGGACGCGAAAAACAGCTGACCAATATGGCCGAGCAGGTGATGCGCAATTTTTTCCAAAATCTCAAGAGTGAGCTGACGGTTAAAATCGAACAGCCTTTCTCGCGGCAGGGCGGCCGCTTGACCATGCTCATCGCTCGGGAGTAGAATCGCCGTTGCTGTTAGCGAGTTCGCGGGTTAGCGAGTTAACGCGTTAACTCGTTCGCACTGATTCGTAATTCGTATATTTCCCGCAAAGCCACCGCGAAGCGGAGGAACCGGGATCCCGCAAACCATATAATATTACAAATCGGTGCGGGACGTGTTGATTCGTAACTCTATGAAACAAAAAACCTACCAAGCCGCGGCCAAACGCCTCCGCGTCCTCAAAGCCAAGCCAGGACGGAAAAACCGTATCGTGCATCGCACCGCCGGCCAGGACCATTTTAACGCCCGGGAATCGGGTAAGGTCACGCGGGGCAAACGCCGCGCCAGAGGGCTCTCCTCTTCTTATCTTAAAAGCGTCAAGACGATGCTGCCGGGAATTAACTGATTTTTATGCCGCGAGTCAAACGAGGAATCCATCACGTCAAACGCCGCCGGAACATTCTCCGAAAAGCCAAGGGCTACAAGTGGGGACGCAAGTCCAAGCTCAAGCTGGCAAAAATAGCCGTGATTAAAGCGGGCAAATACGCCTACCGCGACCGCCGGACGCGCAAACGCGACTTCCGCGCGCTCTGGCTGGTGCGATTGAATGCCGCCCTGCGGCCGCTGGGTTTGAGCTACTCCGCCTTTATGGCCAAAGTCAAAAAAAACGGCGTAGCTTTAGATAGGAAGTCACTCGCCGCTCTGGCGGAAAAACACCCAACGGTTTTCCAAAAAATTGTTGAGAATATTAAACGATAATCTATAACTAATAACTTATAAGCAAGGAAAGGCGGTCATCCGCCTTTTTTGTTTTTTGCAACTGACACATCGTAGCCCTTCAACCTGCCTGCCAAATATTATGCCCATCCCGAGCAGTGTCGAGGAAACTTCAATTCTTGTCGTTGACGAATTGAAGTTCTCTCCACCCGGGTCGAGAAGACAATTATTTGTAAATTCTAATTAGTTCGCAATTCGTAAATTTATTATTCGTACATTTCCCGCAAAGCCACCGCGAAGCGGGGGAACCGGGATCCCGCAAACCATATAATATTACAAATCGGTGCGGGACGTGTTAATCCGCAATTCGTAACCAACAAAAAACCTCCGTTCGCTGATGCTACTTGGAGGATAATCTTCTCCCGCGGCTGTCGGCCGCGGGGCTACTCCTTCTGGCGCAGCCAGCCGAAACGCCGGACGGCGTTGTAGTGACCGACGACCTGAATCGTGTCCTTGTAGCCGACCGTCCGCAGGTTGCCGGCGACGAGGAACATGCCGGGCGAACTGGACTCGTAGGTGAGTGAAGTCAACTGCAACTCCACAACTTCAAGTCCGCCGTCGGACCCGATGACATCGATCTTGAAGGTGAGCCAACGCGACGACACATCGAAGGCGCGGGCAAAGGCGTCGACCGTGTCCGCGATGCTAGGGTTCAGGGGATTGGGGACGATCTTAAACTCTCGTGCCATTGTCTCCTCCTTGGCAGCTTTGCGTTCTAGTCTGGCGCCGCCTTACCGGAGGGCGCAGTGAATCACATTTAAGACAAAATGTCAATAGCGCATAATGCGAGGACGTAGGACGTAGAACATAGAACGTAGTACGACTGGGTCGGATTTTGAATATCCGACATTATCCGACATCATAGTTGACGACAATAAAATTCCGTGATACGAAAAATGCCTGCCCGCAGGCGTTTCAGACGCCAAGGACAGTAAAAAAGGAAGAGGATGAATGTCGCCCCCGTGACGGCCGCAGGCCTGGTGGGAAAAGGGACATTCGTCTTCCGGCCTTTGACAACCGCAAACAACAATCCGCTCCCGCAGGGAGCAGGAGTGCGAGAAATGAAACGCATCGCTCTACTCATCCTGGCGGTCATCCTGATCGCCTGGCCGCAAGCGGCGTTCGCCGCCGCAGGCGAGGAAACGCGTCTGGCCCAAGTCAAGGCCGGTCAGCCGCTTTTGAGCGCCAAGAAACAGCAAGGGTTCCTCGAAGCCAACGGACTCACCAACGACGACTTCTGGGCCGTGATGAGTCTCAAGGAGAACCGTGACAAGATCGGCATCTACTGCTCGGCGGTCGAGACCGACGCGCCGGTGGAAGCGCCGCGGGACGACAACCCCTACGGCCCGCGGATGCGCACGCTCAAAGGCGGCTTCCGCTGCCTCGGGGCCACGCCGGCCGCCGCGCCAGGCACGCTCCTCGCCCTGCCCAAAGGACGCGAAGCGCTCCGGCAGGAGGGCCAAGCGCTCAAGCGCGACCTCGCGTCCGCCAAGTCCGAGGCCGACACGGCCAAGGGCGCCGCGACCGAGGCGAGCAGGCGCGCCGACCAGCACTGGCAGGCGCTCGGAGAGTGCAATCGCGCGCGCGCCGACGAGGACCGTCAAACGCTCCTCAAGAGCTCGATGATTCCCCTGCCGGTCGGGCTCGGCGGCGGCCTCTTGCTCCTCACGGCGCTCGGCTTCGTTGGCGGCTTCTACCGCCGCGAACAGCAGCGGCGCGATAACGCCGTGGCGGACGCGCGAGTGGCGCGGGCCTTCGCCGCCGGACAAGAGGAGCTCCGTGAGGCCTTCTTCCAGGTAATCCGGCGCGAGTCGCTAGAGCTCGACTTGCGCGATCGAGCGCTCATGAACCGCGAAGCCGAAATCGGCGACAAAAACGCGGGGCTCCTCAAACGCGAAAGAGAGGTCAAGAAAGCCGAAGCCGAGCTCGCCGGCGAAAAAGCGGCTCTCGAGTCCGGCGTCAGAAACCTGACGCAGGAACGCGATATCTTCGAGAGCCAGAAGCCCGAGGTGATGGCCGCGGCGGCGGAGAACGGCTACGCCGACGGCTTCAACACCGGCAAGCTCGAAGCCGAAAGGCAAGCGGAAAGCGCGCTCAACGAGGCCCGAACCGAGGCCGGCCGAGTCATCCGAGCCGCTATGGACGAACGAGTCCAAATCCTCCAGCGAACGGAAACGGAGAAGAATTCGCTCCTCGAGGATGGTCAGCGAGAACGAGCTGCGGCCGAGGCTGACCGCCACAAAGCGGCCGCTCTGCTCGTCAGTATGGTTGAGCGGGAGGCCGCGGTGGCGGCCAAGGAGGGCGAACTCGCGACTCGGGAATTGGGACTGAACGAACGGCAAGCCAAAATCAAGGAGAAGGAAAAGGAGCTCCTTGACGAGACCGTCCGACTCGGCGACGCCATGAGCGCAGTCGCGGCTGATCGCGACAAGCTGGCGGAGGAGCGCGTGCGGTTCGGACAGGACTGTTTGGCGCTCGCGGACGAAAAGGAACGGCTGCAGCGAACCGAGCGAGCGGTACAATCCCAGATCATCGCGGCCATGCAGAATGCGCCGCCAAGCTCACGCGGGCTGGGGCCATTTGCCCCGACGCCATCCACCCGCGGCGAGGACGAGGGAGCTGAACCGCCACGGCAGGGCTCCGAGCCCTGCAAGAACGGGAGCGGCGAAGCTCCGCCGGCGGTCTCGCTTCCCTTGCCGCCGCGACCACTCTCGCCTCTGCCGCCGCCGGTGTCGGGACAAGTTCCGCCATCAGCGGCCAACACTCGTCTGCCGGGTGAGGGGCAGGAAGTCGAGATCCGGGGAGCGGATGACGAACCTGCTCCGGCCACGACGCTCGGCGTCGCTCCACCGGCTCCTGGAACGCGGCGTCCGCCGGATGCCTCAGGCGAGAGCGACGGTCGCGACACCGCCCCCGGCCTCCAACCGGTCAAGCAACGCGCCGCGGCGGTCAAGGCAGAGGAAGCCGCGCCCGCGCCCCCGGACAGAATCGAACCGGAACCCGAACCGCTCGAGGATGCTTTCGAGGAGGTGCCGGACGAGGGCGACAGTAGTGATGCCCTAATCTACTGTCGGCACTGCGACGAGGTCATCGACAAGGGAGCGCGCGAGCGCCACCGGCACGTCCGGTGTCCGATCTGTCCGGGTGCGCCGATCCTGCTCGAACAGGACTACCCGGAGCACACCGCCGCCCACGGGCGGGGCGAAAACGCCAAGGCCGGGTGAGGAGGGCCTACCGCGCCGGCGATTCCCAAAGGGAATCGTCCGCGCGCGGTTTTTTTATAGCTTTCGAATCACGAATTAGTTCGAATTTACGAATCAATGTATTAAAAAACTCAACCCGCCTTGAGCGGGTTGAGTTTTTGGCGGGCCGGACGAGATTCGAACTCGCGATCTTCGCCGTGACAGGGCGACGTGTTAACCGGGCTACACCACCGGCCCATAATTTGGCGCGACAAGTGTAGCAGGGCAAAAAAAGTGTGTCTAGCCGCGGTTACTGCACCGTTTCGAGCGTCACCTGATTGCTCTCCCCTTCCTTCCCCGGAGCTCCGGAAATATAAATCACCCGGTCGCCGCGTTTGAGCGCTTTAGCTTGGAGCAGCGCGGAGTAAATTGATTTTTTCAAGCTCACCAAATTTTTTGCTTGCTTGATTAAAAAAGGGCGAACACCCCAGGAAAGATTCATCTGCCGCATCACCCGCTCGCCGGGGGTTGCGATGTAAACCGGAATCTCCGGCCGGAAACGCGCGATTTGCCGCGCCGTCTCGCCGGAGAGCGACGAGCCAACAATCGCTTTGGCCGCCGTCACCCGCGCGAGCAGGCCGGCCGACTCGCCGATTGCCTCTTCGGGCTCAAGCAGCGCGCCTTCCTCGGCGTGGAAATGCAGGTCATCAAAAATCGATGCCTCAACTTCGCGGGCGATGGTGGCCTGAGTCATTACCGCGTCCACCGGGTAGCTGCCGGTCGCCGTCTCGCCGGAGAGCATCACCGCGTCGGCGTGGTCAATAATCGCGTTGGCGACGTCCGAAACTTCGGCCCGTGTCGGTCGCGGGTTGCGAATCATCGAGTCCAGCATCTGGGTCGCGACTATCACCGGCTTGCCGGCGGCCAGGCATTTTTGAATCATAGTTTTTTGGCGGAGCGGCACTTCGGCCGCCGGCGTCTCTACCCCGAGGTCGCCGCGCGCCACCATCACCCCGTCGGCCGCGCGCAAAATTTCGTCAAAATTTTTTAGCGCCTCATGCTTTTCGATTTTGGCGATAATCATTATCGGCGATATTTTCGCCCGCGCGCCTTTGGACAACAACCGCCGGAGCAGGTGGATGTCGCGCGCGCTCCGGACAAAAGAAAGAGCGACAAAATCCACTCCCTGCTTAACGCCAAAACGCACGTCGCGGCGGTCCTTGGCGGAAAGAGCGGAAACCGAAAGTGTCGCCCCTGGAAAATTCATCCCCTTATGGCTCGCGAGCACGCCGCCCACTATCACCTTGGCTTTAATGTCCTTGCCGCGCACGGACTCAACTTTAACCTCGAGCAATCCATCGTCTAACAGAATCTGGTCGCCCTTTTTGACGTCCTTGTGGAGAGTTTTGTGCGTCACCAGAATTTTTCCCTTGGCCGCGGCGAGGGTGGTAAAGACGACTTCCTCTCCGGCGCGGAGTTTAAGACCTTGTTTCGGCAAATCGCCGACGCGGATTTTCGGCCCCTGTAGGTCCAACAACAAAGCCAGCGGTTCGCCGGTTTTTTCGGCCGCCAAACGCAAATTCCGGATGAGTTTGGCGTGAGCGGCGAGCGAGCCGTGGCTCATGTTGAGCCGCGCGACATTCATCCCGGCGCGCACCAGCTTTTCCATGACCGCGGGTTTGGCCGTGGCCGGACCGATGGTGCAGACGATTTTGGTACGCTTCATAATAAGAGTTAGCGCGTTGACGTGTTAACGTGTTAGCGTGTTAACTCGCTAACACGCAAACCCGCAGACTCGCCAACTGTAACATTCGTACTATTTTTTCCACTCGTCAAGAATCACTGTCACCTCTTTAGTCTCGCCCTTGTGATAGACCTTGAGCGTCAGCGTGTCGCCCGGTTCGTGTCGGCTGATGTAACCGCCGAGCGAACGCTCGTCGTCCACCCGTTCGCCGTTGACCTCCAGAATTATGTCATTTTCCACCAGCCCGGCTTTGTCCGCCGGCGAGCCGGGGATAACCGCGAGGTCAGTCGCCGTCTCGCCGCGCACAATAAGCGCGCCGTAATCCACGGGCAGACCTTTTTTCTTGGCTAGTTTGGGCTCAATCAGCACGTATTGCACGCCGAGCCGCGGCCGGACAATCTTGCCGTGCTCCTGAACGCTCGCGACGATTTTCTTCAGCGCGTTCGCGGGAATGGCAAAACCGATGCCTTCGGCGGCGGCCTCGCGCGCGACGGCCGTGTTCATGCCGATGACCTCGCCGCCGAGATTCACCAGCGGCCCGCCGGAATTGCCGAAGTTAATCGCAGCATCGGTCTGGATGGCGCCCTCGATGACTTCGCTGCCGCCGATGCTCCCCCCCGCGGTCAGGCGGCGGTTGACGCCGGAGACAACGCCCTTGGTCACGGTGTTCCTAAACTCGGAGAGGGCGTTGCCGATGGCGATGACTGTTTGTCCGATTTCCAATTTGGCCGAATCGCCGAAGGTGACCGGGGTGAGGTCCTTTTTTTCCACTGCCAGCACGGCAACATCCTCCACCAAATCGGTGTCCACCACTTTGGCCTTGAGTTTGGCGCCATCGGCGAGAATCACCGTGTACTCGGCGTCTTTGTCTTCCACCACATGCCGATTGGTCATAATCAAGCCGTCAGCGGCTACCACAAAGCCGGTGCCGCCGCCAACCTCGCGCTTTTCCGCCGGCGCATTTTTCTTTGGCTGTGGCTGAGGCACGGGCAAGCCGAATTCCCCGAACTCACGAAAAAAATCGTCAAAGGGGCTTATTTGATTGCCGCTGACTGTTTTGGAAATGCTGATTGAAACCACTGAAGGCGAAATCTTTTTGACCGCGGCGATGGTGGCGGCATCGTCGCTTGGGCCCGGCGGCGCGACTGTTGGCCCCGCCGATGGCGGGGGCGCGGCGACGGTAACGCGGCCGGTCAAAAACCAATTTATAAAAGCTTGTTCCTTGCCGCTTAAGATAAGCGCGGTGGCGCCGCCTGAGAGCGCACCGGCGACAAGACCGATTAAAAGCGAAAGGGTGATGCTTCGTTTGAAGTTGGACATAAACTAACGTTAGCGAGTTACCGAGTTATCGAGTTAACGCGTTAAAACGGTAACCGTAACGGTCGAGGTCAACCCAATCGGCACGGCAGTGGACGCCCTCGCGACGGAGCAAGAGCCGTTTGCGTCGAGCCCCTGTGGCGAATCCACCGACGCGTCCGCCGGCGCCGACGACGCGGTGGCATGGGACGGCAGGAGCGAAAGGATTTTTGTGGAGGATATTCCCGACCGCGCGCGCCGCGCCTGCCCGGCCGGCTGCGGCGGCCAGTTCCCCGTAAGTCGTCACTCGCCCGGCCGGAATCAGGGCGGTCTTGGCCAAGACGGTCAGGGCAAAATTACTTAGGCAGATAGGCGCCGATTGCCTGAGCTTGTTTAAAGATGGCGTCGGCTTGGGCATAAGTTTTCATAATTATCGGATAAAGATAGATGCCGCCGGCGACGAGCGGAACAGCGATAATCAAAAATTTCAGCGTGCCGAAAATCCGTTCCCAGAGGAAATGCCGCCGGATGGCCGAGAGTTCCGCGGCAATCGAGTCAATTTTGCGCTCCAAAGTTTGGAGCGAGGATGATATTTCGTTGTCCTGTTCAACGCGCATAGATAGCAAATGTTATTTTTTCTCAATTTATTTCTCCTTTTCTATCCCCTACCCGCCGCACAGGCCCGTGGCCAGTGCAGGCGGGCACCCTACCCCCTAAATCCCTCCCCTGCGGGTACTCCCTTTAAGAAGGGAGAAGTAACTTGTAACACTATTTACCAGGGCGTTTTTTTAATTTCTTACGTTTAAATTTTTTGGGCGCGGCGGAGAGCAGATGTCTCAATTCTTTTTCAAATGTCTGCGCGTCTTCAAACGAGCGGTAAACTGAAGCGAAACGCAGGTAGGCCACGGTATCAAACTGCCGGAGATGCTTCATCACCAGCTCCCCGATTTCTTTAGAGGTTACCTCGCTCTTGCCCTTGCGCTGGATGTCCCGCTCGATGTGGGTCGTGAGTTTGCGGAAGTCCTCGGCGGTCACCGGTCGCTTTTCGAGCGCCTTGCGCAGGCCGCTCTCGAGCTTTTGCCGGCTGTAGGGCTCGCGCCGTCCGTCGCGCTTAACCACCACGAGGTCCAAAATCTCCAAGGCCTCCAAGGTTGAAAAACGGTGGCCGCAACGCTCGCACTCCCGCCGGCGACGGATGGAAAGCCCGTCCGAAGAGACGCGGGAATCGACAACTTTGGTGTCGCGGAAGTTACAGGCAGGACAGTGCATACCCAATATGAGTATGCGTAATTATAACCCTTAGCGTGTGATAAGCAAAGCGATTTATATTGGTAAGGGTGAGGAGGGACTGCCGCCCCTCCTCACCCTTACCAATCCCCTCCACCCCGCTTATGTGGAACAGCTTGGCAACCTCTCACTGGCGTGGCAGCATTTTGAACTCGCCTTTATTCAAAGTAGGTAACGTCAGTGTTTCCTTGCGGCTAACAAGCGTTTTTTATTTCCATTTTTATTTCACCATCGCTCGCTTGATATAAGGAGGGTGGAATTTATGGCCTAATACACCTCGGCTTGAAAAAAACAAAATCGTTCCGACAGTTATCGGAACGATTCTCTTGCTCTTTCTGTTGCTGTTGTTGTTTCTGTTGCTGTTAACTCTTCTACAGCATTTTTTTTCTGATAAAAGCCGGGATTTCCAATTCCTCTTCTTCCGTGAGCGGCTGTTTGGCCGGCGGAACATTTGAGGCCTTGGACATTGTCGGAATTGTAAACTCCGGCGCCGGCTCCTCGGGCATTATCGGTTTGGACAAGAACGGCCGCTCGCGCTCCGAGCGCTGAACTTCGTGAAAAAGTCCGGACATTTTTGCCGGCTCTTTGCGCCGGTCGCCTCCGGGCAATGTCGGCTGCTGCAGGAACGCCGTCCGCGCCTCGCGGAGGGCGGGACGCACGGCGTCGTCAAAACCGGTGGCGATAACCGTGACTCTGACCTCGTCCTTGAGCGTCTCGTCAATCACGTTGCCCCAGATAACTTTGGCGTCCGGCGCCGAGGAGCCGGTGATAACCTTGGCCGCCTCGGAGACCTCGTGCATGCCGAGGCTGTTGCCGCCGGTCACGGTAAAGAGTATGCCCCGCGCTCCGTCAATCGAAATTTCCAAAAGCGGCGAGGCCACCGCGGCCTTGGCCGCCACGACCGCGCGGTTCTCCCCGGTCCCCTTGCCGATGCCCATAAGCGCCGTTCCCTGTCCGGCCATAATCGTCCGCACGTCGGCAAAGTCCACGTTGACCAGCCCGGGAATGGTGATGAGTTCGGAAATGCCCTGCACGCCCTGCCGCAGGACGTCATCGACGATCTGAAAGGCCTCGAGCAAGGAAGTTTTTTTGTCGATAATCTGCATGACGCGGTCGTTGGGGATGGTGATAATCGTATCCACCCGTTCGGCCAGCTCGCGCCAGCCGACATCGGCGATGGAACGGCGAATCGCGCCCTCAAACTCAAATGGCTTGGTCACCACGGCGACAGTGAGCGCCCCGGCCTCACGCGACAGCTCGGCGATGAGCGGCGCGGCGCCGGTGCCGGTGCCTCCCCCCAAACCGCAGGTTACAAACACCATGTCCGCCCCTTTGACAATATCCTTGAGTTCGGTCAAGGACTCTTCGGCGGCTCGGCGGCCCGATTCCGGGTCCATCCCGGCGCCGAGTCCGCGGGTGGCGGCTTTGCCGATGTGCACTTTGACCGAGGCGTGCGAGTGATGGAGCGCCTGAACATCGGTGTTGACGGCGATGAATTCCACGCCGCGAATCTTGGATTGAATCATCCGATTGACGGCGTTCCCGCCCGAACCGCCGACGCCGATGACCTTTATTTTGGCAACGGTTTGAATATCGGGTTTGACTTCGGCCATATTAAAAGTTAACGAGCCACCCCGCCGGCGGCGGGGGGTCCCGCCAAAAGCGGGATTAACAAATTAACGCGTCATAATTATATTGAACACTTCTAGTGTCCGCTGAGGGATGCTCTTTAAGACGTTCCACTCTAAACGAAGAACAAGGCCAATGTCAAGAATTATCCACAAGTGATAGATGTGAGAAATTGGGGGTTGGAAGTTAGAAAAAAAAATCCGACTAATTGATTAGAGCGGGAATCCACGACTTGAAATTTTTTTAAACAAACTTCGCTGAAGGCGAGGGTAAGGGTGAGGAGGCGGCTGTCGCCCCTCCTCACCCTTACCAATCCCCTCCTCCCCGCTTATGCGGAGCAGCTTGGCAATTTCTCACTGCGTAGCTGCATTTTGGCTCGCTCCGTGACGAAACAATTGCTGACGCAAGGCCCACTTTAGCATTTATTTCTACCCATCATAATCCTTCGCTTTCGCTCGCGTGTCAGCGGAGGGTATCATTTATCACCTTGATATCAATTTTTTTAAACACAAAACCCGATCTTGTTTGAAATCGGGTTTTGCAATATCACTATGTTCTTCGTTCTACGTACTAAATTAGGGTAACAAATTCTGCAGCCAATTTTTGACTCCTCGGGCGGCGTTGCCCACATTTCTAAATTTTTCGCCGACGGCGCGCACTGATGGCAGACGCCGGCGTTTTTTGGCAAAAATCGCGCCCCAGTGCACCAGTCCGACGGCGGTGGTAAAAGAAAGGTCCTGGACGCGGTCGGTAATGGAGCTCACCCCAAGCGGCAGGCCGAGCGATGCCGGCAGGCGAAGTTTCCGTTTGGCCACCTCGGTCATGCCCGGGAGTTTCGCTCCTCCGCCGGTCAAGACTACCCCCGCCGGCAGGAGCCCACTGCGCCCGATTTTTTTAAGTTCGCGGTCAACGCGGTCAAAAATCTCTTCCACTCTGGCCTCAATAATCTCGGCCACGTAGCGGCGCGACACAATTTCGTCCTCAGCCAGCCCGAGTTCGCGCAAAGTTATATCCTCGCGTTTGCCGATTTCCTTGGGCGAAGCGCTGCCGTAACGGAGCTTCAGCTGTTCTGCGGCGTCAATCGAAATCCTGAGTCCGATGGCGATGTCCGAGGTGATGTGTTCCGAGCCAATCGGCAAGACGGCGGTGTGGAGCACGTCGCCCCCCTCAAAAACTATGAGCCCGGTGGTGGAACCGCCGACCGCCGCGACCACCACGCCCAAGTCCCGCATCCGCGGCGTGGTGACGGCCTCGGCCGCGGCCAGTATCCCGTAAACCAAATCGTCGATGTTGACGCCAGTCCGGTAAACGCACTTGGTGAGATTTTTAATCTGGGCCGAAAGCCCTTGGATGATTTCCGCCTCCACCTCCAAACGGATGCCGTTCATCCCCACCGGGTCTTTGACCCCCGCTTGCCCGTCAACAGTAAAAGTCTTAGGGAGCACGTGCAGGATTTCGTAATTCGGCGGCGTGGCCACGGTTTGCGCCGCCTCCACGGCGCGGGCCACGTCTTCCTCTCTGATTTCTCCGTCCGGACGCGAAACGCCGACCACCCCCTTGGAGGTCTGCGAAATAATGTGCGAGCCGGAAACGCCGATCCAGGCCGAACGGATTTCCGCCCCGATCATGCGCTCCGCCCGCTCGAGCGCGCTCGATACCGAAGAAACGGCGTCGTCAATTGAAGTAATGATGCCTTTGGAAATCCCTTCTGAGGGCACTTCGGCCGCGCCAATCACCTGCAGAGTTTCCTTTTCGCCGATTCCAAGAGCGGGCTGGGCCACCACAACCCGGACAAACTTGGAGCCGATATCCAGCCCGGTGATAAAGTCTTCAGCCATAAATCTGGAAACTCGAAAGAAGAAACGCGAAATCCGAAACTTTGCAATTAGTTCACGAAATACGGGAGGAAGATAAATAGCGCGACGGCGACCGAGGTCGCGGCGGCGAGGAGCACCGCGCCGGCGGCGATATTTTTAACCTCCGCGGCGAAAGGGTGGAGCCGCGGTTTAAGCGCGTCAACCATTCTTTCCAAAACGCTGTTCAACAATTCTAGCACCAGCACCAGCCCAATCACAAGGGAAAGCGCCGCGCCTTCAATCGGCCGGACGTTAAGCGCGGCGGCCAAGGCAAAAACCGCGGCGGCGACCAGGAGCTCCAGGCGGAAATTCTGCTCCTCGCGGACCACCGTCGCCACCCCGCGCCAGGCGAAAAGCAATCCCCGAAAAATTCTTTTTATTTTCATAGCATGACGCTCTTTTCGGCATTCAGCGAGCCAAGAATTTTGTTCTGCAGACCAAACATCTTCTTTCGCGCGGCTGGTTTAGCATGGCCAAAACCAGCGAGATGCAGAGCACCGTGGACCAACAGCAGCATAATTTCGCCGCGGAAACTCCTCTGGTTGGCCTTGGCCTGCCGCCGCGCTTCCGGCACCGAAATCACGATATCCCCAAGCTCTAGGGGCAAAGCCCCTCCCCTCTTCGGCCGCCGCGCTCCCAGTTCGCGTTTCGTAAACAGCGGAAAGGAGAGGACGTCCGTGGTGCGGTCGCACTGCCGCGTTTTACGGTTTAACCGGCGCATCTCTCTGTCAGTTGTCCAGATTACCGTGACGCCGACGCGATTGCGCCAGCCTACCGCGGTCATTGTTTTTTTTAAAACCCGGACCGCCTGACGCTCTGGCATGCCTGCCGCGGTTCTCTCTATAAAAGAAAAATCGGGCATCGTGATTATGGAGTTCCGGTTGCCGCGCCAGCCGGAGTAGAAGTCGTCGCGCCCAGCGAGGTCGACAAAGGGGCAAGGAACTTGAAACTGTTAATCATCATCTCCAGCGTTCGCCGGTAAGAGGAGATCCGCGGTGCGCCGGCGCTTCCATAACCAATCCCGTAAACCTTGGTGGAGGTCGCGAAATACGCGACAAGTCCGTCTGAACTCTTTATTCCGTCGAGTCCGGAGCGATTTTTAAATGAGGTAATCGCTTCCGGGCTAACTTCGGGATTAATATTCCGATACCAGTCTACGAGCGATAACGCTAACGGTTTTTCTTGAACTATCACAAGGATAAGCTGTTCGGTCTGATGGTTAAAAGACCATCCGGAAAGAACGGCCGCCTCCGACCAATTCTTGGGGACAAGAATTGAAAAACCTTTTTTCTGGTCATCAAAAAGCCGGACTAATCCGGAATCTTGGAGCGTTAAGGGCGCCACTCCCGCCGGGTTATAAAGGTAAAAAACCTCGCCGCCGTCCAGATAACCGTCGTTGTCCGTGTCCAGACGATTCGGGTCGGTTTGATAGATTTCATTTTCTTCAATGTCGGTCAGACCGTCAGCGTCGGAGTCTGGCGCGGGCTCAGGCGGAGCGGCTGGCGCGACCTCCGGGGTCGTGGTGGCAACTTCGGGAGTCGTCGTCGCGACTTCGGACGGAGTCGTCGTAGCCTCAGCCGCTCCCACGGGCGCGGGCGGCAGATTAACATTCACGCTTGGCTGAGGCGGGGCGGGGACGGCCTTTTTCCGCGGCACCAAAAAAACCGCCGCGACGACTCCAACCAAGAGCAGCACGGCGAGCGCGGCTAAAAAGAGCCCCTTACCCGGGCCGGCGGGTTTTATCGCGATTGCCGGCGGCCGCGCCGCTCCCGGGGGCAGTTTGGCGCCCAGCGCGGCTCCGCGATACTTCTCCGGCATTACATGAATTTCCGGTTCAGAAGCTGGTGGCTGGGCCGGAGGCAAAACTGATGGAGAAGGAAACTGTTCCGGCATGTAAAGAGTGGTCAAGGTTGTCAGGGAGGAGTGAGTAATTTACCCGGCCCCTTGGGGTCATAGCCGTTTTTGACTTCTACCCCATCCTGATAGCCGTCACCGTCAGTGTCCGGATTCAGGGGGTCAGTCTGCCAAGTGCGAACCTCTTCAAAATCAGTCAGGCCGTCTCCGTCCGTATCCGTCTTAGAGGGGTCAGTGCCGAAGCTCTGCTCTTCCGCATCGGTGAGTCCGTCGCCGTCGGTGTCCGTAAAAACCGGCGCGGGCGGGGGCAGATTGGCCGGCGGGGTTATAACCGGCGGCTCCGCCGCGGGCGGGGGCAAATTGACATTGGCGCTTGGCGCCCCGACGGCCGTCGGGGGGGGTGCGAGGTTGACGTTTGCTTCCGTGGCCGGACCAGCCGCCGGCGGAGCTGGCGGCGGTGCAGCTTGTTTTTTGCTGATAAAACTGGTCAGGCCCCAGACAACGCCCGCGAAAATCAGCACCACGGCCGCGGAAACCCCGATGAAAAGAAAAATCCGGCGCGCGCCCGAGACCGGCGACTCCACCACTGCCGCCGCGCCCGAAGTAACCGGACGAATGGCGCCCGGGCGGGGTATTTGCGGCACCGCCGGCGGCCCGGCGCCGGGTCCGGTACGCGGCGCCGGTTCAGTTTTCTCAAAGATATCCTCAACGGGGAGATTGCCCGGCGGCTGGTCAAACATACGGAGTGAGTCATGGCCCGCTGATTATTTTCGCTGATTGACGCTGATATTATCAGCGAATATCCGCGTCATAAAATCAGCGGGCAGTGAGTAATTGTTTTAATTATACCAAAATCCGGCGCTAACCAAAAATCCGCCTCTTGCTTCTCTACTTAAGGCGATTTTATGAAGCAATAAGGAATGTTTGGCGGACAGGAAAAGCCGGTCGGCTGGGGCGTTTGGGCGTAGGGCAAAAGCGGACAGTATTCCGGCGTGACTTCGGTAATTTGTAAAACGCCCGGGTCAATCTTATTCGGGTCGCCCCATTTTACCGAAAACTTAAAACGCTGTTCTTCGGCTGAACAGTAAAATTTTTGCTTAAAGGTGACCACGCCGTTCGCCGGAGCGTCAAAAGGGTTGGTGCCGCCGGGCACGGTGGAGTAAGCTCCGGCCGCGACCGTAACCGAAATCTTAACTGGCGTCGGCGTATTCGGCCCGGGCGCAAAGGAAAAGTAGGCGGAAACAGAATTCATATAGCGGCAAGGCCCGAGCACTAAATACCACACCTCCCCATCCTTGATTTCCAGTTGATTAAGGTAGTTACCTACGCCGGGGAGAGCGCTGACGTTGAACTTGAGCGTCGGGTCGGTCTTAAAAGTCGGCGGACAATAATTTTGGCAATCGGGGTAACAGATTAAATCCACGCCCGGGTACTTGGCGGCGGTGTTCGGGTCTTTGTTGTTAAGCGAACCCTGACCCGGCTCGCAGGCCTCATAAGCGCCCTGCACCGCGTTGTCGCCGCAAAAACCGCCGGAGACCGACTGCACCGTGCAGGCGCTGGTGCAGAACTGGCAGGACTTCTGATAAGCGCACTGCAGGGCTTTTTGGGCAATCTTCTGCTTGTCGCTGGGGTTCACATTATTAATGCCGCTGTCACAGGTTTCCACGCCAGTCTGGACATGACTGTCGCCGCAGACGGCCTTTTGACAGGAACGGAAGGGGTCGGTGTTCCCCTGCTGGTCTTTGATAATGATACAGCCGTCATTGTTGTTGTCGTTGCCGTCGTCGCACTCTTCATTGGCGTCCTTGACGCCGTCGCCGCATTTGCCCGCCGGCGCGCAGTCGCTCCACTCAAACCACTTGCAGGCGCCGGGAGAGTAAAAAGTGTAACAAGTATTGTTGGCGCAATTTGACTGCCAGCCCTCGGGTTCTTTGGAACAGCTTCTGGTCCGGACCTGCTTGCGGCCCAGGTCGGCGAAGGTGCAGTTCTCTTTAGCTGAACCCGGCGGACCGTAAATCGTGTCACAAACTGGACAGGTCTTCGCGTCTACCTCAAAATTGCCGTCGCAGGTCTCGCCTACCTCCGGTTCAATCTTACTGTTGCCGCAATAAGCGCCGAAGGTCACGCACCCCAGCTCACAGGTGTTCTCCGGATTGGTGGAATTTTTCTGCTGGCTCACCGTCGCGCCGGTGCACCAGTCATTGGGGTTATTTTTTTTGCAGTCCGAATCTTTTTGACATGGTTGGCCTTTGTTAATCTGGCAAAAGCCGCCGTAGTCGCAGACCTCGGGCCCCTCCACTTCTCCGCTGCCGCAATGCCCGGCGAGAGCGGGGGCTTTGCAATTTGTGCCGCACTTGCCGTAAGTGCCGTTAAGCACGCCGTCGTCGCAGACCTCGCCGCCGTTAATCGCACCGTCGCCGCAAAAAGCGAGTTGGCAGCTGCCGGAGACCCATTTGCAGTCCGGCGCGCAGGAAAGCTTCATCGTGCCGGTTTTGGTTTGGTTATTTTCGGTGATCTGGCAGGAGACCGCTTGGGTCTGACCTTGCTCGCAGTCCTCGCCCGACTCCTGTTTGCCGTTGCCGCAGACGGCGGCGCCGGCGGCGATGACCTGGCCGGTGCACGCGCCGGAGAAAACCCAGGAATTTTTGACATCCTCTTTGCCCAAGTGGGAGACCGGCGCGAGTTTGCTGTCCGAGGACCAGGGCGCTTTGCAGGCGCCGCCGTCGCAGTCCTTATCCGCGCGGCAAAGCCTCTTTTCATTATTGGAACAGACGCGATATTCAAAGTCAGCCGAAAGGGTGTAGCCACGGCCGGCTTTTTGGTACTGATAGGCGTGCGAACCGGCCGGGCAGAGGAATTCTTGTTTATCGCCCTTAAAGCAGGTGGTCTCGTCATAGCCGGCCTTTTTGCACTCGCCGAAACTGTTTAGGGGGTCTTTGGGGAGAGCGGCGACATTCAAGGCCGCGGCCAAGGTTTTATCCCAGGAGTCCCATTTGGAGACGGACAAGCCCCTGAGATACGTACCGGCGGCGAGGTCAGGGTACTCTCCGGTGCAATACTCCCCGCCCGGACAATTTTGGTCGGCGAGGCAGGCGCGGTCAGTCGTCACCGAACAGTGGAGCTTGGCCGCCCGCGCCGACTCGAGCGCGTCCTCAATGGCGCGGAAGTCGGCGAGGCGCGTCAGATCGCGGCGAAGCTTGGGTTTGAGCGCGTCGCAGGAGTCAAGCGCGCCGGCTTGGCATTGGCTGTCGGCGGTGCAGGTTTTGGTCTGGCAGGGCACCTTGTCGCCGCAGTCCTTGTCCGCGTCGCAGAGCTTGGACGTCTCGCCGCCGCAAATTTTGTAACGGCAGGTCCCGGCGTCGGCTAGCCCCGGGTTAAACCGCCAGTTCTCCAGCACTTTGCCGGTCGTTTGTTTGGTCTTGTCCGCGGACTGCTCGGTGGAAGAAAGCACGTAGACGTTCGAGTAAAACGCGGGGTCGCCGACTTTATTGGCCGCCGAAACATAAGTCGTTCGCCCGTCGGCTATGGCCGCGTAGCCGTCTACCGAGGCGGGGGCCGGCGCGCCGGGGAACCCCTGGAGCGCGTACCATTTGGCAATGGAGTCGTGGTCCGCGTTTTTTAGCACGCGGAAAGCGAAGGCGTCGCCCGGATTGCAGGCCTCTTTGGCACAGTCCAACGGAAAGAGCAGGTCCAAGATAACATTGGGGTTCTGACAATTACCGCCGCCGCAGACGAGCGAGCCGGAGTCGCTCTGCGGCGCGGGCAAGTCATCGGAGAAATCGTGCGTTTTGCCGGCGTCACGGCAGTAGGCAAAGGAGAAGCCGGTGTCTTTTTGAATGTAAGGCGCCCAGGAGCCGTCTTTCGCCCTCGCCGGCCACGGGTTCTCGCAAATCATCACGGTAATCTGGGCATTATCTTTAAACTTTTCCCCCTTAGTGGCGCCGCCGGAGTCCGCCGTGACCGTGGCTTGCGCCATTAGAGCAACCTCGCCGTTTTGCGGCGCGGCGACCGTGCGAATCACTTCGGCCGACTCGTGGTCCTGAGCCGGATATTCAATCATTTTAGAACTCGCCGGTTTCCCTTTTTCTCCATCTGAGGAATCCCAATCCCACAGCCAGTCGTAGACATTTTTAATCGGCGTAATCTGCTGCGGCGCGCCGTTAATCGGCTTAGACAGGGCGCGGGCGACAAACTGTTTATCGCGGTCCAGATTGTCCGAATCAAAGGCCGGCTTGCCGGCGTCGTCCTCCGGGTTATTTTGCGCCGAACTGAAAAGCCAAGTCAGCGGCTCCAGCGTGACCGACTCAATCCGGCAGATGTCCGGACCGGTGGTAAAAGACCA
The DNA here is from genome assembly GCA_004299275.1 of Patescibacteria group bacterium. Classification (GTDB taxonomy): domain Bacteria; phylum Patescibacteriota; class Patescibacteriia; order 2-12-FULL-57-11; family 2-12-FULL-57-11; genus SCSU01. Next base: position 18,819 of record SCSU01000036.1, read on the forward strand.
GAAAGAGTCGCCCTTCATCCCCACGCCCGTGATGGAAAGCAGGCCTTCTTTTTTGGCATCGAGCAGGTCGTGGTCGCCGACCAACAGCACTCCGTATTTTTGATTGGGCAGGAGCGCCTGCGCGAGGCCGAGCCCGAGTTCGGTCACGGTGCCAAATTTGTCGTCCGAAATCTCCAGCGGGTCGGGGCTGATTAAGCCGGGCAAACTCGCGCTGGCGAGACACCACCCTTCGGCGAGCGGCGGATTGTCCAGCGGCAAGGCCGTTCCGGCCGGGCACTTACCGCCGGTTTTAGGCACGACAAGCAGGGTGGAAGATGTCAAGGTGGCATGGTCCATCAAAGTGCTAAAGCGAGCGGAGAGGAGCGCGTTGCGGCAGACGCCGGTCTGATTCTGCGCAGGAACTTTTACGACTACTTCCGGCCGTTTGTAGCAACAGCTGCCGAAACCGCAGCCAACGTCAAAGCCCTGGCCCGGCGGCAGATAACTCGCGCAGGAAAGGTCGGTCTCGCAGTTGCAGACCAAGACAAACTCGGCTGAACCGGCGACCTCGTTGCCGGCCGCGTTTTTAACCGCGGCCTTAATCTCGGCAATGCCGCCGAAAGCCGCGCGGGCAATTTGCGACGGGTCAGTGAGATTATCCGGCGGCGGTTTTTTGGAAAATTCGCAGGCCTCGCCGAGCGCGAGCGGCAGGGGTTTGGACTTGCCAGTCACATCTCCGCAATAAGAAGCAGTCGGGAAGGAAAAGCCGTAACGGGCGCTCGCGCCCTCTTTGGTGCAGATTGAACTGCAGCCGTCCTGCGCCCAAAAATTGCCGTCGTCGCAATTTTCACCTTTAGCGGCGTCAATTTTGCTGTCGCCGCAGCAATTTTTGGTGATTTTTTCAGTACAGTGCACGGGATTGCCTTCGGAGAGACAATAACTGGAACAGCCGTCGCCGAATTTGGTGTTGCCGTCGTCGCAGTCCTCGCCCGGCTCTAGCTTGCCGTTGCCGCATTGCGGGAAGGGCGCCTTAATTTCCGCGCCCTCGCGCAAGCAGTAGGCGCTGCAGCCGTCGCCGGAGCTGTTATTGCCGTCGTCACAGGTCTCACCGGTTCCGATTTCGCCATTGCCGCAGACCGCCCCGCCGGCGTAGGTGCCTTCGGCTTTGCAACTCGTGCCGCAGCCGTCGCCGCCAAAATTGTTGCCGTCGTCGCAGTCCTCGCCGTTCTCAATTTTTTTATTGCCGCAACAGCCGGTGTCTTTGGCCGGGTCTGCGCAGGCCTGCGTCCCGCTGTTCAGACAAATTTTCCCGTCGCACTTTTTACCGGCGTTATCTTTGGCGCCAAAATCGCAGGCCTCGCCTAATTCTTTAACGCTGTTGCCGCAGACGGCCTTGCCGGCGACCGAGCCCTCCAAGAGACAAATTTCGGAACAGCCGTCGCCAGCCGCGAGAGCGCCGTCGTCGCAGTTCTCGCCGATATCAATTTTCCCGTTGCCGCAGAACGGCGCGCCGAAAGCCGTTCCTTCGGCCAAGCACTTGACAGAACAGCCGTCGCCGGACTTGGCGTTGCCGTCGTCGCAGTTCTCGCCGCGCGGGCCCTGCTCCGAGCCCGGAGTGCCGGCCTCAATTTTTTTGTCGCCGCAGACAGCCCCGCCGGCCGAGCCCTCGGCCAAGCATTTCGCGCTGCAGCCGTCGAGCGGCTGGCTGCTGCCGTCGTCGCAATCCTCGCCGGTCTCCACTTTGCCATTGCCGCAAACGGCAAACCCGAACGAGGAGCCGGTATTAACGCAGGCGGTCGCGCAACCGAGCTCCGGCGAGAGCGGTTCAAAATCTTTTTGGCCTTTGAAGTCGAGCGTGGCCACCGTGACCGCCGCCGGACCCTCTTTCCCCTGACCGTAAGTGGCAGTGGTCTTAGCGCTCCAGCTCCAAGGATAGTCGATGGCGGAGAGCGGCGTGGCCTCGCAGAGGTTGTCGCCTTTGCTCCAGGGCTCGGAAGTGTAGGTTTGCACGTCCCCGACCACGTAAACCGCGGCTCCGGAAGGTCCGACCATCACCTTATCCACGTCGCAGAGGGCGGCGTCATCGCGCACCCGAAATTTCCAGGAAAAAGCCGGGCCGTAATTCAAACTCACCAATTCCGCGCCGGACTCCGAGAGCACGCCGTTTTTGCCGCCGGAGACAATCACCCGATACCAAACGCTCTTTTTAAGATTTTGGACGCCGGTCTTCGTCAGTTTGAAACCGGTAACGTGGCTCTTTTTGTCGTTATCCAGCTCGCTCGTGGCGGCGACGGTATAGAGCTCCTCTCCGGGTTTATTCATTAGTTTGGAAAAACTGGCGCAGGCCTCGTTATCGCATTCATAAAACCGGACCGTGGCGTTAGAGATGCGGCTCGGGTCCATGCCGGTGGTGAAAGTCGCGCCAATACCGGTGTTGACGCAGGCGCCCTGGCACTTGGGCCACCAATTTTTCACCTCCGGTTTTCTGAAGGCGATGGTCAGCACCCCGTAATCGCTTTTGTTTTTGGAAGGGTCTTGAGGGTCAACCAACGCTGTCGCGGTCTCGTGCAGAGGGTTGCCCGGCGGGGTTTCCTTGTTCGCGGTGGCGAACTGGACGCAGGCCGGCTCACCGGGCGCCGGCGCGAGCGGCCCGAGCGGCGTTAATGGCGCGCTCTTGTCCGCGAGGAGCGAGAGCCACTGCCAGCCGTAGTCCTTGCAGTCCAAGAGGTTGCAGTTCGCGGCGGTCGGGTCGGCGCGGTATTTCAAAGTATCGCCAAGATTATCCAGCACATAATCCGACGGCGAGGTCTCCACGTGGTCGACGGCGCAAACCGTCGCGTCGCTCCGCACGCGGAAACGCCAGCGGTAATCGCCGCCCTCGGCCCCGTCTTTATCGCCGTCCAAGTAAAGTCCGGCGGCCGAACGCGCGCCGATTTTTTTAGCCGGAGCGGAGAGGAAAACTCCCTCGTACCAAAAGTTCGGCTCAAGCGCGGAGTTCGGGTCAAAATTGACACTGCTCGCCCCGGCTTTGTTCCAAGTGTAGACGCCCAATTTGCCGGCCGCTGGTTTAGAGTAATCGCACTGGAGCAAATCAAACTCCGCCGCCGTGCCGCAGCGATAGAGCGCGAAAACGCCCGAAACGAGCAGCGCGCCGGCGTCCATTTTTTGAGTAAAGCGGGCGGAGACATTGGCATTGACGCAGGAGTCGAGTGAACCCTTCCAGGGGCTGGGGCTTTGGGTGGAGACAGAACAGGCGACATCTTCCACCACCAGCGGAAACTGGGGAATTTCGCCGGTGGAGAAACGCCAGGCGTGGCCGCCCGCCACTTTGGTCGCGGTGCAGTTTGGCCGGCAAATTGAGTCGCCGCAGCAAACCTTTCCCACGCCGCATTGGCTGTCGGTGGAACAGGCGCCGACCGAAAAGGGCACGCCATTGGAAAAACCGAGCGCGTTTTTTGCCTTCACCGGACCGGTTACCGCGCTTGAGGGCACGCCGACTTTGGGAATCAGTTCATCAGCCCAGGAATCTTTGGAAATATTTAAGTTCTGATTGAGAGAAAAAGTGACGCTACCGCCTTGGGTGCCAAAGCGTTCGCCGTAGAGGTCAACTTTAGTGCTCGCCGGCGGGCCGTTGTCCGGAATGAGCGCACAAATCCCCGGACCCGGCGCGCCGCTCGTAACATTAAAGGTTGTTGTGTTCGACAGCGCCCCGTCACTCGCGCGCTTCAAACTCACGTTATGCTTGCCGGTTTTGAGTTCGGTTTTCAAAATGTCCTGATAGGCCTTGGGGGCTTTGACCGTGGCGTAACTGTCCGTCCAGTAATTCGCGCCGCAGGCGGGCGGAAAAGAGGTATCGCCGACGGCCGTGGTCCCGTCCGGTAGTTTAAAGAAGACCGTCCCGGGCTTGGCGCCAAAATTGGCGCCGCGCAAAGTGACGTAACCGGACACCGGCCCAGATTCGGGGTCAACGACGTCAATCCGCGGTTTGGATAGAGCGCCCAAAGGATAGACGGTAAATCCTTTTTGATTGCTGTCTTCGCCAGTTTGGCGCACGCGAGCGAGCGAAAGCTGGGCGCTGTCAACATTCATCGTCGGCAATTTCACTTTAAGCGAAGTGTCGGACCAGCTCCCAATATTGCTCGCCGTAAAATCCGTGCCGCCGAGGCGAAAGAGGACTGCCCCCGCGCCCTTCTCCGCTCCAAATCCTTTGCCGGTCATAGTTACCTCGACGCCGGCGGAACCGAAGGTCGGCGCGAGCAGACAAAGCGAGGGACGTTTCTTTTGATTGACGTCAAAATTGTTAATCAGCGGCCCGCGGCTGTCATTGGTCGCGTCGGCAAGACCGTTCGCCGCCTTGACCTCAATCGGGCCGTCTTCGGCGCCGTCGGGAACAATCACGGTAATTTCGTTGTCATTCCAAGCCGACGGAGCGCAAAGACTGGCGGTCTTCGGGTTCGCCGAACCGAGAAAGGTGACCGTCCCGGGCGTGGCGCCGAAAAAATTGCCGGCGATGGTTACGAAGTTCCCTGGCGCTCCGTCCAATGGGGTCACCGCGCTAATCCGTGGCTGGTCCACACAGACGCCGTTCTGGCATAAACCGGAGGCACAGTCATTATTGGCCGAACACTTGCCGCCGCCGCACGCGCCGCAATCCCCGCCGCAGTCAACGCCGGTTTCATTTTCGTCTTTGACTTGATTAAAGCAGTGTTTGGGACGGACGACGACTCCCACCGGATTGGAAGTGGCGGAATTAGCGTCAACGTCATAACCCTTGGCCGATAACGTGTGGTTGCCCAAAACGACTCCGGTCGTGTCCCAGGGGACGTTGCCGAGGAAATCTTTGGTCACCACTCCCGGGTCCGGCGCCGTGGTGCCGATGGCGCCACCGTCGGCAAAGGCCTCGGCGTAAGAGACCGCCGCGTCATCAGTCACTCGCGTCTGGACCGGAAAAGCAATGTCGTCCTCGGGCACCGACTGCCCCGGGTCGGGGTACTCAATCGTAACTTTGGGCGGGGCAACGTCCACCAGATTTCCGGTCTTAAACTGGGCGGTGCAAGCGGGGGCTAAGCCGCCGCAGATGACTGCCTGCCCGGTCGCGGATTTGACCGCGGAGCCGACGCTCACGGTAAAAACAGTATCGGCGTCAAAACACTTTTTCTCGGCGTTGGGCGCCGGACAAGCGGCCGCCGGCGTGAACTCCGCGACCTTTCCCGAACTGGCCAAAACGCCGGCCACGGCGCCGCTCGGTCCGCTGACCGTGATATTGCCCGCGATAGTCGCCGGGTCAACGGCTTTGGAAAAAATCACCCGCGCGACTACGTTTCTAATCGGCACCGCGCCGTCCGGAGAAATTTTTTGCACGTAAAATGAACCAGCCGGCAGTCCGCAGCCCGGACAGCCGGCGCCGCCCCCGCCCGGACCCGGACCAACGAGCCCGGTCGCTTCCTCGAGCGAGCGGAGCACAAATTGGGCAATGGCCATGGCCGAGAGAATAATCGCGAGGCCGATGACCGCCGAGGTGAGCACCTGTTTGGCTTTGGTCACCTTTTCTTCCTCACCTTGCGAGGACATCCAGAGCCAGCCGCCGTAGAGGATGAGGAGTACGGCGACAATCCCCAAGAGCCCCATCAGGTTCCGGATAATGCGGGCCGCGGTAACGCGGATGTCTTGTGTGCCGAGCCCAATCGCCTGACTGACCTCGGGGGTCAAGCCGACATTAACCGGCGCTTGCGCCGCGGCGTTCAAAATAAAAAAACCGAAAACGCCCCCGGCTAAGAGGAGCCCAATGGATAAAAACTTTCTGCCTTTCCCCACGGACATACCCGATAGTAGAATGCCGACTCCGTTCCTTAGGTTAATAATACAAAACTTGATATTGCTCTCGAGGATGGGCCCTGGGTATTACCGTCATCCCGAGCGGAGCCGAGGGATCTTCAATTCAGAATCGTCAGCGCCGAATTGAAGTTCTCTCCGCTTCGGTCGAGAAGACATTTGCTAAGCTGTCGGCGTTTCACTACCGGGCATACCTTATTCTATGTCCTATGTTCTACGTTCAATGTTCTACGTACTCACAAACATATCGGCACCACCCCCGGCGGTTTGACCACGCACTGATTTTTGCAGGGCGTGCCGTTGCAACAGTAAGAATAGCCCTGCATCGCTTTTTCACTGCAGGTATTCAGGGCCTCGTTCACCCCCGGGTAATAGCAGTTCTGCCGGATGTCCCGGACAGCCTGGGTGATAGTCGGGACGTAATTGGTGTCCGGCAAAAAGAGACAGTGATTGATAATCAGGGCGGATTTTTGCGGCGAAGCGTTCAAGTCGGGGTTGCCTTTTGGGTCCGGCGGGTAGAGATGACTGCCGGCCGTGGTAAAACAGACCGGCTCGGCGGCGGTGCTCGTCGCCATCGCCAAAAGCACCGCCTGCGTCGTAAAAGAAGTAAAGCTCATCACTTTGGAGAAGGAACCCTCGAGGGGTTTGTCCGGCGCCACCATTGGCTGGTCCACGCCGGGCGTTGTTTTCTCCAATTTGGGCGAAACCAAATCAATTTCGTTGGAAGTGGAAAAACTCCAGGGGTAATCGTCTTTAACTTGGTCACCCTGGGCCGGCCCTTCGGCCTTGCCGTTTTTATTGCCATCCAAGGAATTACCGGCCATGTCGGTCACCCCGTCCGGCGGGATGATTGAACTCGGCGGCTCGCCGGAGAGCGTCGCGGCGCGGGCGCGGGCGGCCAGGTCTACGGCGCCCGGGAGGCAAAAGACATCCTCGCCGCAGGCATTTTTGCCGCAAAGCTCACCGGGCAGGAACTCCACGGTGCGGTAACGATTGCCGACGGAAAAACCGCCGGCCACATCCGCCGTGGAAGTGCCGACCGTAATCCGGAGATTTTGGAACCCGGGCAGTTTGCCGGTCACGGTCGTCGGGTCAACCGGCTCGCTAAAATTAATCTGAACAATGGTGTTGCGCGGGTTGCCGCGGGAGCCGTTTACCGGGTAAACCGCCTCCACTTGCGGCGGCGTAGTGTCAATAAATGTGCCAGTGGTAAAGTCCCACTGGTAGCCGGCGGCAAACGCGCCGTCAAAAGCCGGCTGGCTCACGCCGCCTACAATCTTTTTGAGACCACCAACGCCGCCGGCCAGGTCCACGATGTAGGCGACATTCTCGGTGGCGCTGCCCAAAAACTGGCGCGGCCGCAGGACAAAAGTTTTTTTGTCCGGCGTGCAGGCAATGCCGACCTCCTCACTCGTCAGCGCTTTAGTCGGACCCTGCTCGGAGCGATAAACCTTGACGTTCGCGGCGTTCAGGTCGTGTTCATCACAGGGCTTGGGATCGTCGGATTTAAAATTATTGCTCAAACTGGCGAGGTCCATCTCCACCTTAAAAGTAATGACAATCTTGGTGTTACGGGGAACATTAGTCGCGCCGCGTTCCGGGTAATGGCTCTCAATAATCCCCTGTCCCAGGGAGCCGGATTTGGGCACCGGCGCGCCTCCCCCCGGGCCGCCCGGGAGTCCCACGCCGGTCGTGGCTAAAAGCAGGGAGTTCAAGATGAATTGGGTGATGGCCAAGGCCGAGAGGATGATAGCCAGCCCGATCACGCCGTTTATAAGCACGCGCTTGGCTTTGTTGATCGTCTCCTCCTCGCCCTGCGAGGACATCCAGAGGAAGCCGCCGTAGAGAATAATCACCACGGCGACAATTCCCAACAGTGCGAAGAGGTTGCGGAGAATCCTCGCAACAATCACCCGGATGTCGGCGGTGCCGAGCGCGATTACCCCCTCAATCGGCGCCAAGCCGACATTGACCGCCTGGGCGCTCACGATTGCCGGAATAACAAAAAACACCCCCGCGAGAGAGAGCGCAGTCAGAAACGTAGTGACCAACTGATTCTTTAACCGCCCGCGACGCATGGAATCACGAGGGTAATCCGCTCCCCCCGCCGATGGCGGGGGACAGCGGCTCCTTTTTGAGACCGTTGCAAAACTTGATGAGATTGCCTTGAACGGGCTCACGAGCCCCGCGAACCCTACTAAAACGTAGGGAGAGCGGGGTCGACGGGTGCCCGTGAAAGGCAAGGTCGCGAGTTTGGCAACGGTCTCCTTAACTTTTAAGCCGGGCTCGGACGAGCGCGCTCACTTTGGAGCCCTCGGCCCGGCCTTTGGTCCGGCCGAGCACCGCGCTCATCACTTTGCCGAAATCTTTCGCCGTCGCGCCGAGCTCGAGAATCGCCTCATCAATTAATTTAGCGAGCTCCGCCTCGGAAAGTTCAGCCGGCAGATAAACCGAGAGAATTTTTATCTCTAAATCGGTTTTGTCCACCAGATCCTGCCGGCCGCCGGCGGCAAATTGCTCCCGCGCGTCCCGGAGCTGTTTGATTGAAGAACGGATGACCGCTTCCGTCTCTTCGTCCGACAGGCGGTAATCTTTGCCCTTTTCAATTTCCGCGTTTTTAATCGCGGCGCGCAGCAGCCGCAGAGTGTCCAAGCGCGGCGCGTCTTTTTGCTTTTGTGCCTCGGTCAAGTCGGCCAAAATTTTTCCAGTCAACATGGGGGTTAGGAGGTTCGAGCTCGCGGCCGGCGGGCGTAGAGCTCCTCTTCTTTAATTTTGCCGGCGCGCAGGAGATAAGTGAGCTTTTCGCGGGTAGCCAAACGATGCAAAGCGCTTTTTTTAAGGACCGCTTTGCTCTTGGGCCGCTTGTGAAACCGAATTTTTTTGGCTTGGAGAATCTTGCCGCTCCCCTGCATCCGCTTGCTGAAACGGCGGAGCAGACTCTCAAAGCTTTCGCCCTTTTTTCTCTTTACTTCTGGCAGATAAATTCACCATCCTTTCTGTTCTCCTCAACCAAAAAAATACCATTTTATAACGAGGCGGTCAACGACATAAGGAAGAACGTGTAAATTTCGGTTAGCAGTAGATGTCTTTACGGTGTCCTACGCGCAGAATCACCACAACCTTTCGAGCGTCATCGATATCAAAAAGAATTCGGTAATCCCCCACCCGAATTCTCCAGTCCGCCAGCTGATGGTCTTTCAAATGTTTAACATCGCCAACGTAGGGGTCTTTGAGCGCCAGAATCGCCCGGTCGATGCGCTTCAGGACCAGCGGCGTAAGTTTCCGCAAGTCGCGCCAGGGCGGCGTCACCACAATCTCGTGCATACCACCCCGCGCTAGGTGAGTCCGAGCGACGCCCGAACGCGCGCGTACGGGAGAGAGCGGCCACGCTTGTGCGCTCGACGCCCGGCGGCAATGCTTTTTAGGAGCTTCGGCGACGCTCGCTCTTTGAGCAGGTCTTCAACCCATTCCCACTGGTCAAGCGGAAGAACTATAAAGGAATCTCTGCCGCTCCGTACTACCGAGCGTTGGCGCATAATATCCTTAACGATTGAGGCGAGAGGCGCTGCCATACTGAAGAAAACATACCCGCGCGAGATGCTCGTGTCAAATAAATGAAACGGCCTTACACTCAGCTCGGCAACTTCGGCTCCTCGCTCCCGGGCGTGGCCAGCTTTTTCCTGATTTCGGCGACGATTTTTTTGGCGTCCACCAGCTCTTGGATGCCGGCATCCATGTCGCGGATAATCATCGTCCCGTCCAGCACCTCTTTTTGTCCGAGGATGATGGCGTACTTCACCCCCAGTTTGTTGGCAATCTCCATCTGCGCCTTGAGCGCGTCTTTGGTGAAGGTGGCGGCGACCGGGATGCCGGCGCGGCGCAGTTCCTCAAAAATCGCCAGCGCCTTGCGCTTGGCCGGCTCGCCGAGCTGGGCCAGATAAACCGCCGGCCGCGGCGTCTCCGGCACCGGAGCGTTAATTTCTTTAAGCCGCAGGATGACGCGCTCGAGGCCTATCGCAAACCCCGCCCCCGGCGTCGCGCGGCCGCCCAAAATTTCAACCAGCGGGTCGTAGCGCCCACCGCCGCCGAGCGAGCTCTGGCGCGCCTCGGCTTCAGCGCCGACCTCTCCTGCCGGTTGAGTTTCCCGGGGCACGAATTCAAAAACCGTCTTGTTGTAATAGTCGAGGCCGCGCACCAAATAAGGATTCATCACGTAAGGGATATCGGCGTCGTCCAAGAACTCCAGCACCTTCATAAAGTGGTTGCGATTCTCGTCATTCAAAAAATCAACCAGCTGGGGCGCGCCGCCGCGGACTTTGCGGCAGCCCTCCTCTTTGCAGTCCAAGAGCCGCAGCGGATTTTTGACCAGCCGCAATTTGCAGTTTTCGCAGAGCGCGCTCCGGTGCGAACGATAATAAGCGATCAATTTTTCCCGATAAACCGCCCGCTCCGCGGCGTCGCCGATGGAGTTAATTTCCACCCCGACCGGGATGCCCAAGTCGTCAAAATAACGCACCCCTAAAATGATGAGCTCGGCGTCAATCACCGGCTTGGCGTCGCCGAGTATCTCACAGCCAAACTGGTTGAACTGGCGGTAACGGCCGGACTGCGGGCGCTCGTGGCGGAACATCGGGCCAATGTAGAAGAACTTGACCGGCTGGGGGAGGTTCAACATGCCGTGGTTCACGTAAGCGCGGGCGATCGGCGCCGTCGCCTCGGGCCGGAGCGTCAAACTCTCGCCGCTTTGGTCGACGAAGGTGAACATCTCCTTTTCCACGATGTCCGTTTGTTTGCCGATGGCGCGGACAAAAAGCGGCGTCTCTTCCAAAATCGGCGTCTCCAGCCAGTCGTAGCCGTAAGCGCGGGCGATTGACTCGGCCTTGCCCCGGACAAAGGACCAAAACTTCTCCTCCACCGGCAAAATATCCTTCATCCCCCGCGGCGGCTGGGGCGTGGCCGGTATTCTGGTTTTTTTGGGCGCGGTCTCGGCTGGCAGTTCAGCTTTGGTCGCCTTGGCTGAAATTTTTTTTGCTTCTTTTTTCGCCATACATTCTTGATATTCGCGTAATTAGCTTTCACCTTTCGCTATTAGCTATTCGCTTTTATTCACCATTCGCCATTTGCTACTTGCTATTTGCGATAAGCCATTCGCCTTTCACTATTCGCTTTTATTCACCATTTGTCATTAGCGATTAGCGATAAGCGATTCGCGATTCGCGATTAGCCGCCTACCGGATACGACGGCACCGCAATTGTCCCCGCTTTCTCGAGCGGCCAGCCGCGAATCCAAACCCGGCCGACGATGTTGCTCTTAGGGAGCGGGCCAAATGCCCGCGAGTCCAGAGAGGAAGCGCGGTTGTCGCCCAAGATAAAAAATTCATCCGCCTTGAGCGTGACCTGGAGCTCGCCGGGCGTGTAAATCAGCGGCAGGTAAGATGATTCGTCAAGTTTTGTCCCCTTGCTCTTGGCGTTTGCCGAAACGTAAATAGCTCCTTTGGCAATGGTGACGGTCTCGCCCGGCAGCCCGATTACCCGCTTGATAAAATACTGGCCGGCCTGTCCCGGCGGGCGGAAGACGATAATGTCGCCGCGGCTGGGCGGATGGAAGCGGTAAGAAATTTCGTCAATCACCAGATACTCGCGATCGTAGAAATTCGGCTCCATCGAAGCGCCTTTGACGTAAAAGGGCTG
>SCSU01000037.1 GCA_004299275.1 Patescibacteria group bacterium
GCGGCGCTATCCCGGCGCCACGATTCTCTACGATGTCCGCTCAGGCCGGATTGTGCCTGAGGTTATCGCGGCCGCCGGCGGCCAAGCGGTTATGACCCGCGTTGGCCATGCTTTTATCAAACAAAAAATGCGCGAGACCGGCGCGGTTTTGGCCGGCGAGTTTTCCAGCCATTTTTATTTTAAAGATTTTTTTGGGGTGGAATGTTCGGACGCGGTATTTTTGCTGATTGCCGAAATTCTTACCCGCGAAAAAAAACCGCTCTCGGCTTTAATTGAGCCGCTGCGCCAGTACAGCCACTCGGGCGAGATTAATTTTGAGGTTAAAGACAAAGCCGCAGCGATTCGCGCCGTGGAAGAGCGTTATATCAAAGAGGCAGTCGGCGTTTGGCGGGAAGACGGCGTGAGATTGGATTTTAAAGATTGGTGGGTTTCGGTGCGCGCCTCGAACACCGAGCCGCTCCTGCGGCTCGTGGTCGAAGCCGCTTCACCGGAGCTCATGGTCGCGAAGCGCGAGGAGATCGCGGCGCTATTTACTTAGATTGGGTTCAATAGTCTTGTTATGAAGAATGAAAACGCGTTAGTTAACGAAAAACCGAGCAGGCGGGAATTATTAATTACACTCGTTCACCGTGTGAATCGACTGGAACTTAGACTACAAGAAATTCTCGATGAAATGCGGCAGGGTTTCCGTGATCTTCGCGGCGAATCGGGAGTGGTTAAATCCGATGTTTCTGGCTCTTAAAATGGATATTGGACCTCCGCGGAGATTCAACATCTAATTATTTATGCTTGGGGTGTTTGATTCCGGTTACGGCGGGCTCTCAGTGCTCCGGGCGATTCACCGGCGCCTCCCCGAGCTCTCCACGTTTTACTTCGGCGACAACGCGCGGGCGCCGTACGGCGGCCGTGAGCAGGAAGAAATTTTCCGCTTCACGCTCGAAGGCGTGCATTTTTTGCTTTCCCGCGGCTGCCCGCTCGTCATTGTCGCCTGCAACACCGCCTCGGCTGGCGCGCTCCGGCGGATTCAGCAGACAGTCCTGCCGCGGGAGTTTGCCGCTTGCCGCGTGCTCGGTGTGATTCGGCCTTACGCCGAAGCGGCGGCGCTGGAATCAAAAAACGGACACATCGGGGTGTTGGGCACCGCGGCGACAGTTGAATCTGGCGCCTATTCGCGCGAATTAGAGAACGCCCGACGCGGCGTTGTCGTGTCTGAGGTAGCGTCGCCGGAACTCGCCGGGTTGGTTGAAGCCGGGCAGGAGAAAAGCGCGGCGGCGCGAGAGGCGGCCAAGCGGGCGATGGACAAACTCCTCGGACGCGATCCAGCTATTGATACCGTGCTCCTCGCCTGCACTCATTTTCCTTTAGTTTGGCGGACGTTTGAACGAATCCGGCCCAAAAATGTCCGTTATCTCCCGCAGGCCTCAATTGTGGCGGAGAAACTTGAGGATTATTTAGAACGGCATCCGGAGATTGAAAGTCATCTTGAAAAAACCAGCCGCCGCCTGTACGCTACCTCGGCTGAGCCTGTGGCGGTTTCGAAGTTAGCGACGAAATTTTACGGACAGCCGATTAAAGTAGTGAGTAGTGAGTCGTGAGTAATTATATTCCTCCCTGCCTGCCGGTAGGCAGGGCAGGCAGGATTTCCTAAAGGAGGTGGCGAGCCGGAGGATTTTTATTTAATAAACCCCTCCCCCTGCGGGGACTCCCTTTAGGAAAGGGAGAATCAGTTTGCAATCTCCCACCTTCCGCTTTTAACCCCCACTTCCAACATGCTGTTCACGCTTTTCATCTTCCTCATCCTCCTTCTGGTTTTGGTGCTGGCGCATGAAGCCGGGCATTTTTTTGCCGCCAAAAAAGCGGGGGTCGCCGTGGAAGAGTTCGGCTTCGGCTTTCCCCCGCGGGCGGCGAGCGTCAAACGCGGCGGCACGGTTTACAGTTTTAACTGGGTGCCGCTCGGCGGGTTTGTCCGGCTCAAGGGCGAAACCGGAATTTCCAAGGACAAAGACAGTTTTTCCGAACAGAGCTGGCCCAAGCGGCTACTCGTGATTGCCGCCGGCGTGTTGATGAATTTTGTTTTGGCCGCGGTCCTTTTTTCCATCGGCTATACGATCGGCGTGCCGCAGGAGCTCAATGTGCGTCTCCCGTACGGGGCCAGAGTCCGTGAGCGGTCGGTGCAGATTCTCTCCGTCTTGCCGGGCTCGCCGGCGGAAAAATCCGGCATTCAGTCCGGCGACGCCCTGGTTTCATTTGACGGCGCGGTGATTGAGAGCGCCGGTAGGTTTCGAGAAATTGTTCAAAGTAAAAAAGATACCTCGGTGACAATCGGCGTCAGGCGCGGCGGACAAAATTTTGAGTTCGCGATTACGCCGCAATCGCTCCCCGAGACTAACCGCGTCGGCGTCGGCGTGGCCCTCGCCGATATCGGCGTCGTTTATTATCCGTGGTATCTCGCGCCGCTCGGCGGTTTGCGCGCCACCGCGGTTTTCACCGGCGAGATCATCAAGGCCTTTGGCGGGCTCATGGTGAACTTGGTCCGGACCGGCAAACCGGGGATTGAGGTCTCCGGGCCGGTGGGCATCGCGGTCTTGGGCGGTGAGGTGGCGCGGCTCGGTTTTGTCTACCTTCTGCAGTTCGCGGCGTTGCTCTCTTTGAATCTCGGGGTGATAAATATTTTGCCGGTGCCGGCCTTAGACGGCGGCCGGGTCCTGTTTTTAGTCATCGAAAAATTCCGCGGCCGCGCGGTTTCCCCGCGGGTGGAGTCCTTGGTCCATCAAGTCGGTTTTAGTCTGCTGCTCTTGCTCGTGGCCTACGTGACCCTCCATGATGTTTTGCGTTTTTTCAGGTAGAATAGTATTACGAAAGCACGAATTTACGCGAAAATACTAAGGTGAATACCCGATTCGTAATTTCCTGCCGGCAGGCAAGTGTGTTCTATTCGCATTTTCGTAGGCGTTTATGAACTCTCAACTGGAAAAAATTAAAAATGAGGCCATTGCGGCCATTGGGCGGGCGCGTGACGAAAACACGCTAACTCAGGCCGAAATTCGCGCTTTGGGGCGCAAGGGCGCGCTCACCGAATTTTTGCGCGACTTGGGGCGCCTGGCGCCGGAACAAAGGCGAGCCGCGGGCGAAGAGGGCAATGCGCTAAAAAAAGAACTGGAGTCGGTGATTACCCGGCGCCGCGCCGAGCTCCAAAAAATCGCGGCCAGTGGACTGGCTGAGCGCGAGTGGCTGGACGTAACCGCGCCGGGCCGTGAGCTGCCCGCTGGCCACCTGCATTTGACGACTCAGGCGATTCGCGAAATTACCTCGATTTTCAGCCGCCTCGGCTACAACTGCGTGAGCTACCCGGAGGTGGAGTGGGATTGGTATGCTTTTGAGTCGCTCAATATGCCCAAAGACCATACGGCGCGCGACGAGTGGGAAACTTTTTTTCTCTCTGGCCCGAGCCACCACAAGTTCGGCCGGCTCGTGCTCACGCCGCACACTTCAAGTGGCCAGGTTCGGGAGATGGAGCGCGGTGAACTGCCGATTCGGATGGTGAACATTGCCAAGTGCTACCGCCGGCAATCAGACGTGAACCATCTGCCGATGTTCCATCAGTTTGAAGGACTGCTGATTGACAAGAACATCGCGATTACGCATCTCAAAGGTACGCTCGATTACTTTGCGAGGGAATTTTTCGGCGCCGGCCGGCGCACGCGGCTGCGCCCCTTCCACTTCCGTTTCACCGAACCGAGTTTTGAAATTGATGTCTCCTGCGGCGTTTGCGGCGGGACAGGGGAGAGCCGCGGCGGACGCTGCCGCGTCTGCAAACAGGGGTGGCTCGAGCTCGGCGGCGCCGGCATGGTGCACCCGAATGTGCTTCGCGCCGGCGGTGTTGATCCGAGGGAGTGGGGCGGGTTTGCCTTTGGCTGGGGGGTGGAACGCACTCGGATGATGAAGTCGGCCGCCAACATTGATGACATCCGCGTGCTTTACAAAAATGACGCGCGTTTTTTGGAGCAATTTTAATATGAAGACGATAAGCAACGTTTTGCTCATCTTTTTAGCCCAGCTCATCTATTCCACGGCTGACTTGGGACAGCGCCTGACTGCGCTCAAGTACGGTTACGGCTGGCGTCTTTTGACCAAACCGTATTTCCTGCTCATCTTGCTCATTCCCGGCCTCGGGCTGGCCTTGCAGATTTTTGTGCTTTCGCGCTACGAGGTCTCCAAAACCATTACTCTGCTCGGAATTTTTGCGGTCACGATTACCCCGATCCTCGGCGTGCTGTTTCTCAAAGAAAAAATGACGATGTTAAATTGGCTCGGCGTGCTCTTCGCCGCCGTCGCGATTTTTTTGGTAACTTCAAAAAAATAAATAGTTTAAGCACCAAATTTCAAATTCGTAATTTCGTATCAATTCGTATTTTCGTAGCCTATGAATATTTCCGTCTCCTACAACTGGCTCAAGGAATTCCTCCGGTGCAAACTGCCGTCGGAGGAGTTTGCCCGCCGGCTTTCGGAGTCGGGGATGGGGGTGGAGCGCATCGAGCGCCTCGGCGAAAGTTTGGAGCAGATTGTCGCGGCCACGGTGGCCGAAGTCCGGCCGCACCCGAACGCCGACCGTTTGCGCATCGCCTTGGTTGACGCCGGCAAAGAAGTTTTTGAAGTCGTCTGCGGCGGAGTCAATCTTAAAGCCGGGATTAAGGTCGCGTTTGCCAAGGTCGGCGCGCGTGTCCGCTGGCATGGACAAGGCGAGCTTATCGAACTCAAACCGGCCGAGATTCGCGGGGCCAAAAGTTTCGGCATGATTTGCGCCGCGAGCGAAATCGGACTCCAAAACTTTTTTCCGCACGCCGAACGGGAAATTCTTGACCTCTCCTGGCTTAATGCCCCAAATGGCACGCCGCTTAAACAGGCGCTTGGATTAGACGATCAAATTTTTGATATTGAAGTTACCACCAACCGGCCGGACGCGCTTTCGGTCATCGGCCTGGCGCGCGAGGCCGCGGTGATTCTCAAAACGCCGTTTCTCTGGAAGCCGCCATCGCGCCCGAAAAAACGTGCTGTCTCTGTTTTTCTTTCCGTTTCTGTTGCTGTTGCTGTTCGCCCATTTTGTCCGCGTTATCAAGCGATTGTTTTAGACGGGGTCAAGGTCGCGCCGAGTCCGTGGTGGCTCCAGCTCCGATTGCTCTCCGCCGGCATCCGGCCGATATCAAATATCGTCGACATCACCAATTACGTGATGCTCGAGTTCGGTCAACCGCTCCACGCCTTTGACTACGACCGGCTGGAGGGAAAAAAGATTGAGGTTAGGACGGCGCGAGCCGGAGAGAAAATCCGCGCGCTGGACGGCCGTGATTATGAACTTAAACCAGAGATGCTGGTGATTGCCGACGCCAAAAAGCCAGTGGCGATTGCCGGCGTGATGGGCGGCGAGCACTCGGCCGTGGCTGAAAAAACCACGCGCATCGTTTTTGAATCAGCCAATTTTGCTCCGGTTTCGGTGCGCCGGACGAGCCGCAGTTTGAACCTCCAGTCCGATTCTTCGCTTCGGTTTGAAAAAGGGCTGTCCACCGAAGGGACGGCTCCGGCGTTTCTGCGCGCGATTGAGCTCGCGGAGAAAATCGCCGGCGGCAAAGCGGCCGGTAAGATGGCGGACGTCCGTCGCGGTCCGTATAAGCCGCTGACCTTCGATTTTGACCAGGTTAAGACAGAAGAGGTTATCGGCGTTCCCGTTAAAACAGCGGAGATGAAGCGGATTTTGCTCGCGCTGGGGTTCACTCTAAAAAAGAAAGGCAAAATTTTTTCCGCCACGGTCCCTTGGTGGCGCGACCATGACATTGAGGACAGCCGCGATTTGACCGAGGAGGTCGCCCGCGTCGTCGGCTACCACACCCTGCCCTCGGTTTTGCCCGCGGGCGTCCCGCCGCTCCGGCCGCCGGTTCCTCAGCTGGTTCTCGTTGACCGGCTCAAAACGCTCCTGGCTGACGCCGGCGCCACCGAGATTTACAGTTATTCTTTTGTTTCGGAAAAAATGCTGGAGGCCGTGAGGGTCAAAGGGCTGGCTCCAATCCGTCTGGCTAACCCGCTATCCGCCGACTTCGTGGCCATGCGGACCAATCTGGCGGCATCAATGCTTGAGGTCGCGGCCCAAAACCAGATGGAACGGCCGGCAGCGGCGTACTTTGAAGTCGCCAAAGTTTATTTACCGCGGGGCAAAGGTGAACTCCCGGAGGAACGGCTGGATTTGATTGTCGCCTGCATTGGCGAGTCAGCCGACGGTCGTGAATATTATCGCGTCAAAGGATATTTGGAGCGCTTGACCGCGGAGTGGAACATTCACCTCGGTTTAGAGCGCCCCGAAGACGGCGAGCGCTTGTTCCACCCGGGCCGCGCCGCGAAAATTCTTTTTAACGGTGAGGGCGCGGGCGCGATCGGCGAGATTGACGCGGTGGTCTCTCGGCGTTTCGGGCTCGAACGGCGGGCCGCGCTCTTCACCATTCCGGTTGACGCGATTTTGCGCGCCGCGCGTCCGCGCGCCTATCGGCCGATTCCGGCCTTTCCGCCGGTTAAGCGCGACGTTTCTTTTATCGTCGGCGTCAGGAAAACGTACGAGGAGATTACGACCCTACTCAAAGGAGTGACGCCGCTCCTCACCGATTATTCTCTTTTTGACATTTACCAGGGCAAGGGCGTGCCGGCGGGCAAAAAGAGCTTGGCCTTTCATCTGATCTTCAGCGCGCCGGACCGCACGCTCGCGGCCCAAGAGGCCGACGCGGCATTGGAGAAAATTATCGGTCAACTTAAAGGCAAGCTCGGCGCGGAAGCGCGGCGGTGAATGGAAATTTATGGATAGAAAGGAGCAGCCAAAAGATGAGTTCACTTGGGCGGTAGAGGGCAACGAACTGGAACAGCTGGAAGAAAAAATGAGAGGAATTGACGCCGAGCTGAGGCTGATTGACGAGGATCTTGACGCCCTGGCCCACAAGAGCGGCGCGGCCGCCGAAATGGGACGCAGTTCACTTATCGGGCGCAAGCACGAATTGGGGCGAGAGCTCGCCGCCGCCGGCAAGGAGCACAGCCGTCTGCAAAAAGCGAGCGGCAAATAGCCGGAGACGATTATTAGTGGTATAATTTAGTAAGGACGAAATAAGGAGGATATGCCCGGTACTGAAACGCCGACAGTCTGGTAGACGTCTTCTCGACCCCATTCGGCTTCGCTCAGGGCAGGCTCCGTGGAGAGAACTTTAACTCAGTAATAATATAGAGAGTTGAAGATCCCTCGGTTTCAGTCCTCCGACGTAACGTCGGAGGACCTCCGCTCGGGATGACGATAATATAAAGTTCATCCTAGATCGCAAAATCAAGTTTTGTATTATTAATTTAAGGATAGAGTCGGCGTTCTAGTACCGGGTATGTTTATCCAAAACTCAACCGACATCTTAAATCTCGCCATCGCTTTTTCCATCGTCTTGGTGGCGTTTTTTTTAAGCTGGCTGCTTTATCACCTGATTGCCATTTTAGGCGACGCGCGGGCGATGGTGCATGATGTGCGCGAAAAGATGGAGGCGATTGAAAAGTCCATCCAGTCAATCCGCGGCCGACTGGAGAGCAGTCTTTCGGGTTTTACTGTTCTGCTGGCCGGACTTAAACAAGTAATCGGCTACGTCTTGGAAAAGCGGGGAGCTAGGGAGGGAAAGGAAGAAAAGCCGAGAAAGAAGAGATAACCTTTTGATATGAATGAGGAAAAGATTATTAACAAACTCCTGGAGATCGAGGAAAAGTTAGGCCTCCTGGCGACAAAGGAGGAGTTGCATCAATTTCAAGCGGAGGTAATGGACGCCTTTGATAAGCAATGGGTAATTCTTCAGCGTCTTGATCAAGAGCGTATTTTCACAACCGAATGGATTCGACGGATTGAAGACGACGTCAACCGGATCAAGGCGCACCTCAAACTGGCTTAGGAAGCAACAATCAGAGGCGGCCCACGGCGGCCGTCTCTTCTTTTTTTTAGCCAATTAGGTAATCTGCGTTTATCTACCCACGAGATCGGATCTTCCACTATGCCCCGTTTCGTCCATCTTCACGTTCACTCCCACTACAGCCTGCTTGACGGGTTGGCGAAGATTCCCGATTTGGTCCGCCGCGCCAAAGAGCTCGGGATGGACGCGTTGGCGCTCACCGACCACGGCAACATGTTTGGCGCGATTGAGTTCTACAAGGAGTGCCGCAAACAGGGGATTAAACCGATTATCGGCATCGAGGCCTACATCGCGCCGCACGGGATGCGCGACCGTCGGCCGCGGATTGACGACCGGGCCAATCACCTGACGCTCCTTGCTCAAAACCTCGCCGGCTACAAAAATTTGCTAAAGATCACCACGGCCGCGCATCTCGAAGGTTTTTATTACAAACCGCGGGTGGACAAGGAGTTCCTCCGCCGGCACGCTGACGGTCTCCTCGCGCTCTCGGGGTGCATGAGCGGCGAGGTTAATCGCGCCTTAGAAGCCGGCGAGCGGGAAAAGGCCGCAGC
Source organism: Patescibacteria group bacterium (assembly GCA_004299275.1). GTDB lineage: Bacteria > Patescibacteriota > Patescibacteriia > 2-12-FULL-57-11 > 2-12-FULL-57-11 > SCSU01. The sequence goes on from SCSU01000037.1 coordinate 8,522, forward strand.
GAGCTGCCACGAGTTTCAGGAGATTTTCGGGGAGGAAAATTTTTTTCTGGAAGTCCAGGCGCATAGCGACTTGCCGCTGACCGTGGACCTGAACGAAAAAATTTTTGCCTTGTCGGCGCAGACAGGGATTCCGTGTGTGGCCACTAAGGACTGCCATTACATCCTGCCCGAAGACCGCGAGGCGCAGGACCTGCTCCTTTGTATTGGCGCCAACAAAACTGTGGACGACCCGACGCGGCTCACTATGCGCGACGTGGACTACTCGCTGGCCTCGCCGGAGCAGATGGCCGCGGAGTTCCCCGACCGGCCGGAAGTGTTGGAAACAAGCGCGGCGATCGCCGACCGCTCAGAGTTGACCATCGAACTCGGCCAATGGAATTTTCCGCGGGTTGACCTGCCGGCGGGGAAAACCGTCGGAGAGGAACTCCGCGAACGCGCGCTGTCCGGACTCGAACAAAAACTCGGCTCGGCCGTCACTCCCGAAGTGCTGGAGCGGCTCCAATACGAATTTTCGATTATCGAAAAAAAGGGCTTTGCCCCGTATTTTTTGACCGTGGCCGACTACACTCTTTGGGCGCGCCGGCAGGGGATTATTTCCACCACCCGCGGCTCGGCGGCCGGGTCGCTGGTCTCCTATGCCATCGGCATCGTTACCGTCAACCCGCTGGACTACCAACTGCCGTTTGAGCGTTTTTTGAATCCCTCCCGCCCCTCGCCGCCGGATATTGACATGGACTTCGCCGATAATCGCCGCGATGAGGTCATCCGCTACGTGACTGAAAAGTACGGCGCGGACAAGGTGGCGCAAATCTGCACCTTCGGCACGATGATGGCGCGGGGCGCGGTCAGGGACATCGCCCGCGCGCTCGGCCAGCCCTATTCCTTCGGCGACCGCATCGCCAAATTGATACCGATGGGCAGTCAGGGTTTCCCCATGACCATCGCCCGGGCCAAGGAGGAATCAGCTGAACTCAAAGCCGCTTATGCCGTCGAGCCGGAGGTGCGGCGTCTCTTGGATTTGGCCGAAAAAATTGAGGGCTCGGCCCGCCACGTTTCGGTGCACGCCGCCGGCGTGGTCATCGCGCCCACGCCGCTCACTGACTACCTGCCGCTTGCCCGCGAGCCCGGCGGCGAAAAAATCATCACTCAGTACGACATGCACGCCGCCGAGGCCGCTGGCTTGCTCAAGATGGACTTCCTTGGTATCCGGAACCTCTCCATCCTCGGTTCGGCGCGAGAGCTAATCGAGAAACGGCGCGGGGTCAGGGTCAACCTCGACGCCTTGCCGCTCGACGATAAAAAAACTTACGCTCTACTCGCCCGCGGCGAAACCATGGGTGTCTTCCAGCTCGGCGGCGCGGGCATGACGCGCTACCTGACCGAGCTCGAGCCCGCGACGATTTTTGACATCATGGCCATGGTTGCGCTCTACCGCCCCGGACCGATTGACTCCATCCCCGAGTACATCCGCCGCAAAAAAAATCCC
>SCSU01000004.1 GCA_004299275.1 Patescibacteria group bacterium
GTCATCGCCGCCGCGACCGAGGCCCGCTGTCATGAGTTCATCAGCGAGCTCCCCGCCGGGTACGGCACCTATGTCGGCGAGCGCGGCGTGAAGCTTTCCGGCGGCGAGCGCCAACGCGTGGCCATCGCCCGCGCGATCTTGAAGGACGCGCCAATCCTCGTGCTCGACGAGGCGACCTCGAGCCTCGACTCCGCCTCCGAGCGGCTCATCCACGACGCGCTTGAGCGGCTGATGCGCGACAAGACGAGCCTGGTCATCGCGCACCGTCTCTCGACGATCATGGCCATGGATCGCATCGTCGTGCTCGAACGCGGCAAGGTGACGGCGAGCGGCACGCATGCGGAGCTTCTCGCGGCCGGCGGGACGTACAAACGATTATGGAACATCCAAGCCGGCGGCTTCCTCGGCGACATGGAGGAATAACCGCGGACAAAGGAAAAACGTCCGGCATCTGCCGAATGAATGGGGTCAGGTCTTGAATTATCAGTTTTTAGTAACAGTAACTTAGAAAGAGGTCATCTGAAAATTCGCTTTTGAAGCGAAATTGTCCAGTTTTGAGCGAACCGGCCGCCGCAGACCCGAACAATATACGGAGTATCTTGTGAGGGTCGAGAAGGTCGGTGCAGCCAAAACTGGGCGATTTCGACCAAATCTGGAATTTTCAGATGACCTCAAAGTAACAATTCAAGACCTGACCCCCCAACACGACCGGACATCCTGCTGGCGGGGCAAAAAATCTCCTCACGCGCGCTCTTCGCTCGCTTCTAACGACGATCGCGACTTGGCTTCAACTCGTCTCCTTAATATCCAGAATCCTTTCCACATTGAATGTCCGTTCCTCTTTCCGCAGCAAGCAGTATGCTCGCAGTGCGAGGAAGGGATGACCCGCGTACTCCGCGTCCTCGACGGCATAGGGAATGATCTTCCGTCGGGATTTCTCATCTTTCGCCTTGAGATAGGTGATGGCCACCGCTTTCTTTCCCTGAATGGCACGTTTGAGAACGGCCACTTTCCGATCGATGGGCAAGTTCTGGCTCGCCAGCCGGTATTGCATCGTTGTCAAGAACTTGACAATAGCGTAGTCCAGACGAATGTCCCGCACGGCGAGCGGCTGCACTAACGTAAGTCCTTCCAAACTCCGACAGCGGCTTAATGCCACATAGGTCTGGCCGGCCGCAAACGCGCCCCGACCCATATCAATCACCGCGCGGTCGAAGGTCTTCCCCTGGCTCTTGTGGATGGTGAGGGCCCAGGCGAGACGCACGGGGATTTGGGTGAAACTGCCAATACGCTCTTGTGTGAGCTGCCGAGCCTTCGGATCATACACGCTCCGATAAAGCGTCCAGGTGTGCGGCTCAATACGAACCGTATCACCGCCATCGTCAAGTTCCACTTCCACGCCGTTCTTGTGAACGGCTCTCACCCAACCGAGACTCCCGTTGACGAATCTGCTCCCGCCATCGTTCACCACACACATCACGCGCGCGCCGCGTTTGAGAGGCAACAAAACGTCCGTCGGAGCTTCGCGTTCCGGAAAATCGCCGGATACCGACGCTTCAAAGATGCGCTCCTTCCACGGCACGTGACTGAGGCGGTCGGCATTGATCGCGTCAGCCGCCTGGTTGGTCGGAGTCAGGACGATGCCATCCGCGACGGGTCCGGGGCGCCGCGCGCGGCGATTGAGAAGGGCCAGTTCTTCGTCGGTAATGCTGCGGTTCCGGATGCCATTCAAGAACGCGATGAACGCCTCATCCGTCTGACGGTACACTTTCTCGAGCTCAACAAAAGCCAGGGAGTCGGTGTCGATAAGACGCTCGACCACCTTCGATGAGAAAAAATACGGCGACGGATACAACTGAGTGAACGCCGCCTTCTCCGCGCTGGTCACCACCGGCGGGAGCTGGTAGAGGTCCCCGATGGCAACGACGCGCATGCCGCCAAATGGCCTCCTGTCGCTCCGCGCGGCGCGCAGGAACTCGTCCACACAATCCAGGAGATCTGCGCGCACCATCGAGATCTCATCAATGACGAGGACATTGATCGCGGCGTAAAGTTGATTGTCGCGCGCAGCCGCCCCCTTCCGCTTGGCATCGCGAACACTGATGCCCGGCGGGAAACGAAAAAACCGATGGACGGTTTCTCCATTGACGTTCAACGCCGCGACGCCGGTTGGCGCCAGCACCGGCGTGCCGCAACCAGTCGTCTCAACAAAATGGCGCAAAAGCGTACTTTTGCCCGTACCCGCGCGGCCGGTGATGAACACGAACGGCTGCTCGCCCGCCATCAGTCGCAGCGCTTCCTCAAATTGCGGCGTTCGATCAAGCTTCATGCAATATGTACTCTGAATATTCTCGAAACCCGACCTCCTCCCGTGACTTCCAGCGCTTCGTCTTACCATGCTTGTGCGGCTTGCACAAGGCGCAACCATTACCCTTTTTGCGCTTGTACTGTTTTCGCATAAACGAAAAGAACTGACTGCTCACCTTATCAGACGATCGGCAAGCATTTTGTAAACCACCGAACGATGTTGAATGATGATGACCTGAACTTTCATTCCCTCAATTCGAAAAACGACCCGATGATCTCCGACACGGAGTTTGCGATGCCCTCGGGTCGAATGACGGAGCGGCACACCGAAAATCTCCGGCTGCGTCATCAGCTTTCGCTCGATGGCGCTCTTAATGCGCAGCTTTACAACATGATCAAGTTTGGGAATATCATCGCGGACAACCAAATGATGATATTCGACCTCATAGCTCATACCCAAGCGGCGTCATGCGGAACGTATTTGCCCTTTTTTGTTTCCCGTTCTTCCGCCAACTTGAGCAGTATCGCATCTTCCTCGATCTCCAGTGCGGTTCGGACAAGGTCAACCGCCTTCGTCGCGACCGAGGTGTGGTCGCGCTTAGCCAGTTTTTGAAGCGCCCGCTTAAGGTCGGTCGACACAGAAAGATTGACGCGGTATTTCGTTGTGGACATATATGAAAGTGATGATTGATACTCAGAGTGTAACACATTTGTTACACGCGTCAATGGTGGGTATTTGATCAAGAACGCAAAGCGCCCGACACAACCGGGCGCTTTTCTGCAGGGGCTCACCTGTCCACCGTAACTTCAGCAAAGGTGGGTGGAGGACATTAGAACTCTATTCCGTGCTGAAAGCTTACCATACATCGCCGGAATTGGTTAGAAAAAAGTAGATGGTTCATCTAAAACGAACGTGCTCATCGGTCACCACAACAAAATGATCAACAAGTCGGTCATTATACATTTCAACTATAGACTTCAAACGACCAAGATAGCTTGCGCGCGACTCTTCACTCAACCGAAACAAAATCACTCCCTTGTGCGGGAGCTTCTGGCGGAAAATAAGCTGGCCGAAATCCTTGTCGTTGGTGATCAATATGCGTGATTCTCGAGTAGCCAACGCCAACGCATCACTATCCGAGAGACCATGCTCGGCCGTTCCGGCCAAGAATCTCACGTCATACCCCTCGGACTCGAGAAACGTCCCGACAGAGTGACGGACGTTTGCATCCAGCAGGAACTTCATACCTCCGCGGCATGGAGGTGTCCGACTTCTTCCGCCGCGACGGTTTCGCGGGCGTAGGAGATCGCAGCCAGAATGTCTTCCGTCTGCAAATCCGGGTAATCCTCAAGAATCTCCTGATAAGTTGCGCCCTGGGCCAGCATCTTCAATATCAAATCGACAGGAATGCGCGTTCCTTTGATAGTTGGCTTTCCGCCCAGAATTGCCGGGTCGCAAATAACTCTATCTTTGTGATTCATACAACGTGAGGATAACAAATTCTCGCCAGCTTGTCACTGGTATGGCAGGAATTGGCAGGGGCTCGTGGAGGAAGTTAATATTCTTGCTTCATTCTTAATGCAAAAATCTAGAAATAAAATCCTCGCTTGTCATCGTGATTTGCCTTACCTCAGGCCTCTCTCCAGTTTTCAGATATCTCTCTAGCGATTTTTTATTGTATTGTAATGCGACGTGCTGAATGGCCGCGATATCTTCGTCATCCATCTCTGCGTCTTTTATCTCGATATCATTTCCAAGCAACAATCTCGCTTTTGCCTCTAATTCCTTGCTAAGCAACCAAGACTTCATCACAATAACCTTAGCTATTATCTCACCATTTTTTATTTGACTTGCGATCAAGCTCAGGCCATCTGCAACTTTGGTAATAAGATCTTCACTGCGAACTCCCGTTGGTCGAATATGCAAGGAAATGGCTTCGTTTTTTTCAATCTTATAAGCAATTAACTCATTTACAAAATGCATCCCGCTCGCTTCTTCAATTTTTCCAGCTTCAGCATTCCATTCCCTTTGGAAAAGATCTGCGAGTGAAGAGGAAGCAATCTTTTCTGCAAAATTGTGAGGAGAAAAATCTCCATACTCACAATCCTTCAGAGTAGATTCTATTAGCTCTAATAAACTTTTTTGCATATCTTGATTTGGTCTATCGGCGGATTCTCTAAAACGAGAACGATATAAGTCATGCATTCGACCGCGCACCTGTTCTCGGTCATCTGTTTCGTTAAATAACTTTTGATAAAGGTCAAAACCGCCCGCAAATCTTTGAAATGCTGGGTTAATTTCTATTGACCTCCGCCTTGATTCCGCCGTGCATGGAACATCTGGGTCCACTAGCAGTTTGCCATGCTGACATTTACCGGTGAATCTTTCTTTTCCATCTTGCTCGGACATATGGGCCGAAAAATCTTTGCAAAAACCGAGTGCCTGTTTATATCAAGCAACCGGCTTCTGCAGGGGTGGAGGGAATCCTCGTCCCCCGTCGCTCGCAGCCTCGCTTCGCGAGAGGCTCGCTCCTCCTCCCTCGCCCGGGTGTCTCAAAACGCAAAGCAGTTTGCGTTTCTCGACTACCCTTCGATTCCCATATCAACCGCATTCAGTGAAAAGCACCCCTCGCCGAGGGATGCTTTTCACCGCAGGGGTGGAGGGAATCGAACCCCCGACAAAGGTTTTGGAGACCTCTGTGATACCACTTCACCACACCCCCATGCGCGCTCCATACTAACATTCTCCAAATAAGATTCAACCACTGAACTGTTCCAGATCTCTGGTGCGACCATCTACCCCACGCAACAAATTCACAAAAACCACCCATCCACCCCAGGAATGGTTCGTGCAAACAGTTCTTAGGTAGCAAAAGCTACCTGATGTGTTTTAGAGCGGAGGCAACCGGCTGGGTGGGTTCATCAGCGATACGATAGTAGGCGTAACTGCCTCTCTGCTCCTTGTCCAGAATGGCAGTAGCGGCGAGTAGATTCGCATGCTTCGATGTCGCGCGATAGGAGAGCCTCAGTGCCTCTGCTAACTCTATCACCGACATTTCCTTGTTTTGGATGAGCAACTGAATAATCCGGAGCCGGCGCCGGTTCCCCAGGGCACGGTACACTTTCTCAAGGTCTTTCATACACAACCAGTTTAACACATCCACAAATTTACTAGGAATGGTTCGCGCGAACTATTCCTATGATGGACGGAGTGAAATCTCGAAATAATCAAATGCAACAGAGCTACTTGGTCTCCTTGTGCAGCTGATGTTTTTTGCACCAACGACAAAATTTTTTGAGCTGCAACCGCTCCTTAATTATCTTCTTATTCTTCCGCGAATAGTAATTGACGCGGTGGCACTCGGAGCACTCCATTTTAATGAGGTAGTCTTGGGGCATAAGATAATAGTCAAAAGTGAAAAAAAGATACCAAAATAACAATCTCTTTGCAAGTAATGGAGCCGACGGTCGGATTCGAACCGACGACCTGCTGTTTACCCGCCGGCATGCGCCTTGGCCTAAGCCGCCCCTGGGATTCGAACCCAGGACCTACGGTTTACAAAACCGTTGCTCTACCACTGAGCTAGGGCGGCACAAGCCATGGCGGGCAGGCAAAACAGCTGCTCCCCGCCGTCCAGTGCTTCGCACAGGACAGGCGGGCCGGCCTGCACTGGCCCCGACTTTACGTCGGGGCGGGTACCACTGCCTGCGCTCCGAAGCCCTGCGTCGCGGGGCGAAGGAGGGAGCTACGTCGGCGTGCAGAAAGGTGCGGGGCGGGCGCGCAGGAATATAACATAGCCGGTGTCCTTGGTCGAGAGTCTGTGCTATACTTTAACCATGATTCTTTATCTTTAATAGTATGGCCAAAAAATCTAATTCGGTAAAAAAGATTGCCGGCCTCGCACTGCTCGGCGCCATCACCTATCTGCTCGCTAACCGCAAGGCGCGTTCGCGGGTCAAACAAGAACTCCAGAATCTCTCGGAAAACATCCGGGAAAAAGGTGGACTTGTCGGCCAGACCTCGCGCAAGGCCTGGGGGAGTTCGGTGGACGCGGCTCTGCGCATTTATCAGCAGTCGCGCGACCTCACCAAACAACAGCTCAAAGAGCTTGGCGCCATTGCCGAAGACCTGAAAAACGAATTGCGCAGCGGCAAAAAGAAAACTGGTAAGCGTTAAAGCAGTCTCTCAACTTCCGATTTTAAGACAAAACACCCCGACGCGCGTCGGGGTGTTTTTTGGTGGGTGGGGAAGGAATCGAACCTTCGAAGGCGTAAGCCAGCAGATTTACAGTCTGCCCCGTTTGACCGCTTCGGTACCCACCCAAGAAAAGACAGAATAGCTATTTTTTAATGAGCTGTTTAAATCCCATGCCGCCCTTCATCCTCTTTAACTGTAACTCACGTTTTCGTGCTTCGCACTTTGCCGGAAAGGACTCAACGTGTATCAAGATCCATGGTCGATAAGGCTTTGTTGATTTTGTTGCCCCAGCATTATGTTGATGCAGTCGAGTTTGTACATTACAGGTCAAACCAATGTAGTAACGGCCACTTTTAAGACTTTGAAGAATATAGACATGCCACATATTCTGCCCCGCCCCGCCTTTGGCGGGGTCCCGCCGACTTTGCAATCAGACAATAGGTGGCGGGATTTGACCGCTTCGGTACCCACCCAGGGCTTCGCCAACCAACAACAGAAACTGACAACATCTAACACGTTACTATTGATTATTGTCGGTCGTTTGTTGACAAAGTCCGGAGCCGATGGCCGGGTTTGAACCGGCGACCTTCTCCTTACCATGGAGATGCTCTACCAGCTGAGCTACATCGGCGTAAACGAGTTTATAGCAATAGTGTATAGCACGATGCCTATTGCTATTAACTATAGCTATTAACTCTACTTCACATCCTTTTTATCCTCTCCTCAAAATCCGCGAGGCCGGGGAATTGCGGCGAAATTTCCTTAAGCCGCGCGTAGGTTTTGAGCGCCAATTCTTTGTTGCGCGCCGCAATGGCCGAGTCGAGCAACAGCGACACGAGCCGCGGATTAGCCGGCCGGAGCGAGACCGCTTTGTTAAAATGCGGTATCGCCTCGGCAGGCATCCCCTGAGCCATCGCGAGCTCGCCTAAATCAGCGTGGGCGCTGGCGTCGCGCGAATTGATTTTTAACAAAAAAGCAAACGCCTCGCCGGCTTCAGTCCATTGTTTTTCCCGCATATAAAGGCGGCCCAATTCCTCGTAGGCCTTGGCCTCGCGGGGGCTCAAGTTAATCGCTTCTATAAATTTTTGCTCTGCCTGTCGGGCATTCCCCTCTCTCAAAAGCGCTCTCCCCTCCTCAATCAATGCCGCCGCGTGGCCGCCATACTCGGAGGCGGCACCCGAGTCAATGTGGCGATGTCTCCGCTCGAGCTCCTTGGCCCGGGCGTAGAGGTGCTCAAACTGCTCGCGCAGAGCCTTAAGGAACGGTCGCAGGCGCAAACGCAGTTTCAAAAAAATTGAAGCTCTGAGCCGCTCCGCCCGCTCCAGCACAATCTGGCGCTTGCGCGCCGCCTCACGCTCGCCCGGGATAGTCGCGACATCAATCACCACGAGTCGCGGAAAAACTCGCTTGAGCACCAAAGCAATTACGGAGAGTGCGAGTATGCCGGTGATTCCGGGAATGATATACCACCACATATTAAAGAGGTCATCTGAAAACTCCTTTTTCTGCTGAAATTGCGTAATTTCGACTGCGGCTTTGTCGCTCCTCACGGACGTTTATTCCATATACGCCTTCGTCGTCGCTCCTCGCCTCGTCCGAAATTCCGCAATTTCGCGACGAAAAAGAGTTCCCAGACGACCTCACAAAAAACAGAGCGCAGAAAGCTTACCACGGCTCGCTGGCTGTTTCAATACTCCCGGTCGAAGGCCTTAACCAGGCTCAAAAATTTTTCGGCGTCCAAGCTGGCGCCGCCGGCAAGCACCCCGTCCACCTCGTCTAATCGCGCAAAACCGCCGATATTTTTGGGCTCAATACTGCCGCCGTAAAGCGTGTACAGTGACGCGGCTTTTTGCGCCACGGACCTGATAAAAAGATGCGCCTTGGCCGCCTCGGACGCTGCGCAAACTTTGCCCGTGCCGATGGCCCAGACCGGCTCATAGGCAATCAGCAATTTTTTCCCGGCTAATTTCTGCCCGCGCAAAGCCAAACTTACCTGCCGCCGCAGAATTTGATTGCGGCGCCCGGCGGCGCGCTCGGCGGCGGTCTCCCCGACGCACAAAATAGGCGTGAGACCAATGGTGAGTACCGCGCGCAGTTTTTTGTTGATTTCCGCGTCTGTCTCGTGCAGCAGGCGGCGCTCCGAATGGCCGACAATCACGTAACGCGCGCCGATTTCTTTTAACTGACTCGCGCCGACCTCGCCGGTAAAAGCGCCGGCTGATTCCCAAAAGACGTCTTGAGCGCCAAGCGCGACGCGACTGCCGCGGAGCGCCGAGCGCACCGCGGACAGAGCCGGATAGGAGGGACAAAGGACAACTTCTACGCCAGGCGCGGACTTGCCGAGTCCGCCCATGACCGCGGATGCCAAACGCGCGCTCTCCGCCGCGTTAAGCTGCATCTTCCAATTGCCGATGACAAATTTTTTGGACATAGATTTTTTTGGCAAGGGGTGGAGGGACTGCCGCCCCTCCGTTCCCTTGCCAATCCCCTCCACCCCGCTCATGCAAAGCAGCTTAGGGAGCTACTCACTGCGTGGCGGCATTTTAGCTCGCTTATCTACGAAGTAGGTAATGAAAATGTTTAGTGTCCTTTTATTTCTCTTTTGTTTTTTAGTTACTTCACCAGCGCTCGCTTGGTGAGTGGAAGGTGGAGTTCATCAGTCGCTACATCTTTCTATAATTTCAACAATTTACGGAAACGAGTTTTATCCTTAAACGGCCCGATTAAGGCGAGCCGCAGACGCTCCTCGCGGAAGAGGTCGCGCGCCACGGCCTGCACCTGCTCGCGGCTGACCCGGGCAAAACGGCGCATCTTCTCCTCCGGGCTCTCCATTTTGCGACGGAAAAGATATTGCCGCCCGTACCAGTCGGCGACTTCGTTGGTCTCCTCCAAATCAAGAATAATCTTGCCCTTGATAAATTCCTTGGCGCTCGCGAGCTCCTTGCCGCCGACGCCCTCGTCGCGAATTTTTTTAACCTCTGCCAAAATCACGCCCAGCGCCTCGTCAATGCGGCCGCAGGTGAGCCCCGACTGAATCATAAACGTGCCGATGTCCTGGTAGGGACTCGCGCCGGCGCGGATGTAGTAGCAAAGGCCGCGACGCTCGCGCACCTGGATAAACAGCCGGGAGCTCATATTGCCGCCAAGGATAACCGAGAGGAGCGAGAGCGCCGGCAGGCGTTTGTCGCCGTGGCCATAGGATGGAAAACCGAAAGCCGCCTGCACTTGTTTGGTATCCTTGAACTTAATCAGAACTTCAGGTCTGCCGGCAGACGGCCGGACGCGCGCGAAAGCTGGGGGCGCTTTTCGCCGCGGTCCGCGAATCGCGCCGAAAGTCTTGGAAACAGCGGCAACGGTATTTGGGGGGAGATTCCCGGCGAGCACGATGAGCTGATGGCGCGGGTGATAAAAAAGGTCGCGGTAGCGAATCACGTCGCCGCGCTTCATCGCGGTCATGGTCGCTCTAGTGCCGGCAATATTACGCCCCATCGTGGAACCCGGGTAAAGTGCCTGCTCCAGGAGGTCGTCTAAATGCATCATCGGATTGTCCTCGTACATGTGAATTTCCTCGATAATAACGCCGCGCTCACGGTCCACCTCTCGCTGGTCAAACAGCGAATTGCTCAACATGTCGGCGAGGATGTCGCAGGCGAGCGGCAGGTGCTCCGAAGCGATTTTGATGTAATAGCCGGTGTGGTCCTTGCCGGTAAAAGCGTTGTACTCGGCGCCGACCGAGTCCAGCTCACGCGAGATAGTGGCTGTGTCCGGCCGTTTTTTTGTCCCTTTGAACATTAAGTGCTCGATAAAGTGCGAAGCGCCGGAGAGTTTTTGGCTCTCGTAACGCGAACCCACGGGATAAAAAACCAGGAGCGTCGCCGCCTTAGTCTCACGCATCGGCACGGTAATCAGCGTCGCGCCGTTTTTTAGTTTACTCAGGTGATAAGGTTTGGTCATAAAACGTTTCGAGATTGGATCTCCTGAGGAGATCCAATCTCAATTTTTTAACTTCTCCTCCAAATAATCCTCAACTTCTTCGATTGCCACGCGGTCCTGCTTCATCGAGTCGCGGTCGCGCACCGTGACTTTTTTGTCCTGGAGCGAATCAAAATCAACCGTGACGCAGTAAGGCGTGCCGATTTCATCCTGCCGGCGGTAACGGCGGCCGATGGACTGGGTCTCGTCGTAGTCGGTCGTCCATCTTTGACGCAAACGCGCGGCCAACGGCTCGGCGACGGCGGCAAGTTCCTTTTTTTTAGACAGCGGCAGGACCGCGGCTTTATAAGGCGCGAGCGCTTTGGGGATTCCGAGCACCACGCGCGTCGCCGACTCCCCTTCTTCGGTCCCGACGCTCTCGGTCGGGATCCCGATGCCGCCTTTGGCGGCCATCGGGACTTCCTCCTCGCGATAGGCCTCAAGCAAGACGACCAAAAGCGTTCGGTCCAGGCCAAAAGTCGGCTCGACCACGTGCGGCAGATACTTTTCCCCAGACTCGGGGTCGGTGTAGCGGAGGTCCTGGCCGCTTTTGTCCATGTGGTTTTTAAGGTCAAAATCGCCGCGGTAGGCGATGCCGTAAAGCTCTTTTTGCCCGAAGGGATATTGATACTCGATGTCCACTGTGCGCTTAGAATAGTGGGCGCGGTCTTCGGCGGGAATCTCGCGAAAGACCAAACGCGAGCGGTCCACGCCGCAGAAGTCGAGCCATTGCTTCATCTCCTCAAGCCAATAATCAAAATACTTTTCCCATTCCTTCGGCGGAACAAAATACTCGAACTCCATCAGGTTGAACTCGCGGGTGCGGAAGATGAAGTTACCGGGCGTGATTTCGTTCCTAAAACACTTGCCCTGAGCCGCGATGCCAAAAGGCAGGCGCTTGCGCGAGGTCTCTTGCGCCAGTTTAAAATCGGTAAACATCGCCTGAGCCAGCTCGCCGCGCAGGTAGGCGACGGCGGCGTCCTCCTCGGTCGGCCCGAGGAAAGTTTTAAACATCAGGTTAAACTGCGCCGGCGCGGTGAAAGATTTTTTCTTTTTGCAGGCCGGACAGCCGGCGACAACTTCAATCTGGTCGGCGCGGAAACGTGAGTGGCAGTTTTTGCACTCCACGAGCGGGTCGCTGAATTCCTTAAGGTGCCCCGAGGCCTCCCAAACCTTGGGGTTCATAATCACAGCCGCATCAATGCCGACCATGTCCGGCCGGCTCCCCACGAATCGCCGCCACCAGGCCGCCTCAATATTCCGTTTGAGCAAGACTCCGAGCGGCCCGTAGTCCCAGGAGTTCGCCAGCCCGCCGTAAATCTCCGAACCAGGAAAAACAAATCCGCGGCGCTTGGCGAGTGAAACCAATTTGTCCATCATAGCGAGTTAATAGTTTGCTTGCGAATAACGAATCGGCGCGAATGTACGAATCCGAACATTCGGATTAATTCGTAATTCGTAACCTAAACCGTCATTATCTCCTTTTCTTTTTTATCGGCGAGGGACTCAATCTGCTCGATAAACTGTTTGGTTATTTTTTCCAAGTTCTCTTGTTCCCGATAACGCTCATCCTCGGAAATTTTTTTAGCTTTCTCCGCTTCGAGAATCGCCGCCCGTGCCTTCTCCCGCACCGCGCGGCAGGCGATGCGCGCCTCCTCGGTTTTGGCGCGCATAATCCGCGTGAGCTCCTTGCGATTTTCCTCGTTCAATTTAGGGAGTGTCACGCGCACCGCCGTCCCGTCCACGACGGGATTGAACCCGAGGTTGGCGGCGATAATCCCCTTTTCCACTGCTTTGAGCAAATTTTTATCCCACGGTTCGAACTGGAGCGTGCGCGGCTCGGGAATAGTAATTGTGCCGACGCTTTTTAAATCCATCAGAGCGCCATAGGCGTCCACCCGGACCGTGTCGAGCATGGCCGGATGCGCTCGGCCGGTGCGCAAGTTAGCGAGTTCGTGTTCGTAATGCTCCAAACATTTTTGGAATTCCGGTTTATGGTCGGCAAAATTCATAGAGTTGTGTATAGACCTTGAAGGTCCGTTTTTTCAGACCTTCAAGGTCGGTGTCTAAATTCAGCGGGCTCATTTTTTCACTTCGGTCACGCCGAGGTAGAGCACTGCGTCGTTTACCGGGTCAACCGCGAGCGCGGTGGCGGCGCGGCTGGTGGGGAGGTCGGCGGTGGTCCAGCTCCCGCCGCCGTCTTTGGTTTTGTAAAACTTGGAAGCCGTGGTGTAGTAAATCTCGCGGGCATCCTTGGGGTTAACGGCCAGAGCGGTAATGGTCACTGATTGCGGCGGCGTCAGGATGTTGAGCTTCTGCCAAGTGGCGCCGCCGTCGGTGGACTTAAGCAAACCGAAACGCGAGGCGTGAATGAGCGCCCCGGGGGCGGAACGCACCTCGACCAGGGCGACAAAAGCCCGCGCACCCTCAAACTCGTCCATGGTTTTACGGAGGTCGGTCCAGGTTGCTCCGGCATCGCTTGAGAACGAAATCCCCTGGCTCCGCGTCGCCACCCAGAGCTTGCGGCTGTCGCCGGCGCCGACCACGAGCGCGCTCACGCCGTCGTCCCAGCGGCGCACCACCGACCAAGTGGCGCCGCCGTCGGTGGAACGCGAGAGGTCGCCGGCCGCGGTGCCGAGGTAGACCTGTTCGGGCTTGAACCAGTCAATCACAAGCGCGGTAATCGTCGCTTCCGGCCGCGGGTCGGTGTAGACCGTCTCAAAAGTGCGATTGCAGTCGGTGGAACGTAAAACCCGGTTGCCGACCGCGGCAAAAATCGTGCACTTGTCTTTGGGAGCGACGGCGACGGCCGCGACTTTGCCCTGCAAGAGCCCGGTCGCGCGCGACCAGGATTCGGCGGCGTCGTAGGAGTAGAGCAGACCGGCGTTCGTAGTGCCGGCATAAATGGCTTTGGGGTCCGAAGGGTCAAAAGCGAAGGTCGCGATGTTGGCGCCGGCAATGGACTGCACGCCTTTAGAGGTCGGCAGAGCTGATTTCTGCGCCCAGCTCGCGGCCTTGTCCGCGGATTTATAAACCCCGCCGCCGGCGGCGGTCTTGGCCGTGCTCGAAACCGAAATACAGCCAGCGCCGATAAGCGGCAGAATCGCGAAAGATAAAACGAAAGTTTTAAGGCGCATAGGGTTAGCAAGAATTTATTATATCAAATCTTAAGTAAAACCTGTTCAAAGGCCAGGCGCGGCGGAACATTTTCGGCTAGAGCCGCGCGCGCGAGCGTGAGCGAACTCAGCGCCGCGAGCACTGCCGCCGGCCCGCGCGCTTCGGCCCAAGTTCGGATTCGGTCGCGGAACGTCGCGAGATGCGCCAAGGCCGGCTCGCCCGCGGCAATCACCAGCGCGTCGTGGAGCACCGCCTCCCAAACGCCGAGGGTCGCAGCCGCCGCGTCCGCCGAGGCAATCGCGCCTTTTTCCGGCGCCGCGGCCTCGGCAAAGCGCAAACGCCGCCAAACCGGCGCGCCGAATATCTGAACAAACTGGAGCGCCTTCTCTTGGTTGCCCTGCGCCGCTTCGGGATTCTGGAGCTCGCGAACAGCCGCGCCAGGACGACCGCTGGCGCGGCCAGCCAGTTCCGCGGCCTCATCGGCCCGAACACCTCGCCGGATGAGCCCGTCGCGGATACTCCGCTCGCTCACCAAATTAAAACGAACGAACTCACAGCGGCTCTTGACCGTCGCCGGCAGAATGCCGGGCGACGAGGACAGCAAAATCAACACCGTCTTGCCCGCCGGCTCTTCCAGTGTTTTGAGCAAGGCGTTCGCCGCCTCATCCGAGAGCGTCTCGGCCTCGACAATCAAGCCGATTTTCCAAGAGGAGAGCAAACTGCTCTTCCCCAATCGTTCGCGAAGAGCGCGAATTTGTTCGATGGAAATGTTCTTCCGCCGTTTGCCGCTCTTCGGGTCGTCCTCGCGTTCAATAATGTTGAGGTCGGGATACGCGCGCAAACCGACAAATGGATCGCTCAATCGTTCGGCCGGCTGCGAAATTCCTAAAAGCTCTCCGATAAAACGCGCGGCCACGGCGGTTTTACCCACCGAAGAGGGTCCGGCAAAAAGATAGGCGTGCGACACGGTCCCGCGCGTCCGGACCTGCGCGAGAAAACGGATAATGTTTTCGTGGCCGATGATTTCGCTCCTAGGCATGCCCGGTGGTAGAACGCCGACTCGAACCCCGCCCCTGTTTCTGTCGGCGAATGATTATTGTTTAAAATGCCTTAAATGCTAATGAAACGCCTTGTTTGAATCTCACTCGTTACCAGAAACAGGGACTGGATTCGTTGAGCGAGCACAGACCTTGGAGGTCCGTTTTTGCAGACCTTCAAGGTCTGTGTCCAGTTTGCTGTCGGCATTCTACCACCGGACATGCTTTGGAGTTTACCACGCCCGATAACCATTGACAAAACTGATTTTTTCGGGTATACTTTGCTGTTTTGAATAGGAAACTGTCACGGCTTGAGTTGGGGCGCGTTCTAAAGAAAATGCCCGAAAACAGGCCATGACCGCACTCCAAGGCGGTCTTCCACATTCCAACTGCGAAAGGAAGGAAGAAATGTTCAGCGCCAACTATACGACGGCGAGTCTCCCCGAGCGCATCGGCATCATCAACGACTGCGCTCGCGAGGACGGCGAGCTCGAGCAGTACGCCGCTCCGCGGAAAATCCCGGCGGGCGTCGCCGGCGGCCGGAGTTTCGGCGAGCTGGACCGGATGTTCTGCCGGGGCCGGCTCAAGGAGTTCCCGTCGGCCTCCGACCACGAGGACACGGTCATCGAGCTCATCGAAGCGCACCGCGCCGAGACGAAACGCGAGGACGAGTGGTTCCGCGCTCCGTTCCCCGCGCCCTCGCTCTACGAGTGGGACGACGAGGACTGGGGCGACGGCGACGACCGGGACGACGAAGGCTGGGATGATCCCGTTCCTCCTCCTCCACCGCCGCCGAAGTCCGGGCTCTTCGTCAAGCTCGTCGGCGGTGCCGAGGTCCGGCTCTGGACCGACGAACTCCTCGAACGCTTCGGCGACGACGAGCCGGGGTGCGAGGATTTCGTTTTCAAGGACGAGGAGCCGACCGAGACCGGGGAAGGCCTGTGGCGGCCGAGCTCCCGCGAGCGGCGCATGAACTTCAAGATGCGCCAGTCGAGGAAGCAGATCGGCAAGACCCAATACCGGAAGGCGCGCGGCAAGTTCGTCCTTCGGAAGGAGTTCTGCGTCTCCTTCTACCGCCACGCCCACAAGGGCCGCAAGTGCCGGACCTGGCGCGACACGGCCTAGCCGCCAAGAGCCGACGAGATCGTATCTCCCGCGGAGATCCGATCTCTACCGGCCGGAGAAACTCCCGACAAGGGGGAAGTATCCGGCCGGTGATTTTATTAGTGAGTCGTGAGTAGTGGATAGATTGTCATCCCGGGCGGAGCCTGCCCGCCGAATCCGCCAGCTGGCGGAGTAGGCAGGCCGAGGGAACTTCTATTTTTTTTCATCTCGCCAAATTGAAGTTCTCTCCACGCGGGTCGAGACGACATATTAAATTATTTCCTGAAAGACTGCCAACGTCTGCCGCGCGGTTTTTTCCCAGGAAAAATTTTTGACCCATTCACGGCCTTTGGCCGCAAGTTCGACGGCGGGCGCGTGATTCTCCGCCAAAGATTTCATCGCATCGGCGATCTCATCGGTGGAGAAGGGGTCCACTAAAACTGCCGCGCCGCCGGCGACCTCTTCAGTAGCAATGCTGGCAGAAGTGATGACTGGCGTGCCGACCGCAAAGGCGTCTAAAATCGGCAAACCAAACCCCTCGGCCAGAGAGGGAAAAACCAGTGCCGTCGCGCCGGTAAGAAGTGTGGTGACTTCCTCCGCTGACCGCCAGCCAAGCTCAAAAATTCGGTCGCCCAGCCCCGCGTTTTTAATCGCCGACCGCACTGCCTCGTAGCCGCGTCCCGGACGGCCAACCAAAAGAAGCCGCGTTTCGCCAAGCGCCGGCTGAATTTTTTTGAACGCTTCAATAACCCGAACGGCGTTTTTTTTCGTCTCCAGCCGACCGAGGAAAAGAAAATACGGCCATTCAATACCCAACTTTTTTTTAACGGCGGCAACTTCCGAGGCCGGCGGTATGTCCGTAATTATCGGCGCGAGCGGCGTCACCGCGATTTTTTCCGGCGACGCGCCAAAGTACTTGATTAACCCCTGCCGCGTCGCTTCGGAAGGAACGAGAACCCGCACCGCGCGGCGAACTGCGAAGCGAGTCGTAAGTTTAAGATAAGCACGGCCTTTGGCCGAGTAAGCCTCGGGATGGGTGACGTAATCCACGTCGTGGATGGTCACCACTGCCGGAGCGGTCGCCAAAAATGGCAAGACGTGCACTGGCGAAAAAAAAAGATTCGGCCGAGTGATTTGCAAATGAGCGGCAAGCCGGACTTGCGACCAAAGATATCTTGGCGGCCAACGCAAGGAGGTTATGGACCACTGAGGAGGAAGTGAAAAATTGAAAGACGGAACTAACCCCTCCCGTCCTCCCCTTACTCTCAGGGAAGGTGGTGGGGAGTTATCAACTATTAAATCCACTCGCCAGCCCGGCGGCGCGATTTTTGCCAGCGCTTCAATCAATTTACAGGCGTACCATTCCACGCCGGTTTTGCGGCTGCGAATCGCGCGGCTGGCGTCAATGGCAATATCCATGTTTTTCATTTCATCGCCAGCACTGACTTTTTGTAGTACTCCAAATTGTCCAAAGTAATCCCGACGCCCCGGACCACCGCGAACATCGGCTCTTCGGCGACGATGGCGGGCACGCCGGTGGCTTGCGAGAGCAAATCGGCGAGCCCCCGGAGCTGTGACGAACCGCCGGAGAGAATCATCCCTTTTTCCATCACGTCGGCCGAGAGCTCAGGTGGGGTCTTGTAGAGCACCTCCTTGACCGTGGCGACGACGCCGTCGAGCTCGAGCTGTATCGCGTCGGTCACGTCGTCGGAAGTGACGGAGATAATCCGCGGCAGGCCGGTGACCACGTCCCGTCCCTTAATCTCCGTGGTCAATTTTTCGGGTAGATAAAGCGCGCCGCCGATCTGAATTTTTACCGCTTCCGCGGTCCGTTCGCCGATGGCCAAACCGTATTTGCGCCGCACATGCTCCTGAATCGCCGCGTCAAACTTGTTGCCGCCGATTCGGACCGAGGCCGAGGCGACAATCCCGCCGAGCGCAATCACCGCGCACTCAATCGTGCCGCCGCCGATCTCCACAATCATGTGGCCGGAAGCGCCGCCGATGGGGATGCCGGCGCCGATGGCCGCCACAATCGGCTCTTTAATAATGTAGGCGGCGCGGGCGCCGACGGCGATGGTAGCGTCAATCACCGCGCGGCGTTCGGTCGAAGTAATGCCGCCGGGCACGGCCACCATCACCTCGGGACGGAAAACGCGGAAGCCGCCCAGCGCTTTGTTGATAAAGTAGCGGAGCATTGCCTCGGTCGAGCGGTAATCGGCAATCACGCCGTCCTTGAGCGGACGGTGGGCGACAATCGTGTCCGGCGTGCGGCCGAGCATCTCCTTGGCTTCGGCGCCGACGGCCAGCACTTTTTTGTCAATTTTGGAAATCGCCACCACCGAGGGCTCGTTAATTACAATCCCCTTGCCCGGAACGAACACCTCAATGTTGGTGGTGCCGAGGTCAATGCCGATTTTTTTGATAAACATAGATTGACGAAATCCTAAATCCTAAATAAACCCCAAATTCCAAATCCCAAATACCAAATTCGGGATATACGCCACATTTTGGTTGGTGACCAACCATGAAACGTAGCTGATTAATGGGACAATCCGAGTATTTGCGGGCATGGTTCGCGGTGTATGAAACACTACACCGCGAACGAGGCC
>SCSU01000005.1 GCA_004299275.1 Patescibacteria group bacterium
TATGAAACCACCGATTGTTCGCTGGTCCCCACCAGATAAAGGTCGTCATCAAACCGCGTAATCCGATAAGTTTCCTCGTCGCCGCCGCGCGCGAGATACCCCATGCCGGCCATAATCTCCGGTTTGACCAAGACCGGCGGCAAAATCGGGATAAACCCCTTGAGCAAAAGACGGTCAAGGGCGTAGCGAATTAGGGCAAATTCCAAAAGCGCGGCGCCGCCGACGAGATAGCCGAAACGGGAGCCCGCGACCTTGCCCGCCCTGGCGGTGTCAATTAAACCCAGCGCGGCGCCAAGCTCCTCGGCGCTCTGCGGCTTAAAGTCAAACTGACGCGGCCCGCCGCCTTCCCCAAAGCTTCCGTCCTTGTGCCAGCCGACGACGCGGATTATTTCGTTAGCGCTTGAATCGCGGCCGACTTTGACATCGGGCGCCGGCGGATTGGGAATCTGCTCTAAAAGCGAGGACCAGCCGGCGGTGAGCCCGGACAGCGTTTTTTCCAATTTTTCAGCGTCACGGTCAAAGGCCTTAACATCCTCAATCAGCTTCTTTTTTTGGGCTGCGGCGGCCTTGGCAATCTCCAGCGAGGCCTTATTTTTCATCGCCCGAAGATCCTCCGTCTTTTTTAAAATTTTGCGGCGTTCGTCATCAATTTTAATCAGCGCCCCGAGGTCCAGTTCTACGCCCTTGGTCTTAATTCGTTTTTGGAGTTCACGCCAATTGTCTCGGATGTATTGTATGTCGAGCATACGCTATTGCAGCCCTTCGACCCGCCTACTCCGCCAGTTGGCAGGTCGAGGGACTTCCTTATAAAGTGTATCGAGATAGTGCTTTTCTGATATTTGAAGCGCTATAGCGCCGACGTAGGCTAGCCAACAAACGGACATAGCGCCAGTTTCCACCGAGACCGCGAGGTATTTGCTGGTCGTGTCCCAGAGCGATCATTTCCGGTTTCAGCCGGCGGAGAATTAAATTGACACCGGGTTTGTCGCCCAAAATCGCCCGGTCAACGCATTTTAAGGCCCGAACCATACTCAGTCGTTCCATCTCGGACAACACCGGGGCTCTCCCCTTCTCCCGCCGCGCCCGCGCGTCGCGGGTAACCACGACAACCAGCTCGGTTCCGAGTTTCCTCGCCTGCTCTAAAAAACGCAAGTGCCCCGGGTGCAGCAAGTCAAACACGCCGAAAGCGACAACTCGATGCCGTCTGCCCCCGGGGGTCATACCTGTTCCTGTCCACTCGGACGAAGCGTTGGAAAAAGCAGGACGTCCTTGATGGAGTGAGAATCGGTGAGGAGCATCGTCAGCCGTTCAATTCCGACGCCAAGACCGGCGCAGGGCGGCAGGCCATGTTTGAGCGCCGTGATGAAATCCTCGTCCAGCCGCTGCGCCTCCGGGTCGCCCGCCTGGCGCGCGGCTTCCTGCTCGCGAAAGCGCTCCTCCTGGTCGAGCGGGTCATTCAATTCCGACCAGCCGTTAACGAGTTCCATGCCGCCGGCCAAAATAAGCTGATAACGTTCGGTGTAACGCTGGTCATCGGCCTTCCGTTTGGCCAGCGGCGAGAGTTCCACCGGATGATCAACGATAAAAGTCGGCTGGACTAATTTCGGCCGGACGAACTTTTTATAAATTGAGTCCATGATCGTTCCGTGACTGTCGGATTCGCCCGCCTGTACGCCCAGCCGCTGCGCCCCCCTCCTCAATTTTTCGCGGGTGGAAAATTTTTCTATATCCAGTCCGGCAAATTCCTTGAGAGCGGCGCGAAAGGTCTTAACGGCATAGGGCGGGGTTAAATTTAGCCGTTCGCCGCCGTAGGGAACAGCCGCGGGATTTTTTCCGGCAGCTTGAGAGAGCGCCGCGAGCAGTTCCGGAATCATCAACACATGCTCCTCATAGCTCGCGTAGGCCTCATATAGTTCAAGCGCGGTAAATTCCGGATTGTGCAGATGGTCCATCCCCTCGTTCCTGAAATTGCGGCCGATTTCGTAAACGCGTTCAAAACCGCCGACCAAAAGACGCTTAAGATGGAGCTCCGGCGCCACCCTGAGATATAGTTCAAGGTTTAAGGTGTTGTGATGCGTGCTGAAAGGCCGGGCATTGGCGCCGCCGGCGAGGTTCTGGAGGATCGGCGTCTCCACCTCCAGAAACCCGCGCGCATCAAAAAATTTCCGGACCGAACTGATGATTGCCGCCTTAGTTTCAAAAATCGCGCGAACCGCGGGATTGGCGATGAGGTCAAGGTAGCGCTGGCGATAGCGGATTTCGGTGTCCGAAAGCCCGTGCCACTTTTCCGGCAAGGGCAAGAGTGATTTCGCGAGCATCGTCCATTCCTTGACCTCAATCGAACGCTCCCCCACTTTGGTCAGGAAGGCCTGCCCCTGAACGCCGATGATGTCGCCGATGTCGGCGTGTTTTAGAAAATTAGAGTAATTATTGCTCCCCAGTAAGTCTTTTTTAAACACCAGCTGGACTTTGCCGGTCATGTCCTCAAGATGCGCGAAAGCCATCCCGCCGTGCCCGCGAATCAAACGAATTCTGCCAGTCAAAACGACCGAGACGCTGGTTTTAAGCAGGTCATCAAAACCGGACAGCACGCTGCCGACCGTGTGGCTACGCCGACTTTTAGCCGGGTAGGGGTCTGCACCGGCATCCCGGAGAGAGCGAAGTTTGCCCAATCGCGCCGCAAATTCGTCCTGCATAAACTATTAGGTTCCTCAATCATTCAACGCTGACTATAGTGTAGACGATTTTCCCCGATGGCGCATTCATTTCGGCCTGATCTCCGATTTTTTTGCCCAAGAGCGCCTGAGCCAGCGGAGTTTCGTTGGAAATCCGGCCGGCGGCGGGGTCAGCCTCGCTCGGGCCAACAATGGCGAAACGCTTTTCCGCGCCGCCGTTCCTGACCACTACCGTTGAACCGACCTGAACCGTTCCGTTTTCGCGTCGCTCGATAATCACGGCGCGATTGACCGAGTCTTCCAATTCCAAAATCCGGCCTTCCACGAAAGCCATCTCGTCTTTGGCGTCGGCGTACTCGGCGTTTTCTGAAAGGTCGCCCAATTCCTTGGCTCGCTCGATTCGCTCCGCTATCTCCCGTTTTTTGACGGTTTTGAGCTCGCGCAATTCCGCGCGCAATTTTTCCAATCCGTCGGCGGTTATGAAGTACGGTTTGTCATGCATAAAACTTGAAAAAACAGACCACCCGTTACCGGAGGTCAGCATTTTGAGTCAATTTTCATCAATAAATTTAGCATAGGTCGCGGCCGGACACAATAGCGGCTGTGAATCAAATTCCGCGGCCGGTTTGGAAGTACCAGTTGATGAAATCCTTAGCCACCGGCACGGCCATTGTAGAACCCTCGCCGCCTTCTTCAACCAACACGGTAATGACCAGTCGCGGAGCGTCAAACGGAGCGTAACCGGTAAACCAGGCGTGAGGCAATTTTTTCTCCGACCATTGGGCGGTGCCGGTTTTGCCGGCAACCGGCACGGCGGCGGCCGCGAGCGACCGAGCGCTCCCCGCGAGCACCGCGTCGCGCATCCCCTGCTCCACGGTTTTGATCGCCGAACCAAGACCGGCGGCATCGGCGAGGCGCGTTGGCCGATTGTCGCTCCAGCTGCCGGTTTGCGCGTCGTAAATTGAGTCAACCAGCGTCGGCCGCCAAACCGTCCCGCCATTTGCGACCGCCGCGGTCATCACGGCAATCTGTAGCGGCGTGACCAAAATATCTCCCTGACCGATGGCCATGTGGTAGGTGTCGCCGATATACCATTCCTCGTTTTTGGTTTTCTGCTTCCATTCCGGCGTGGGGACCAGCCCGGACGCCTCTCCCGGAAGTTCAATCCCCAGCTTTTTACCCAGACCAAAAAGTTCGGCGTACCGCGCGATTTTTTCCGGACCAAGGCCGGAGATATCTTTGTAGCCGCCGCCAATGATGTAGAAAAACGTATTGACCGATTCAGACAGCGCCTTAATTACGTTAGTCGGCCCATGGCCGCCCTTTTTCCAGTCGGGGAAAAACCAGCGCTGCTCGTACCAAATGCCGCCGCTGGAGAGAAAAGAAGTTTTAGGAGTGATAATGCCGTCATTCAGCGCGGCGACGGCCACAATCGGTTTGATGGTTGAACCCGAAGGATATTGACCGGCAATAGCTCGGTTAAAAAGCGGCTGATCCGGAGAATTCAGAAGTTCCGAGTATTCCTCTTGGCTGATGCCGCGGGCGAAGAGATTGGAGTCGTAAGTCGGCAAGCTGACCAAGGCGACGACCTCGCCGTTTCGGGGGTCCAGCGCCACGGCGGCGCCGCGCCGTCGGCCGCTTTGGCGCAGATGGGCGGCTAAAATTTTTTCCAAAGTCGCCTGGGCGCCGGCATCAATCGTTAACCGCAAATTTTTGCCGCCAAGAGGAACAGTGGAGTTAAGAACCCGGCGTTCCCGGAGCAGGGCGTCGACTTCCACCGCTTTTTTGCCAAAACGGCCGCGAAGTTCTTCCTCAAACCAGGCCTCCAGCCCGGATTTTCCGACGCGGTCGTTTAAGCCGTAGTCGCGCGTTTTAAGCGATGAATATTCTTTGTCCGAGAGCCGTCCAAGATAGCCGAGCAACGAGCTTAAACTCTCGCCGGCCGCGGGCTCGTAAACGCGCTCCGTCGCCACCGCGACCGATACCCCCGGGAGCCGGGCGCCTTGAACATCAAGTGACAACGCCTGCTCGTAACTTAAACGATTGGACAGGATAACTGTTTCAAAGGGCGAGGAGCGCGCGGCCCGGAGCGACTCCTGCCATTCTTCACTGGAGACGCCGTAACGAGCCAGGGTTGAAGAAGCCAATTCCAATCCTTCGCCTTTTAGCGGCAAGTCGGCGCCAACGATCGCCGGCGCGAAACTCGGCGAATTTTTGACCAACGGCCGGCCGTTGCGGTCAAAAAAAATTCCACGGGCCGCGGCGACGCGAGTCAACCGGACGCGGTTGCCCTCGGCCAAAGCGCGGTAGTCGGCAACAAAAATCGCTTGTAGAAAAAAAGCTCGGAGCAGCAACGCGCCAAGCAGGGCTCCTAAAATCCAGCTAAAAATCGTTAGCCGCCTCTCCGGTACCGTCGCTCCGAGGAATAATTCCTCCGACGGCGCGGCGGAAGACCAAATTGCTTCACCCATTGGTGAAAACCGCGCTCGCCGCGACACCCCGCTCTTTCCGGGGGAGACAATGCGGTAGTGTTCCAGAACCATAAAACAATAAGTAGAGAGTGGTGAGTCGTGAGGGCTAAAGAAACTGCTCGCTACTCACGGTTCAGCCGCCGGAGCGTGCGGCCAATTTCCTCCAATATCGGCAAAACGTGAATCTTCGACGATTTTTTTATCTGACCAGTGTCACTTACAAAGAGTTTTTGAACCGACGATACGGCAAGACGCGGCCCGAGCTCACGCGCCGGCGTGACATGTACCACTAACGCGCGGATTTCGCGCGCGCCGGCTTTTTTCGCCGCCACGGCGGCGGTAAACAGAGTGGCGCCGGTTGAAACCAAGTCGTCCACGATAAGCACACGCCGGCCGATTCGTCCTTTAAATTTGAGCAACCGCACACGGCCGCGGCTGTCGCGAATTTTTTCGGCCACGGCTAAACCGGAGCGTAGTTTGTCGGCAATTTTCCTCGCGCGCGGCGCAGCTCCGCGGTCAGGAGCGAGTATTGTGTCCGGCCGCCAGTTTTTTGCAACCCTCGCGGCCAGACTTAAAAGCGGTTCAAAAACAATTTTTTTCGTTTTAAACGCGCGCCAGACCGCGGCGCTGTGGGGAGAGACCGCGTACACCGCGGCGGGCGAGGCGGCCGTGAGGCAGTCGGCAAAAAGAAAGCCGGTTTTTGGTTCGCCGGGCAGGGCTTTATCCGCGCGGGCGAGAGGAAGGATGGGGAAAAATACTTCGGCCACGAGGCCGTTATCTTTCGCGGCTCTAATTGCCATCAGCAACTGCCAGACAGTTTCAAAATTGCTCTGGGATGGTGCGACCAGCAAAAAACTTTTTTTTACCTGGCTCGGCAAAACTACCCGCGGTTCGCCGTCAGGGAAGGTCGTGAACCTGACCTTAAACACCGGCGCGCGCAGGCCTCGAGCTAGCAGCCGCGCCGCTCTTTCAGCTCCCGGCAGCATAAGAATATTTTTTTTCATAACTTTTCGTTTAACAATTTAATAACCTCTTCGTCCTCAATTTGGGGAAATTCTTCGTAAAAAGAACCGACCGAGGCGTAAAAAATCGGTGTCTCCAGGACGACCGTCTCATCGGCGAGCGATTCCAGTTTTTGGAGCGAATCGCGGGCGCCGTGCGGCACCGCCAAAATCAGCCGACGCGGTCCCTCCTTCCTTAATGTTTTAAGCGCCGCGGCCATAGTGAGCCCGGTAGCCACGCCGTCGTCCACCACAATCAAATTTTTGCCGTTAAAAATCCTCGGCGGCAATTTTTGCCGATAGAGTTTGAGCCGCCGCGCCGCCTCACGGCGCTCCTCGTCAATTACCCGTTCCACCCAAGAAGCCTCCGGCCTTCCCTCGGGACCCCAGACAACCTCGCCGTCTTCGGCCAGGGCGCCCAGGGCGTACTCGGGACTTTCCGGTGAGGCGATTTTTCTGGGAACAACAATGTCCAGCGGCAAACCGAGTGCGCGCGCCACCTCGCGGCCGACGACCACACCGCCGCGCGGCAAGGCGACCACTAAAGTATCTTTAAACTCGCGATAGTCTTTAAGCGACTCTGCCAGCCGCTGGCCGGCTTCAATTCGATTGCGGAAAATCATAGTCAGCATGGATTCTAGATTTTACTGTCATCCCGAGCGAAGTCGATTGTCAAACCGTTTTTATCACGCCGCCCAGCAGGCGGCGGAATAACTGTAAGACGAGGAGCAAGATAACTGCCGCGGCTGAAGTGAAAATCGCGACGAGCAACGCGCCCTGCCAAATTGCGCCCAACGCGGCGTATGTCATTGAGCCGCTAAAGATAACACCGGCGGAACGAAACAGGGTAATAGTAAACAAGGCGGTAAGAACTCCCAGCGCGGCGCAGGCGGCGCGCGAGATCGGCGACCTGTGGCTAAAAACAACATCGAGCAAAAATCGGCTAGCGGCTACCCCGACAAAGAGAGCCAAAGCCGCAGCGCCCGGGAGGAAATTTGAGAACATCTCGCTCGCAACCGCCGCCGAAAAAATCCAAATTAGCGCTAAACGATTCGGCAGGCTGACCGCGAGCGCGGCGGCGAGCGCGAGGACGCTGTCCGATGCCGGACTGCCGCCCCAAACCGCGGCAAAAAAAGTCCTCTCAAGCAGAGCAACGGTCCCAAATATTAAAAATGAAAATAGTAAACTAAAAAACATATTCACCGCGGCAGATGGATGACGGCAACGACTGAGAGCGCCGTTAGATCCAGGAGCGGTGAGAGCGAGGCAGTTTGAAACGGCTCGTTGGCCTCTTTTTTTACCGATTCAACTCGGCCGAGCAAAAGCCCCCGGGGGATACCGGCTTCAAGTCCGGAAGTTACCACCGTGTCGCCCAAGGAAACCGAGACGTCTTCGGGTATCAGGCGCATAATCATCGCTGTTCCATGCCCGCCTTCAACCACCCCGATTACGCTTCGGGCCGCAAGTCCGAGCAGTGCCGCGGCAAAACGGCTGTTCCGGTCGGTCAGCAATTCTAAACGGGAAGTATTTGCCCCGGCCTCCCTGATTTTACCGACGGCCAGACCGTCGGCGGAGATGACCGCGTCCCCGACCGCCACGCCGTCGTCACTACCGGCATCAATTTCCAAAGTATGCAAGTCGGGCTCGCTGCTGCCGGCAATTACCTGTGCCGGCAGGAGCAGGGCTTCGGTCTTTTTTTTAAAAGCTAATAGCCGTCGGAGCGTCTCATTTTCGGATTGTAAGTCGCGGAGTTTAGAGTTCTCAATTATCAGGCGATTGCGTTCAGTTTCCAATTCCTGGAGCTTGGAGAGAGTTTCATTTTTATCCCAGAAAAAAAAGTTGCGGACGGAGAGACCGACGCTCCAGAGCGGCGAACCCAGACCGCCGAGAATCCTGGAACCGACGCCGCGGATGGCCGGAATAAAAAAAATGGTCAAAACAACGAACGCCAAAACCACCAAGATAATAGTAAACGCGCGCGGAAATCGCATTGTAAACACTATTTTATTCCTCTCCCCTATCTTCTGTCGCCCTCGGAGGCGCTCGGCAAGGCAATGGTCTTTAGGAGATCAAGGTCCTCAAGCAGAACGCCGGTGCCGCGGACCACGCAGGTCAGAGGGTCGTCGGCGATTCGGACCGGTATCTGCGCCTCGCGGCTGATGGCTTTGTCAAAATTCCTGAGCAGCGCGCCGCCGCCCGTGAGCACGATCCCTCGCTCGTAGATGTCGGCTACAAGTTCCGGCGGCGTTTGCTCCAACGTGGCTTTAATGGCGTCAATAATTATCCTTATGGAACGAGCCAACGCCTCGCGGATTTGCGCGTCGTTGACCATAATCTCCTTAGGCAGGCCGGTAATCATGTCCCGCCCGCGGAGCTCAATTTGCATGGGTTCATCAAGCGGCGCGGCCGAGCCCACACGAATTTTTATGTTTTCGGCGTTCCGTTCGCCCAGCACGATATTAAACACCTCGCGCGCGTATTGAACGATATTTTTCGTCAGCTCGTCGCCGGCGACGGTCAAGGACTTCCAGTTGACTACGCCGCCGAGCGAAATCACGGCGACCTCGGTCGTGCCGCCGCCGATGTCCACAATCATGTTGCCAACGGCGTCCTCGATCGGCAGGCGCGCGCCGATCGCCGCGGCCATCGGCTCCTCAATCAGGTAAACCTCGCTCACCCCGGCGGAGCGCGCCGCATCCTCCACGGCCTTGCGTTCCACTTCGGTAATTTCCAGAGGCACCCCGACGACTACCCGCGGGCGCGGCACAAACAGCGACTGACCGCTGTGCACTTTATCTATAAAATACTTGAGCATCTTTTCCGTCACTTCAAAATCGGAAATTACGCCTTTCAAAAGCGGACGGACGGTCGTCACATGGCCGGGGGTTTTGCCGACCATTTCCTTGGCTTCGCGGCCGACGGCTAAAATCTGTCCCGAGCGGGTGTTTAACGCCACGACCGATGGCTCGTTTATCGCAATCCCCTTCTCTTTAACGAAGACCAGAGTGTTGGCTGTTCCCAGATCAATGCCCAAATCCTTGGAGAATTTTTTGAGCAAGCGCCGCAACATACGGTTTAGTCCGCGAATTCTCCAGTGTCCCCCTCCCGGACATAATTTTCACTGGACAGGAAAAAATACTCGGTTACGGATAAGGCGCCGACCGCGAGCAAAATACTCCACCAGGCCAAAAGGTTCAGGTGACTTAAAATCAGAGCGATAATCAAGAGCAGGGCGACAAAAGAACTTTGGCGGAAGGAAACGCGCGCGTGCCGCGCCAGCGGGCTCGCCCGGCGCCCAAACAAAAGCCGGAGGACAGCCCGGGTAATGGCCAAAAGGCCGGTCAGGGCAATCCCCAAAGACAAAAGCAGTGCGGCGGTGGCCGCGGCTCCGGCCTCCTCGGGATTAACGTTAAAAAGGATAACCAGGGCCGCCCCCAGGGCCGCGGCGGTGCCGACCAAGATTGCTACCAAGTATTGACGGAAGGTCATATTGCCTCTTCAGCCCCAAGATTACTGCCACTGAGAAAACATTTCAAGTCAAGGGGGGCGAAGCCGGGGAACTCCCCGGCCAGATGGTTGAGGAGCGCCGGCGCGCGCAGCTTTACCTCGCTCGCGATTAGGCCGTTCCGGCACTGAACAATTAATGTTTTCCCTACCATTGATTTGACGACTGCCCAGCCGCGGACTTTGGGGATAGCCTGAACGAGCCAGCGGTTGGCGGATTCAATCACCAACGCGCGGGAAACAGCCTTTTGGATTCCGAACTGGCTGTATTTATTAAGTAAGCCGCTTAATTTTTGCATACCCCCGGTAGAAACACGGACCTTGAAGGTCCGTGTTTTTTACAGACCTTCAAGGTCCGTGTCCAACTTAACGCGCCGCCGACTCGCAGATATTTTTAAAATCACAAAACTTGCAGACATCCTTGCCCGGCGTCGGAGCAAAACCGCTGGCGCGGATCGCCGCCGCGGTTGCCGCCAGTTCGGTTTCGAACTTTTCCATTTCCTCCGGCGCGGCCAAAAAAGAAACGCCGGTCCCCTCCTCCAGATAAACGTAGGTGCATTTACCCGGGGTGAGCCCGAGCGCGCGGCTCGCAGCCAGCTGATAAATCATAAGCTGGGAGCGGTCAGGTTTTTCCTTGGCGCGGCCGGTTTTATAGTCAATAATTTCCACCGCGCCGTCAGGCAGGCGGTCGATCCGGTCAATCCGGCCTTTCACCGCGAACCCCTCAAATTTAAGGTTAAACCCAACTTCCAGACCGGCGATTTCAAGCCTCCGGTCAGCCAAGCTTTTCCAATAATTCAAAACAGCTTGCTCGCCTTTTTTGAAACGCTCCTCTTTATCGGCCGCGGACAGATACCAGTCATCAATCCATTTTTCGCGATAGATTTGCAATAGTTCGTTCTCAGGAACAAGCAACCGTAGAGTATCAGCCTTCGCTCCGGCTTCTGCTGGCAGGTCAGCCGTCGTTCCCGCCAGCCTTGCGTCAAACAGCGACGGCTGAGCGGCGGCTTGGCGCTCCAGATAGCGCGCGAGGAGCTCCTGCAGCGTGTTATGGACGGATTGACCGAAACTTTTGTTGGCGTTGCCGACTTTGGGTATCCGGTAGATATGTTCGTATTTGTATTGCAGCGGACAGCGGCGGTAGGCCTCAAATTGCGAAAAACTCATCCGCTCCGGTATCGGCAAAACTTCGGCAGACGGTCGTGCCGTTGGTGGCCTGATAAAAACCTGCGGCTCAGTCTCTGAAATTTTGTCTGCCAATATATCGGCTTCCGCCAAAAAAATTGACGGCTTCTTTTTGCGGCTGCCGCCGTAGTCCTCGGCGCTGGTCAAAGTCAGGGTTTCCTTAGCCCGCGTGCAGCCGACATAAAACAGCCGTCGTTCCTCTTCCAGATGAGCGTCGCCGCCGGGCAGGCGCTCTTTGACAAAAGCGTCGGGCAAAGGTATCGGGTCGGCGCGTTCAATTGTCGGAAATCTTTTGTCCACCAGATTGACCAAAAAAACATGGCGGAACTCCAGCCCCTTGGCGGCGTGGATGGTCATCACCTTCAATAAATCTGGTCCGGACTCGGGGTCAATCGGCAGGGTTCCCGAATCGCCGGCGAGGAGCGCTAAATCTATCCGCTCAACAAAATGTTTAACGGTCGGTTCCGCTTCCTCGCGGACGAATTTTTCCACTTCTCTCCAAAAATAATTAAGGATGCGCATATTTTCTCGCGCGACTCCCTCGTCCTTTTGCGACGAGAGATGGCGCAGATATTTACTCTCATCCAAGAAAGCCAGGATGACTGAACTCACCGGTTTGGCGCGCGCCAGAGTAGTGTGTGCGTCAATCAGCCCCAAGAGCCGCGAAAGTTCGGTTAAGGATTCCGGTTTTATGGCCGGTAATGTTTGGGCGTGACGAACAGTTTCATAAAGCGACCAGCTTTTTTTGTCCGCGTGGTGCGTTAGGTTAATCAAATCAGCGACCTCTATATTAACGACCGGCGAGGTCAGGACCCGGTAGAGCGCGCGGGATTCGTGGTAATTGTCGAGCAGCCGCAGATAGGCCAGGATGTCTAAGACAAGCGGCTTGCGGTAGAGGCCGCGTGCCGCCACAAACTCGTGCGGGATGCCAGCGGCGGCCAGTTCCGCGAGGAACGGCTCGGCATGGTCGTTGGCCCGAACCAAAACCGCGAAATCGCTCCAGGAAGTTTCGACGTCCTTCTCTTTAAGATACTGAATGCGCCGGACAACCAAGCGCGCCTCGTCCGATAAAGTTTTCCCGTGTAAATGTGTTACTTCGCTAAGCCCCTTGTTTTTAGCCAGCAATTTTTTGGAAATTCCATCGGCGGCCGCTTCCAGCCGGTCGGGATTATTGTGCTGAATAAAAGCATAAGCGAAGTCCAAAATTTCCTGCCGCGAGCGGTAATTCTCAGTCAACACCACTCGGCTACAATCCGGGAAATCCCTTTCAAAATCCAGAATGTTGGAAACCGAGGCGCCGCGAAATTTGTAAATTGACTGGTCATCGTCCCCGACTACCGTGATATTCCGTTGAGCTCCCGCGAGCAGCTTAACCAATTCGTACTGCGCCCAGTTGGTGTCCTGAAATTCGTCAACCAAAATGCAGGAAAAAATTTTTTGATAGCGCGCGAGGATTGCCGGCCGCGTGCGGAAGAGCCGCAGTGTCTCATTTATCAGATCGCCGAAGTCCAGGGCGTTTTGTTCCCGAAGCTCGCGTTTGTAAAAATGGAACGCGTCGGCGAGCTCACTCAGGCGTTTGACCTCCTCGGCCGGTATGTCCGCCGAATCGGCCGAGAGCTGGCAGTCGCGAACAAAATCCAAATACTCCTCGGGGCTGACCAACTCGTCATCTGCCCGGGAAAAATGAGTGACCAGCGCTTCCAGAAACTTGGTTGGATTCCCGAGCGGCCGGTAGTAATCCAACTTTAGTTCATTCAAGTGGCGGCGCAAAAAGAGCCACTGCTCGGTCCGCGACAGGAGGCGAAACGAGGTGGAGAGCCCGATGTCCAAGCCGTGGGCGCGCAAAACCCGCTCGCCGAAGGAGTGGAAGGTTTGAATCCAAAGGTCAGGGGTGCCGTAGGGCAGGAGACGCAGAACCCGGTCCTCCATCTCCCCCGCCGATTTGTCGGTAAAGCTCAAGGCCAAGATACCCTCGGGTGATGCCCTCCCGCTAGCCACGAGCCAGGCGACTCTTCTCGCAATCACGGTGGTTTTGCCGGTTCCGGCGCCGGCGATAACCAAGAGCGGCCCATTTTGGTGGGCGACGGCGGTTTTTTGGGCATTGTTTAAATCAGCCAGCAGTTCTTCGGGGGTCATAAATAGATTAGAATATCCCTCGGCCTGCCTACGCTACCTCCTTCGCATAAAGCTTCGGAAGGTCGAAAAAAGCTTCGGCGGGCGGGCCTTGCTCGGGATGTCAATAAACGTATCCGTCATCTCGACCCGGGTGGAGAGAACTTCAACTCGGCTCTGTACATGGTTGACAGCTTAAGTCATCTGGAGTATTATCGCTAACTCGGTCTACAGATGGAGGAAAAATGACCGAAAAAATTATCCTGGTTGTTGACGACGACGCTCTGGTGCGGCGCGCGACCGAGCGACTCCTCAGACGCGAGGGGTACACGGTTTACACGGCGGAGGGTTTGGAACAGGCGATTGCCTATCTGAACTCTCAATCGCTGGATCTCCTGGTCACGGACGACAACATGCCGTGCCATCATGACGGGGTCGTGCTGATTGCACACCTCAGGGCAATGGGTAAGGACACCCCAGCTATCCTTTTCTCCGGCTTCTCGCTCGAGGAGATTCGCGAGGACTGCAGGAAAAAAGGTGTCTCAACGGCCCACATCACCCACTTCGTGCAAAAAACCGACCCGCTCTTGGTCGTGCGTCTCGTCCGCGAGCTCCTTGCGGATTCGCCGCCCGGAACCCCCGAGTGCTAGAGTACCATCCCCAAGCCGTCCAGACCGCAAGGTCAGCGACGGTATTTTTTTACTTGGCCGGCGTCCTTGCCCCGGCGCACAATTAAAGCATGGTATTC
The DNA here is from genome assembly GCA_004299275.1 of Patescibacteria group bacterium. Classification (GTDB taxonomy): domain Bacteria; phylum Patescibacteriota; class Patescibacteriia; order 2-12-FULL-57-11; family 2-12-FULL-57-11; genus SCSU01. Next base: position 13,697 of record SCSU01000005.1, read on the forward strand.
GTTCCAGAGCCGGACCGAGCGCGGCAGATTGGTTTGAAAAAAGTTTTGGTAATCCGCATAGCGGGGAAAAGAGATATTGTAGTCTTGGAGCAGACGACGAGTGTAAGCGTCAATAACAAACGACGGTTTTTTGAAGGCGTAAAGAATAATGGAGTCGGCCGTCTCCTCGCCGATGCCGTGAATTCCAAGAAGTTCCTGTCGGAGACGCGGGACCGATAAGGCCGCCAGCCGGTCAAGCGAGCCGTTGTGGCGCGTATTTAGAAAATCAACAAAATTTTTCAGTTTGCGGGTCTTTTGGCGGTAGTAACCGGAAGGACGAATCAGTATTGCCAGCTTCCGGGACGGCAGTGAACTCACGCCATTCGGCGAAAGTTTCCCTGCGGCAATCAAATTCGCCAGCGCTTTTTCCACGTTCGTCCAGGAAATCATCTGCGTTAGAATCGCGCCGACAATCACCTCAAAACGCCAATCGTAGCCGGCGATCCCCTGCCCCGCGCCGGCGAGCGGCCACCACTTTTGCTGGCCGTATTGGCGGAGAAGGTTGTTATAGATTTTGAGAAGATTAAGCATAGTGAGTCGTGAGGAGTGAGTCGTGAGTAGAGACGACTTTTTGCAACTCAATCCTAACCACTCACTACTATTTACTCACTACTCACTTACCTGTTCATACCGAACGTGGCCGCCGCCTTCAATATGCGCTATCCAGCATTTCACACTCAAATCCGAAAATTTCGCCGTTATCATTTCCGCGGCAGTGCGCAAATCGCCAGCCAGCACATTGTGCTCTGCCGTGGTGCTGGCAAACTTATCCCGTCCGCCGTAAGCGCCGCAATCGGTGTGATTGATTAAATAAACCTCGCGGATGCCGTGAAGTTTTTTGGAAATCTCAATCTGCCGCATTACCAACGGCTCGGCCAGGGGGTCTACAAAATTTTTGGCGGCGCCGGCGAGCGACACCAGGTCGGCATCGCCTAAAAGCTCCTGCTCTTGGAGAAAATTCTTAATGCTTTTTCCGAGGCGGAAGTCAATGCAGTGTAAGACCAGCGCGCGGCAATGGTGAGACATATTAGTGAGTAGAGAGCCACCGCCTTTAGCGGGGTTCCGCATGAGGCTGGATAGTGAGTTGTGAGTAGTAAGTAATAGGACCTACGCACATCCCACCAAATCCGGTCATTTCATGCAATAATGGATCTGCCCACCCAACCAGGGCATTCTATGGCACATGATTTCAATCTTGAAACCTACATACAATTTCTCACCGCCAACGGCAACCGCTATTCAGGTGTAGAAGCGGCAAAGGCATTGCAGAATACCGATGACGCTCCCGCGCATGACTCCATCTCCCGCTGGCTCGCTGGTGGTTCATACCAGCCACACAACCTCTGGAAGTATGTCCGCTCGGAAGCCACGCTGGATGGCAACCTCATCGTGGATGACACCGTACTCGATAAACGCTGGTCTCCGAACAATGAGATCGTCCGCTACCACTGGAGCGGCAACGAACACCGAACCATCCGCGGCATCTCGCTGGTCAATCTGCTGGCCACGGATGGCGAGAAATGCATCCCCATTGATTACCGCGTCTATGAAGGAGCGGAGTCAGCGATCACGAAAAACGATCATTTCCAGCATATGCTGGATATTGCAGAAAAGCGAGGTTTTACGCCCCGATACGTGCTTGCTGACGCCTGGTACGGCTCGCTGGACAACATGAAGAGCATCCGAAAAAGAGGATGGAAGTTCATCATGGGCATCAAAGAGAATCGGCTTGTCAATGAAACGCAGGGCAACTACGTCGGTATCAGTGCCTTGGATTGGACAAAGAAACAAGTCCGCAAGGTCTGGCTGAAGGGATTCGGGTTGGTGCTGGTGGCACGGATTGTCTTCAAAAACGGAGACGTGCGCTACCTGGCCACGAACGATCTCACGCTTACCGACTACGAACGGCTCTCTCAGGAAAGCAGGCAACGTTGGATCATCGAAGAGTTCCATCGCGGCATCAAGCAAACCACGGGCATTGAGAAATGCTACTCTATTCTCAAGACCTCACAGCTCACCCATATCTTCGCCTGCTTCGTGGCTTTTGTGCGTCTTGAGTTTGAGCGATTAAAAACAAAGATCAGCTGGTATGAACAGAAGGCACACAAAGTCAGATCGGGGATGAGTCATGCGTTTGCGTAGGTCCTATAGAAAATATCAGAGACGGCTATGAGCCGGAGTTTATTCTTGAAGTAAGAAAACAGACGGGAGAACAGTTTCGATTTCAATCAAAACTCCGAATCAAATTGTTTGGCAACAGGTACGATCTGCAAGTTACAGGAGACGAAATAATTGAACGCATAAAAACTACCTTACCCAAAGAGACGAGCGCGGTGTCCTCTAGACTATAAGTAACTTTTTTGTCCACAGGCCGCACTTGCGCATTTGGCGCAGATATTTTATTGATAGTGTGATAATTTTCTAATTTTTTAAATATCTATGGTCGAGCTTTTGAGCTACAACTTGGAGGACCTTTATGAGGAAGTTTCGGAGCGTGCCCGCGAGGCCGGTGTGGCGTCGGAGGAGGTCTGGAACGAGCTGGTGGAGACAGTGCTGGACGAGCGCCTGAACTGGGGCGAAGTGGACGTGGACGATGATATCACCACCATGCGCGAGGCGCTCCAGGCGAAATGGAGCGATTTTGAACGCGGGCTCCAGAGCGGCGAGACTTCTGAGGGGCCGGAACAACATGGGTAAAATTGCAAATTAAAGCGTATATCAAGCGAATAGAAGCGAAGTTGATATTCGTTTTCATTCGTTCTAGATTCGCTTCGATTTGGCATGCATCGCTATGCGCATCACTTTCTACGGCGCGGCGCGGGAAGTTACCGGCTCCTGTTTTTTAGTTGAAGCAGGGGGCAAAAAATTCCTCGTTGACTGCGGACTCTTCCAAGGCGCGCGCTTGGCGGATGCCCGCAACCACGAGCCGTTTCCGTTTTCGCCCGCTGCGATTGACGCTGTCTTGCTCACCCACGTCCACGCCGACCACTCGGGGAAAATTCCCAAACTGGTCCATGAGGGATTTACCGGCCGGGTATTCGCGACCGGGCCGACGGCCGAGCTCGCGGTGCTCCTCTGGAAGGACAACTTTGACATCATGGCGTATGACCATAGCAAAACCGGCCATCCGCCGCTTTTCGATTTAGACGACGTGGCCCGCGCCGCCGGCCAGCTTACAAAATTAAATTATCGCGAGCGGCTGGAAGTCGCGCCGGGTGTTTTTGCCACTTGGTTTGACGCCGGCCATGTCCTCGGCTCGTCGTTCATCTTGCTGGAGGCCGACGGCCGGCGCGTGGTTTTCTCCGGCGACCTCGGCAATCACGGCGCGCAGATTCTCTACCCGACCGAGAGTTTGCCGACAGCCGATTTGCTCCTGGTGGAAGCGACTTACGGCGGCCGCGAGCACGAGGACCCGCGAACGCGGAGCGAAAAATTGCTGCGCGCGCTCAAAGAGACAATCAGCGGCGGGGGAGTGCTGATGATTCCGAGTTTTGCCATCGAAAGGACGCAGGAATTGCTTTTTGACCTCAACGAGATTGTGGAAAAGCATAAAATTCCCCGCGTGCCGATTTTTTTGGACAGCCCCCTCGCGATTGACGCCCTGGATGTCTACCGCAAGTATCAAAGCTGGCTCAAGATGGATGCCGTCTGCATCGTGCGCTGCGGCGACGACTTCTTTAAATTTCCCGGACTCACGCTGACTCGTTCGCGCGAGGAGTCGAGAAAAATCAACGAAGCGCCGGCGCCCAAAGTGATTATTGCCGGCGCCGGCATGATGAACGGCGGCCGCATCGTCCATCACTTAATCCGCTATTTGCCTGACTCGCGCTCCGAAGTGCTGGTGATAGGCTATCAGGCCGCCGGCACGCTCGGCCGCGAAGTGCTGGACGGCAATCGGCAGGTGCGAATTTTTAACGAGACGGTGCCGGTCCGGGCCCGGGTCCGGGCGATCGGCGCCTACAGCGCCCATGCCGACCGGGAAAAACTCCTTTCCTGGCTCGCGGCCGGCAAGCCCAAGCGGGTGGCGGTGATTCATTCCGACGCGCCGGTGGCCGACGCTTTCGCGCAGGCGATTGAGTCGCAGTTGGGCATCAAAACGCATTTGCCGGTTCTAGGCGAGAGCATTGAGGTAGGGGGTATTAGAAAGCAAATTTTACAGGGTACAAGGAGTTTTTAAGGAAGGTTAGCACTGAATTGAACAATTCTGGTTTGGAGAATCTTGCTTCGAATTCCGCAACAGTTCTGGCGAACTTC
>SCSU01000038.1 GCA_004299275.1 Patescibacteria group bacterium
TCCACGATCGGGGGAACACCCGGTTCCCCCGTCGTCCCCTCTGGTTCAACATCCCGCCGAAACATTCCCACTTCTGCCTTTGTCTCACTGACAAAAGCAGAAGTGGAGATGGCGGGAGTTGAACCCGCGTCTAGGATACGGAACCGGCGACGTTCTCCGTGCGCAGATACCCTCGGCTGTTCGCTCGCGGTCAGAGGGTACGAGAGGCCGCGGGCGTAAGCTCCGAATTACGCGCGCCATCGTGGAGCAGTGACGGCGGCGACCTGCGATATGACGCCTGAACCGGCGCAGGCAGACACTGCGGTCCGGGGGCGGGCAGGCGCGCTTAGGCGACCGCCATGGCGAAGGACGGAACGCGGAAGGCGTTAGCCAACACGTTCTTTACCTTCTGGTAAACGTTTGCACGTTTGGTTTAGCGCTGGATTAACGAGGGGGCGCCGCCCTCGACACGCTCGTCGGCGGAATGTGTCCTATCGAATCCGTGCATCCCCGTGTAAAAGAACGGAAGAGAGAAACAGCAACAGCAACAGTAACAGCAACGGCAGCAGAAACAGTAACAGCAACAACAGCAACAGTAACAGCAATAGAAACAGGAAAGGTCAGACGGCTTTTTTTCTGACCGACCGGCCGATTTCGCGCTGGAGTTCGCGCTTGCGGATGGCGGCGCGTTTTTCAAAAGCGCGCTTGGAGCGCGCCAGAGCCAGAGCTAGCTTGATTCGGCCACCGCGAGTATACGCCTCTTTGGGGACCAATGTCAATCGTTCAGTTTTCATCCGGCCCATGATTCGGAGCACCTCGCGGCTGTGGGCGAGGAGTTTGCGGCTGCGTTGGGGGTCATAACCAGCGAGCGGGCCGGCCGGCGGGTAAGGCGCGATGTAGGCGCCGACGAGCCAGAGCGCTCCGTCGTGCAGCCGGGCATAGGAACCGCGGAGCCGCAGGCCGCCGCCTTTGGCCGACTTGACTTCCTGGCCGAGCAGCACAATGCCGACCTCAAGCTCGTCGAGGAACTCATAATCGAGCCGCGCCCGCCGATTGTCGGCGATTATTTTCATACCCGGTACCGGATTTAGCACGGACCTTGAAGGTCCGTTTTTACAGACCTTCAAGGTCTGTGTCCAGCTTGATTTAGCACGGACCTTGAAGGTCCGTTTGATCCGTGTCCAGCGGGCATATCTCGCTTTTCAAGCTACACGTCTCAAAGCAAAAAGACAACCCGCAATTTTAGAGGTTTGACCTTATGCGCAATGACTCTTGGTTTTTTGTCATTCTGTGGTAGGGTGCGGACGAAGGAGAGAGCCATGGAACTTGACATCATCACCGGCACGGCTCATCCGGCCTTGGCCAAGGCCGTCGCCGCCTGCCTCGGCCGCGAGCTCAGCCGGACGGTTATCCGCCGTTTTGCCGACGGCGAGATTGACCTCCAGATCGGCCCCAATGTCCGGCGGCACCACGCGGTCATCATCCAGCCCACCCCGCCGCCGGCGGAAAACTGGCTGGAACTGATCCTACTCATCGACGCCGTGCGCCGGTCGTCGGCGGCGGAGATCAGCGTGGTCATGCCTTACATGGGCTATGCCCGGCAGGACCGCAAGGATGCGCCGCGCAAGCCGATTTCCGCCGCCTGTCTGCCGAACCTGCTCATCCGAAGCGGCGCCAACCGGATACTCACGATCGACGTCCACGCCTCGCAGACTCAGGGAGTCATCGACGAGCCTTTTGACAACCTTTACTTCACAGCCTCGCTCCTCGCCGAGCTCGGCCCGCGCGATTGGCGCCGGACCGTTTTGGTCTCGCCGGACGCCGGCGGCATCGCCCGTTGCCGCGCGCTGGCCAAAAAACTTGGCTGCCCGGTGGCGATGATCGACAAGCGCCGCGCTCGGGCCAACGAGTCCGAGGTTATGAACGTCGTCGGAGCGGTGCGCGGGCGGGAAGCGGTGGTTGTTGACGACCTGGTGGATACCGCCGGTTCACTGGTGCATGGGGCCAAAGCCCTGCTCGAAAAAGGAGCGCATAAAGTCTCGGCCTGCTGCACGCACGCCGTGCTTTCGCCAAAATCCATGAGCCGCCTGGCCGACGCACCGCTCGATGCACTAGTGGTCTCCGACACCATCGCCATTCCGCCGAGCAAGCGGCGGCGTATCGGAACCAAGCTGCGGGTGGCGAGCTGTGCTCCCATGCTCGGCGAGGCAATCCTCCGCATCCACAGCGGCGAGTCGCTTTCCGTGCTCTTTAACGAATCGCTCGACGACCTCGCGCGTCATTCGTCCTGAGCGCGCCGTCGCGGCTTGACGGCCTTCCCTCAAGGTCGTCTTTTTTATGGAAAACGAGACCCAGTCGTCTCCTTGAGGCGATCGGATTTTGGCTTTACCGGCTTCTGTTTTTGGCGAGAAGCGGCACAAATTAAAATGGGATACTGAGCTTTTATCAAGTTCACGACTGCATTATAATTGAATCAAGCCTACATTTTTCCAAGGTATATGAACATCGTTCGCCGGTTACAAAGTCTGTCTTTAATTTCGGTCTATCTCTCGGCCGCGCTGGCGCCGATTTTCTTTTTGCCCTTCACGACCGAACCGTTTGAGTTAAACAAGCAATATCTTTTAGTTTTGCTGGTCTCCTTGGGTTTGCTGGCATGGTTGGGCGCCGGTTGGTTAAACCGCAAAATTATTGTGCGGCGCAGCCCGCTGGACTTGCCCTTATTATTTTTCTGGCTGGCGGCGCTCGCCGCGACGTTATTCTCAAAAGGCCGGGTCTTGAGTCTTTTGGGCCCGCTCGACAACTTGGCCTGGGGTTTGGTTTCGATTACGGCTTTTTTACTGCTTTATTTTTTGATTGTACAGAATATTCAGACGGACCGACAGTTCGGCGCTCTACTGAGGTTGATTGGTATCTCCGGTTTTTTGGCGGCTAGTTACTATCTCTTGCGGTTCGTCTGGACTTCGGGAGCCGACGGTCTGTTGCCGCGCTGGAACACTATGGCCGCCAGCGGCGGTCTTTTTGCTGTCTCGCTCCTTCCCGCTTTCTTCCTCGGAGTGACTAACATATTCAACCGTGCTAATTCCGTCCGCGCGTTCAGTCTTTGGAGTGTCGCGACGGCGATCACCTTTACGGCGATGATTGGCGTGAAGCGGCAGATAATCTGGCTCGCCGCGGCTGCCGGGCTGGGGTTTTTCCTTGCAGCTGAATTATTCTTGCTGAGAAATATTCGATCGGTTGGCCGAATATTGCTGGCGGGATTGTTTGCAATTGCAGTTCTTTTTTGGAGTTTGGATCTCTCACGATTTATCGCTCCGGCCTCATTTCCGGTGGATATCTCACTCTCGCCCAAGACCTCCTGGCAGATTACCAGCCAAACGCTCAAGGAAGGCGCTATCCGTTTTTTGCTCGGCGGCGGTCCCGGGACATTCGTCTATAGCTTCTCCGCCTATCGGCCTGTGGAATTAAATCAAACCATCGCCCGTGCCCTGCGTTTTAGACGGCCGTCATCGGGCGCTTTCGAACTACTGGCCGGGATGGGTGTTTTAGGTTTCTTGGCCTTTTTAGTTATTCCGGTTGTTTTGCTAGGGCGTGTCGGAGTGGTTTGGCGGCGCCGATTATCGGACACGCGGAGTCATTTCCCGCTGTGGCGCGGACCTGATAGTCAGTCGCAGGACAGCTTTTTCGGCGTCACCGCCGCCTGGCTCTCTTTAGCTATCACTTTTTTCTTGGTTGATTTTCGGCTGGCGCAGTGGATTTTGTTTTTCGTCTTTTCGGCGCTGCTGGCAGTTGCTGTATCTTTTAAAATTGCGGCCCAACCCGTCGTGTTCTCTCTATCGTTGCAGCGCCGACCAGTGGTTGCGAGCGTCACCGCTGCGGCAATCTTGATAATTACGGGATTAATTATTGGAAATTTTTTTCTCGGACGGTTCTACTTGGCCGACGTTGCGGCCGCCGCGGCTCGCCATTCAGCCGAGTTGCGCGACTATGAGGGAGCGAACAAACTGTTGGTCCGCGCCGGCGAACTCAACCCCTACCGCGCCGAGTACGCAATTGGAACAGCTCAGGCCTTCCTGGTTTTGGCCGCTCGTGAATCGCGGGAGGAATCCCCCAACGCCCTAACCGTTGCTAACCATCTAACACAGGCGGTTGATGCCGCGCGTCGAGCGACAGCACTTTCACCGCAGTCCGCCGCAGCTTGGGAAACGCTGGCGATGACTTACGCCAATGCACAAGCCGCGGCGCCTGATGCCAATCGCTGGGCGATTAAGGCTTGGAGCCGCGCCATTGAACTCGAGGGAACGAATTCATTATTTTATCTGGAACGAGGAATTGCCTATCAACGCGCCAAGATGATTGACCTCGCCAAAAATGACTTGGCTAAAGCCATTGCCTTGAATCCCAACGATGCCCGGCCGCACATCGCGCTGGCGCTCCTGTTTGAAGCCGAGAAAGAATTTTCGCGCGCCTTGGATGAGGCGTTAATTGCCGGCAAGATTTCTTCCAATAATCCGGGGATTATTTACCTAGCCGGGCGTCTTTATTTCAATCGGGACAACAAAGGTGATACTGCTAAAGCTGAAGCGGCATTTCGGCAGACAATTCTTCTCGAACCAAACCATGCCAACGCGCTTTTCTCCCTCGGTCTATTGCTTGAACGCGCTGGGAAAGTGTCGGAGGCGCTGGAAAATTACCGCAAAGTTCAAAAATTAAATCCAGAGAACAAAGAGGTCGCGCGTCGTATCCAGACTCTGCATAAAAAAATAAAAAAATAACGCGGATGGTTTGTGGGGCGATGAGTTTTATTTTTTCCAAAACACATGTTAACTTAATGCTAACCTCCATGCCGCATTTTTTACGTAAATACAGACCATTGCCCGCGTTGTTTGCCCTCAGCGCTGTTTTGCTCATCGCCGCTCCCCGGGTTCATTCGGCGACTTTTGTTGTCTCCGGCAACCTCATCAAGGGCCCAATGGAGGCAGTCTATTATTACGGCCAAAACGGCAAGCGTTTTGTATTTCCAAACTCAAAGACCTACTTCTCATGGTATACGGATTTCTCAACGGTCAAGACGATTACTGCAGCTGAACTCGCCTCGATTCCCATCGGCGGCAATGTAACCTATCGCCCCGGAGTCAAACTCGTCAAAATCACCACCGATCCAAAGGTCTACGCGGTGGCGGCTCATGGGGTCTTGCGCTGGGTGAAGACGGAAGAGGTCGCACAGACGCTCTATGGATTACAATGGAGCAAACAGGTGGATGACATCCCCGACACGTTCTTCATCAATTACACCGTTGGCGCGGATATTGGCAGCATCTCTGACTTCTCTCCCGCCATGGAGACGCTTGCTGCAAAAGACATCAATCTGGAGAAGGGGCTGATAACATCGAGATGGTCTCCAAAATTGAATTCGACATTTCAATTGCAATTCGCTGGCGATTTTGACGCGTCGATTGATGCGGATGTCTACGATCTTGATCTCTTTGGGACGTCTCCAGAGACAATCTCCGCGCTTCATGCCAAAGGCAAGCATGTTGTCTGCTATACTTCCGTCGGGACATGGGAGAATTGGCGGCCGGATAAGGATGCCTTTCCACCTGTGGTGATTGGCAAAGATGTTGCCGGCTGGCCTGGCGAGAAATGGCTGGATATTCGTCGTCTTGATCTTTTAGGTCCCATTCTCAAAAATCGTTTTGATAGCGCTAAAGCAAAAGGATGTGACGCACTAGACCCTGACAATGTTGACGGCTTTAATGCCGACTCGGGATTTCCTCTGACCTCTGGCGACCAAATCGTTTTTAACAAGTGGATTGCGGAACAGGCTCACGGACAAGGGATGTCCATTGGGTTGAAAAATAATTCAGAGCAGGTCGGTGCTTTACTGCCAGAATTTGATTGGACGTTGTTAGAATCTTGTCATGTCCAAGGATGGTGCGAGCAGGTGACGCCGTTCATCTCCGCCGGCAAAGCCGTCTTCCAGATTGAATATACGGATTCAAGCGCAACGCTCGAAGGGATTTGTCCCGCGGCTAAGAAACGCGGCTTCAGCGCTTTCTTGAAGCATCGGAATCTCGATGCGTGGGTGCAGCGGTGCATGTAGACAACGCGCTTCTAGACTTCTTGCCCCTTGCTTTCCCCTTTTCGGCAACATAGAATGACAACATGAAAAAATTTTTAACTCTGGCAACTTGCTGTCTGCTGCTAGCGGTTAGTTTTAGAGTTCAAGCAGCCACTATCTCTACGGGCGACCTCATCAAGGGCTCCACTGGCGCGGTCTATTATTACGGACAAAATGGCAAACGTTTTGTCTTTCCCAACTCCAAGACCTATTTCACTTGGTATACAAATTTTTCAACAGTCAAGACGATTAGTGCAGGTGAACTCGCCGCCATTCCACTCGGGGGCAACGTCACCTATCGTCCGGGATTCAAACTGGTCAAAATCACCACAAATCCAAAGGTCTATGCGGTGGCCGTCGGCGGGGTTCTCCGTTGGGTCAAAACTGAAGCTCTGGCTATTTCCCTCTACGGAGCGGATTGGAACCAAAAGATAGATGACATCCCCGACGCTTTTTTCGTTAACTACACCGTGGGAGCAGAGATTACGAACGTGTCTGACTTTTCTCCGGCAACAGAGCTGGCCGCTGCCGGCAATATCAATATAGATAAAAAGCTGGTTGCCGTTGACGCTTTAAAAACACTTGCCGCGCGGCATGGTGTCCGTTTTGGTTCTAACTATCAATGGGAATTTCGTGGCGGCGAATACGATAAGATTTTCGAGACAGAATTTAATACGATGGTTGCTGGAATATTCTGGAACGATGGTTCGCACCCGAGCCGCACCGAATTCGACTTCTCCGAGATGGACGCCAAAGTCAACTGGGGACTCGCCCGCGGCCTGGGAGTATATGGTCAAACGCTGGTATGGTTCGATCCGGGGGAGATGCCCGATTGGCTAAAAGCTTTACCGGCATCTGCTGGTGAAACAGTAATGAACGAGTACATTGATACAGTAGTTAAACGTTACGCGGGCAAAATCAAGTTCTGGAATGTTGTTAACGAAGCCGTCAATGATGGTGATAGCGGAACACTTCGCCAAGGTCATGTATGGGCTAAGGCCATGGGCGATGACTATATTCGTAAGGCCTTTGTTAGAGCGCACGCAGCAGACCCAAACGCAATTTTGTACTACAACGAATATGATATTGAGAGCAATAAGGCTAAATTTGATGCAACCAAGGCGCTGCTCATCAATTTGAAAAAACAGGGTGCGCCCGTACATGCTCTTGGCTGGCAAATGCACGTTAAACCTGGCAGTTTTGATTCTGAATTATTGCTTGCGCGGATGAATGAAATTGCAGATCTTGGGTTTGATAACTACATAACTGAACTGGACGTGGAATTACCGGAAAATGCAACCGCGGCTGACTATGAAAAACAAAAGCAGACTTTCAAAATTGTTGTAGAAACCGCTCTCAAAGCGCGCCGTCTGAAAAGCGTTGTAGTCTGGGGCCTGCGCGACGGCGACACTTGGTGGCTTACCAAGAATCATCACACGCTATTCGACGAAAAACTTAATAAAAAACCCGCCTACTACGGGGTACAGGAGGCTCTTAAATGAACTTTCCCCCAGCTCCGCTTAGGGAGATTTTGTTAATCTGCAAGCCGTATGTCCAATAAACACTGCATCAATTGGCGGCTTTCAATCCTCATCATTGTTTGCAATCTAATTTTTCCGTTACAACTTCGCGCCCAAATTCTGCCACCGGCTGGCTCATTGATTAAACTGCCATGCGCGGTTCAATCTGGGGTCAATGACCCATGCAAGGCCATTTATTATTACGGGACAGACAAGAAACGTCACGCCTTTCCTAACGAAAAAGTATATTCCACATGGTATTCAAATTTTTCAGGCGTGGTAACTGTGTCCCAATCCACCATGGCTTCTGTCTCTCTGGGCAGTAATGTGACCTACCGGCCGGGAGTTCTCATGGTGAAGTTTGTCTCCTGGCCAAAGGTCTATGTAGTGTCAAGGAATGGACTTCTTCGGTGGGTAACTAGTGAATCCATTGCAGTTTCTCTTTATGGCTCTGATTGGAACCAAAAGATTCATGATATTTCTGACGCGTTTTTTTCGAATTACCAGTTTGGGTCTGACATAACATCTGCGAGTGATTATAATCCCGCCAATGAGACCTCCGTTGTTTCCACTATTAACATTGACAAGGGATTCAGCGCGCCGTTCCTCTATCACGGAGTTGCAACCCATAACTGGAGCACTCTCTTTATCACGCCCGCCAGCGGACAAGCGAATGCCATCAAATCAGAAGTTGACGCCTACGAAGCTGCCGTCGGCCGTACTGTCGCCTGGGTGGGATTTGCGCACGAATGGAAAACCGACGGTCGCGCCTTTCCCTCCAAAGTCGCAACCTCGATTAAGAACCGCGGCGCTACGCCGTTTATTTTCTTAAATCTTCGGAGTTTCGACGTCATCGACAAGAATCAGCCAGTTGAACCGCTCTATACTTTAGCCGCCATCATCTCCGGGCAATTCGATTCGGACCTTGCGGCTTGGGCAGATGGAGCCAAGAATTTTGGGTCGGAGATCATTGTCGACTGGGGATGGGAAATGAATGGAGATTGGGCTACATGGAACGGCCGGCATAACGGCGGGCAGAGCGAAGGGCCGCGACGCTTTGGGCAGGCGTATCGCCATATTGTGGAGCTCATGAGAAAACGTGGCGCCACCAACATCCGTTGGGCTTTCCATATCAACTATCCTGAATATCCAGCGGAGACCTGGAATAATTTTGAGAATTACTATCCAGGTGATGATGTTATCGACCTGATCGGAGTATCGATTTACAGCGCCCAGACGCCGACTGATGATTTTTTTCCTTCGTTTGAAAGTATGATGGAACCCGCCTACACTCGGCTAAATTCCATGGCTCCCACGAAGCCGATATATGTATTTGAGTTTGGGGCTACCGCCGGCAACCCCCTGGGCAGTTCCGTGACTTGGGCTGATAAGGCCTTGTCGGCCATTTTTTCTGGACGCTGGCCGTCTCTGCGCGGTTTTGCCTGGTGGAATGATTTTTGGGAAAATGACGACAATCCCGCCCATGATACAGAAATGCGTGTAGAGAAAGTGTCCGGTCTGGACACAGTATTTAAATCTCGATTAGGAGCGGTGAGCAACCTTGGAGACCGCCCGCCCGTATTTAGGTGACAGCCGGCCCGTGCGGTCCAGACATGGAGAATGTTCTATTGGAGCGGTGATTCGGCGCCCGCTCCAGCGCATTTGATTCCGTAGATTAGTGTCGGGTGTGCGGCCCGTTTTTTTAATAATGCGGCTTGACAGCCGATTTTTTTATGGTATTTTTACCCGGCGTCGAGGCAATGTTTGAACGTCTCAGGTAATCCGGAAAGGGGAGACCTGGCGTAGCAAACACTGTTCGAACGTTTGTCAGCTACACCCGGTTGCAGCAAAACCGGGCAACCAAAGGAGCGACCGATGAACCGGAATTCAGGTTTTTTGCGGAAGAGGTGTTCTGGGCTGAAGCTCGCCAGACTGTGGGGACTCACCATTTGCATGCTCATCCTGACGGCATGCGGTAGTGGTGGTGAGGAATTGTTTGAGGCCACTGCACCTGACGGCGCGGCGGCCGAAGCCAGCGCCGACGCCGCGAGCGAGGCCGAAGCTGTATCGGACTCCTCCGACGCCGTGTGGGAGGACTCTGGCGCAAAACCCCAAGGCAAGCTCAGCGGCGACTTTCGGGTCAACAGCTTCGGTTGGCGTCCGGCCGATACGAAGATTGCCGTGCTGCTCGACCACGGGGGAGCGGCAGTAGCGCTCCGGCGCACGGCCGACAACGCGGTGGTCGCAACGTACACCCCGAGCCCGGTCAAACTCGAAGGCAAGTATTCGGGTGACCAGTACTCGACCGTTGACTTCAGCAGTTTCACCACGCCGGGCGAGTACTACCTCTACCTGCCGTCGGCCGATAGCCGTTCATACGTCTTTCGGCTCGCCGAAAATGTCTACGACATCGTCGGGGTGGCGGCGGCAAAAGCCAGCTACTTCCAACGCTGTTACCATGACAAGGTGCTGCCCTACGCCGCCGATACACTCGGTGGCTTCCCCGGGAAGGGCGGTCAGTGGGTGGATGGCGTTTGTCACGCCGGCGACTCCAAGGTACCTCCGGGTCCTGGTTCGGCGAACAACGGCACGCTCGATCTCCATGGCGGCTGGCACGACGCCGGCGATTACCAGAAGACGCTCTGGGAACGCGGCGTGCCGCAGATGCTCTTCGCCTACGAGGTCAACCCCGCTGTGTGGAAGGATGGCCAGTCGAACATCCCCGAGAGCGGTAACGGCATCCCCGACATCCTCGACGAGGTAAAGTGGGAGCTCGACTTCTACCTGCGCATGCAGCGCCCTGATGGGCACTTCTTGTCCGCGCTCAAAGGACAGGAAACCCTGACGACCACGGTATCTCCGCCCAGCGCTTCCAACGAGAGCCGCTTCTACTTCGACGGCACTTCGCCGCCTGAAGGAGACGGCTGGTCGGGACAGAGCGTTACCATCGCCAGGGCGACGGGCAATGTCGTTCTTTCGCTGGCGCACGCCGCCATCGTCTTCCGCGCGACGGGACAGACTGCCACGGGCAACGGCTACGCCGCCGCGGCGGCCAGCGGCTGGAACTGGCTCGCTGCAAAGAGTCTCTCCGGCGAAGAGCGCAGTCTCAAAGCGGCGGCTGCGGCGGCAGTGTTCCGAATGGACCCCGCGATCGCCACCGCCAAATCCTTCGCCGACGCCTTCCCTTGGGATACCTGGGACGGGGCGATCGCCGCCGACACGGTGACGCCAGCCGATGCCGCACTCTCCTGCGGCGCCTGGCACTATCTCCTGAATGTTTCGG
>SCSU01000039.1 GCA_004299275.1 Patescibacteria group bacterium
GCCCCGGACCGATTGACTCCATCCCCGAGTACATCCGCCGCAAAAAAAATCCCCAGCTGGTGCGCGTGCTCGACCCTCGGATGAAGGAGATTCTCTCCATGTCCTACGGGATTATTACCTATCAGGACGATGTTTTGCTTATCGCTATCCATCTCGCGGGCTACAGCTGGGAGGAGGCCGACAAACTCAGGAAGGCCATGGGCAAAAAAATTCCCAAAGAGATGGCGGCGCAGAAGGAAAAATTCCTTAATGGCTGTGCCCAAAATAGTTTGAGCGAGGCGAAGGCGCAGGAGCTTTGGAAGCTGATTGAACCCTTTGCCGCTTACGGCTTTAACAAGGCGCATGCGGCCAGTTACGCCATTGTCGCTTATCAAACCGCTTATCTTAAAGCCAATTTTCCGGCGGAGTATATGACCGCAGTGCTCACGGCCGAGTCCGGCGACCTCGACACCGTCGCGGAGATGATCGCCGAGTGCCGGCGGATGGGGATTGAAGTGCTGGCGCCGGATGTGAATGAGTCGCGCGGCACTTTTACGCTGGTGGATGATAGCCGCATCCGGTTCGGATTTTTAGCGATTAAAAATTTGGGCGAGGATACGGTACGGGCGATTATTGACGAGCGCGGGCGCGGCGGTGAGTTCCGCGAGCTGGAAGATTTTTTGGTCCGGATTGACACCAAGCACTGCAACCGCAAATCGCTCGAAGCGCTGATTAAATCCGGCGCGCTGGACCGTTTCGGCGAGCGCAACACTTTATTTCAAAACATTGAAGAACTGCTCCGGCGAAACAAAGAGGCGGCGGAACTCTCCGCGAGCGGCCAGACCTCGCTTTTTGCCTTTGCGCCGGCCGGGAGTATGGCTACTTTCCGGCTCCGTCCGGCGCCGCCTTCACCGCGCTCGACGCTCCTTGACTGGGAGCGGGAACTGCTCGGGATGTACGTTTCGAGCCACCCTTTTGCCGAGGTGGTCAGCGCGGCGCCCGCGGGACTTTTGCCGATTCGCTCACTGGCCGAAGCTGACCGGAACGCTTACGTTGTTTTGGGCGGCGTTTGGCAGGCAAGCAAGCCGGTAACCACGCGCGCCGGCGAACGGATGCTCTTCGGCACGCTGGACGACGGGAGCGGCACGGTGGAGGCGGTGGTTTTCCCCAAAGTGCTCGCGGCCGACCCGAGCGTCTGGTCCGAGGGCGCGACCCTGCTCGTCCTCGGCCGGCGGTCGGAAAAAGAGGATGAACTGCGTTTTTTGGTCCAGCGCGCGCTCCGCGTTAATACGTCAACAGCCGCCGCGGCGATGAAGGCGCTAAAAACCGCGACGGCCTATAAGCCCGAGACGGCTGAACCCCGGGAAGTGGTTCTGACCATTGGTCGCGAATTGGAGCCAGCGCGTCTCGCCGCCTTGCGCGGAATTTTTGAGGCCAATCCGGGCGGGACCCGGGTGGTGATTGCCGTCGCCGGCGGCGGGGGAGAGCGGCGGATTGAGACCGGTTTTAAGATTACTCTCACGGAGGCGGTGCGCCGCGAGCTCGCTCAAGTGATAGGCGGCGATAATGTTCGGTTATCTCCCGGCTCCTGATGACGGCCTTGCTTGCTCCCTATGGTCTCCTTAGATGTGCTATGATGATAGTTAAGTAGGCGAATTTAATAATTAATTGTCTTTTATGTCTCTGCGTGTGCCGCCTTCCCGCGAGCATTATTGGGAAGAAGAATCGCAAGCTCCCGCCGCTGAATTTTTAACGGCGGAAGTACCGCGATTCGGCACTTCGACGAAGAAGGGGCGCCACGCCGCCGCGCCGGCTTTACACCTTTCCCTTTACCGCAAGATTGCCACTTTGTTTGTGGCTGTTTCGTTGTTACTGCTTTTTTTCGTGCTTTATATTTCTTTTGCCCGGGCCAAAGTAACCATTGTCCCGCGGGTGGAGAAAGTCTCTGCCACCGCCACCATCGTTCTCAGCGCTGAACCTAAAACCGCGGAAGGCGTAACCGGCTATGCGCTGGAAACGGTGGTTGACGGCGCGAAAACCGTAACGCTCAAGGGCGGAGCGAACGCCAAAATCGTGGCGGGGACGGCCTGCGGCGAGGTTTCCATCATTAACAATCAAAGCCGCGTCCAACAATTGGTGGAGAGGACCCGTCTGCTTTCCAAAGACGGCACGCTGTTCCGAATTAAAAAAAGCGTCAGTGTGCCGGCTGGCGGTAAAATTGAAGTCGAGGCCTGCGCCGACCAACCGGGGAAGTCCGGCGACATTGGCCCGACCACTTTTAATATCCCCGGCCTTTCAGAGTCTTTGCAAAAATTAACTTACGCCGAGTCTAAAACCGCGATGAGCGGCGGCCAAAGGACGATTGCCGTGGTAAGCCAAGCGGATGTGGACCAGGCGATCACGGCTTTATCCGACGAGCTCGCGGCGGCCGGCGTGGATAAGCTTAAAAAAATGGTGCCGAGCACTGAGTCGGCCAAAGGCAGTTTTACGACTTCCAATGTGGTTAAAAAAGAAACTGACGCCAAAGTCGGCTCGGAACTGTCGTCTTTTAAAATTTCGCTTTCCCTGCATGTGGTCGGCGTTTTTTACGACCCGATGGCGCTCGGGCAGGCCGCCGGCGCGGCGCTCCGCTCTTCGCTTGGTTCGGGTAAGGAACTCACGAGCGTGGACACCGCGAGTTTGGAGGCCAAACTGGTCTCAGCCGACCCGGCGGCCAAACAGGCCAAAGTGGAAGTCAAACTTTCGGGTAGCGCGGAATTGGTCGGCGGCGACCTTCTGGACAAAGGGAAAATTGCCGGACTCTCGGCTGCGGACGCGAACAAGTACCTCCGGAGCCAGAATTGGGTGGAGTCGGCTGAAATCAAACTTTCGCCTTTCTGGACGCGGAAAGTACCGAAAATTCTGGACCACATTGATGTGGAGATTAAGCCGGTCGGACGTTAATAGTGGTTTGACCGCGGGCTCGGTGGCGGTTAGACTTATTTTCGCGGGCGGTGAAGCGCTCCACCGGAGCGCGGAACCCCGCACCGTCCCGCAACGGCGGGACTGGTGCGTGGGTAAAAAAAGCCGCTCGTCCCGGAGGCGATTCGCTTAGGGCGAAGCGCTATGGGGCGGGCGGTTTTGTATCGCCGGGCTTGGCCTCGTGAAGTTGGTCCTCGACGCAATCGAGAATCATTTCCGCGAATGGCCAGTCCTCCGGACGGTCGTAGGAGCGTCCGATCAGGTCGGCAAGCTCCCGGCCGTAGCGGCGCACCAGCGCCAGGCGGAATTCGCCCGTCGCGAACTGGCGCGCGGCGCGGATGGTAAAGAGGTAACGCTCGAGCGAGAGGTGCCGCCGGGCGGCGGTGATGACCGCCGTGACTAGTTCCTCCTCACCGTTTGCGGCCGCGAGCCGGATCCTCTTTTCCAGTCTTTCCCGATTGGCGGAGAGAATCGCTAGAACCACCTGCAGGTCCCTGACCGGCAAGGTCTCAAGGAGCGCGAGCAGGGCGACCAGATCGGCGAAGACGGAGCGGAATATGGCCAAGTCCTCGCGGTGGCAGTAGCCGCCCTCGGCCAGGCGGCGGTAAAAGGCAATACGGTCCCGAACTCTGTCGCTTCGGCCCGGTTCCGCACCGGATTGTTCATCCATCTTTCTCCTCCAGCGCGAATTTTATATATTTTTTTACTGGTTATGTCAACCAATCGAGAATCAGCAATTTCCCTTGAAACCATGCGCCACAGCACCGCGCATCTTTTGGCCGCGGCGGTAATGGAACTTTTCCCCACGGTCAAGCTCGGCGTCGGTCCGGTGGTGGAGAACGGTTTTTACTATGACCTGCTCGCGCCGGAGCCGATTACCGAGGCACAGTTGTCAAAAATCGAAAAGCGCATGCGCGAGATTAAAAATCGCGGCGAGGCCTTCCGTCGCGAGGAGTTGCCGATAGATGGGGCCATTGTTTTTTTTAAAGAGCGGCAACAGGATTTCAAGGTGGAGCTCCTGAATGACCTCAAAACTAAGGGAACAACCAAAATTAAAGGCGAGGAAGCGTCCGAGGTTGACCCCACAAAACCCGCTATCGCCTCGGTTTACCACACCGGGAAATTCGTTGACCTCTGCCGCGGCCCGCATGTCGCGACCACAGCCGAGATTGGCGCTTTTAAACTTAACAAAATCGCCGGCGCTTACTGGCGGGGGAACGAGAAGAACCCGCAGTTGACGCGCATCTACGGTTTGGCTTTTAGAACTGAAGCCGAGCTGGCCGAGCATTTGAAAATGCTCGAAGAGGCCAAGCTAAGAGATCACCGCAAGCTCGGCAAGGACTTGGAGCTTTTCACCATCATTGACGAGGTTGGTCCGGGCTTGCCGCTCTTCTACCCCAAGGGCGCTCTGCTCCGTCGGTTGGTGGAAAATTATATTGGTGAATTGCAGGAGCGCCGCGGCTACCTGCCGATTTGGATTCCACACATCACCAAGGGCAAGCTCTACGAAATTTCCGGCCATCTCCAAAAGTTTGACGCCCTTTACCCGCCGATGCGGCTCGAGGGCGAAGAGAGCTATTACCTCAAACCGATGAACTGCCCGCATTTTATGATGCTCTACCGGAGCGAGCCGCACTCCTACCGCGACCTGCCGCTCCGCTACGTTTGCACTACCACCAATTATCGCCATGAAAAGAGCGGAGAATTATCGGGGCTCACCCGCGTGCGCTCGCTCACCCAGGATGACTGTCATGTTTTTGCCGCACCCGCGCAGATTGAAGGTGAAATCAACCTGATGCTGGACATGATTGCCGAGGTCTATGAAACTTTCCAGTTCAAAAATTTCTGGGTGCGGATTTCCACCGCCGACCCCGAACATCCGGAAAAGTACATCGGCGACCGCAAGGTCTGGAGGGAGGCGGAGGCCGCTCTCTCGCGGCTCATTGCCGGCCGCGGCTGGAAGCACGAACTTGGAGTCGGCGAGGCGGCGTTCTACGGCCCGAAACTTGATTTTATGGCCAAGGACGTAATCGGCCGCGAGTGGCAGCTCTCCACGATTCAGCTCGATATGAACCTGCCGGAGCGTTTTGAACTCGAGTATGTTGATGCCGACGGCGCAAAAAAACGCCCGGTGGTCATCCACCGCGCCATTCTCGGCTCTACCGAGCGCTTTTTGGGGATTTTGATTGAACACTATGCCGGGGCTTTTCCCACTTGGCTCGCGCCGGTGCAGGTCGCGCTAGTGCCCGTGGGCGAGGCACATTTTGATTTCGCCAGAAAATTGGGAGAGAAAATTACTGCCGCCGGCATTCGGGTCCAGCTGGACTCCTCGAGCGAGACCGTGGGTTACAAAATCCGCAAAGCGGAAAAGCAAAAGGTGCCCTACATGCTGGTGGTCGGGGACAAGGAGATGAAGTCCAAGTCGCTCATGGTGCGCCTCCGCGGCGAAAAAGAGGTTAAAAAAATGGCGCTCACGTCATTTTTGAAGCGGTTAAAGACGGAGATTGAAACTAAGAAGTAACTAAATATCAAAATTGGATCTCCCGCTGGATTTAAAACAAGATCGGATCTCCTTGGGAGATCCGATCTTGAATCAATTTATCTTTAGCCGCGTCCGCCAAGCTCGCCGCCGGGGCCGAGTGGCGGCCTGCCGCCGCCACTGGTTTCGCTAGCTACCGTTCGCACTGCCTTGCGCAGCGCTCGTTCGGGCGAGAGCGCCGCCCGGCCGGATGCGGCGATTTTTACGTCAACCTTCTCTTGCACCGCTTCCTCGCGGTAATTTTCCAGATAATTCATTTCGTTGGCTACGCTCTTCATATCTGCCTGCAGAGCGGCGAGTTCTGCATTAGCCTTTCTCACCGCTTCGGGCAGGGCTCCTTTAAAAACCCGCCCCACAAAACGGCGGAAACCGCCGACGCTCGTGACTTGCAGGTACTCGTTGACCTCCTTCTTTTTCGCGGCGATATTGGAAACGAGCTCCACTCGCTGGCCCTCCAGTTCATTCAAGCGTTCATCAACTTCCTTGGCCGCCTCTTCTTTCATTTTTTCCATTTCCCCGGCCAGTTCTTCGCCGGCTTCGGTCCGGCGGATTTCCTCAACAGTCACGCCTTTTTCGCCGGCGACAAAAAATTCCTCTTCCCGGATTTCGGCGAGCAAAGTCTTGGCCGCCTCTTGCCAGCCGTGGGCATTGGTCTTAGATTCGGACTCTAAATCTTTGATAAAAACTTTCAGGGCCGCGCGGTCTTTGCTGGCGGTGATGCCCTCAAGTTGTTTCATGAGCTTTTGATACTTCTCGGTTCGGTGAACGTCGGCGGCGAGTTCTTTAACCTTGCCAGCCGCTTTTTCCAGCATCACCTCGTGCTCGGCTTCGCGGCTCGCACGGACGGCTTCAACCGATACTCCCTGCTCGATGGCTTGGAGCTCGATTTTGGCTTCGTCGCGCGCTTTTTTGAGCGCTTCCATCTGGACTTTAATCCGCTCCTTTTCCGCGCCTTTGGCGGTTTTAAGCTCGCGGGAGAGAGCCAGAAGTTTGGCTTTGTTTTGCTCAACCGCGATTTCCAAATCACGCTGACGCGCCTCCTCGGTTACGGCCTCTCCAGCTTCGCGGGCGAATTCTTCCATCCGTTTTTGTTTTTCAACCTCGCGCTTGCCGCGTTCAACGAGCTTCTCGAGCGGCGGCACGATTTCCAGCTTGGGGCGTTTGGCTCGGGTCTTGGCGGCGGCGCGCTCCGTTACTTCTTGAGCTTTTTCTCCTTCTTCTGCCGGCAACTCCCAGCCTTTATCAATTTCTTCGGTTACCGGCGGTCGTGATTCGGTCGAGCGAGGGGGCATAGGTTAAGTTGTTATTAAGGGTTTGAATGTTAAAATTATATCAGGACTGTCTGGCCATTGACAAACAAGTAAAAACAGTTTAAGTTAGCGCGCCGGCGCCATTTTGTCAACTGGGACAGCACTGGGACAGCAAACCCTCTTTGACAGAATAAACGCCGCCCGAAGGAGGCAACCGTGCAGCAACGTCAATTCGCAGAGAGGACCAACGAGGCCCGCCATCGGGTCGAGCCGGATCTGCTGGTCATTACCGTGAGGAACCGATTCCGTCTCTTGACCAAGACGCGCGGCGCACTCGTGCGTCTGCCGCAGGGCGGCCGCGAGGTGCGCTACCACCTCGAGGACCTGGAGCTCGGAGGCGGATTCTACGCCTTCACTCTTGTGCCAACGGATGAGGGTGATCTCCCCGGGCATCTCGCGCTCCATGCCAACTGGCTGGCCGGCCCGATGGAGCTCGTGGTCGAGTTCCTGCTCTCCAACGGGAAGAGGAGATGTCTCCGGCTCGGAGCTTTCAAGTACAAGAGCGAATCTCACCCGCGCCGGAGCAGTGGTTGACGCGGGCAGTCAGACGGCTGAGAATGGAAGAAAGCGAAGAGCTCCGTCTATGACCGCTCCAAGGAGAATGCCAGTGAACTCAAGAAAAGTGGTCGCGCTCGCGCCTTACCGTCTGTCGCGCCAGCTCGTCGCCTCGCTCGGCGCCTACTGCGAGGTGCGGCGTGGAGAGGATTCAGCGCGTATCGAGGTGGTGCTCAAGCTCCGTCCGGGCACGCATCTCGGCTCCGCCGCGCTCGAGGCCTGCGACTTTGCGCTAGTCGGCGCGAAGAGCGGACCGATCGCCGCGCGACTCATCCGAGCGGTCCCTTTTTTCGGGAATCCGCTCCGCGTGGAGCTCGAGGCCACGGCCGAGCTCAAGGAGTCCGACGGCATCCGGAGCGTGGAGGTCTCCGGCCGCGGCCGGGGAGCGCCGCGCCGGGTGCTCCCGAACGCGCTCTTCCTCCTCGCCGAGTTCACCGGACAAGGGGGTTGAACCCGCGCCATCCGCGCG
Source organism: Patescibacteria group bacterium (assembly GCA_004299275.1). Lineage (GTDB taxonomy): Bacteria > Patescibacteriota > Patescibacteriia > 2-12-FULL-57-11 > 2-12-FULL-57-11 > SCSU01. Next base: position 7,814 of record SCSU01000039.1, read on the forward strand.
GTTTTTTTATTGGTTACAAATTACGAATTTGTGCGAATTTACAAATTGGGAATCAATACGAAGATCTACTCACGATTCACCAAATTAACAAGTCCCTGAGCGAAGGTCCTCCGACGTTACGTCGGAGGACCGAAGTCGAAGGGCTGCCATTACCGCGCTTTGATAATCACCGGCCGGGTGCCTTCCTGCTCCAGCGTTTGCCGGAGTTCGCGGAGCGTCATGCCGGGGCTATAGACGTCAATCAAAAGGGAGCGTTCAATTGGCTTGTCGGAGACGACCAGCAAGCTCCCGGGACGCACAGCCAGGTCGAGGCGGCGAATTGTTTCGGTTTTCGGTTTGCCTTCCAGCCCTACATCCAGTTCGATTTGCTCTCCTTGGGCAGTCAGGCGTTCGCTGACATCCTGAATGTCCGTGCCGTTCTCCGAGATGCTATAGGCATACACGTCGCCCGAGGTAGCTAAGCCGAGTCGTTCTTCGTTGAGCAGCGCCCCGGCCGCTTCGCTCCCGGGCTCGAGAAAGCCGTTCCGCTGGAGGCGGTCAAAGAGCGCGACACGCGCTTCGGGGCTCAGTTCCGGCAGTTCTCTTTGCAGGCGTTTGGCGGCTTTCGCCGAGAGTTTGCCGGTTTTTCGATCAGCGGCTAGGCGGGCGCGTTCAAAGGCCTCGTCCACCGCCGCGACCTCGTCGCCCAGTTCCGGTTCGCGCAGGCGGTCAATTTTCTCGCGGAGCCCTTCATCCAAGCGGCCGAATTTTTCCCGGTAGGTTTTTTTAAGCTGTTCAACCAGGAACAGCCGGACATCAGGGTTGAGCGTCCGGTAACGCTGGTCGGCAGGAAGCGCCGCGAGCTCGGCGGCAAAGGCGTCTCGGTCAGCTACCCCGGCGGCACGATCGAGAAGCTCCCGATATTGTCGGGTCGCTTCCCGAAGCGGTTTGGTTACTTCGACTTGGAGAAGAAAGGCGTCAACGGCTTGCTCGCGACCGGTTTCCCGGTCAGAGCCTTGGCTCATCGCCCTCAACGCCCGTTCAAGCTGGAGTTGCCCCGCGCGGCCAAGGAGTTCCGGCCCTTTTGCCTCGATCAATTCGGAGAGTGCTTGAAATTCCGGTTCACCGGAGAGGTCCTCGAGCGGCCGGCTGATCCGGAGTTCGGAAAAGCGATTCAGTACTTCGTCAAAAAATTTTTGTCCTTCGGGTTTGAGCCGCGCTCTGATTGGCCCAACTGAGGAAAAGGGGAGTTCATCAATCGGCGTTCCGGCCTCTTTTTTTTCGAGCACATAATTGTTAATGGTATCCGCCATGATTTCGCCGGTAGTGCGTTCTTCCCATGCGACGTTGGGTAGCTCCTGCTGGCGGCTATCGAGAGCTATGCCGTAATAAATAGCCGGGTCCACCGGTTGTTCGTAGACCACACCGGCGACGCTTGAGAGTTTTGCCGCGTAGTCTCTTTCAAAAATTTTTTGTGCTTCTTCTTCGGCTTCGACCAGTCGCCCGCCTTCCTGCAGAGACACCCGGAGCGCCTCGGCGACAAAATTAGCCCGCGGCCGCACAACTTCGTTCTCGGACAAGCGAGCGACTGGCCGTTCGCGGGCCACGCGGCCGCTACCGATAAAACGGTCAAGCTGACCAGCAACTTGGTGGCGAACTTCAACCCCCGCCCTTTGGGCGGCCTGGTCGCTGCGGTCAGCTAATGACAGAAAAAAGCCGCCGTTTCTGGGGTTCTCGTGGAGCTGGATGCCGAGGTCCTCGCCATCGTACTCGGCCGGTTCAAAAAACGGCTCTCTTTCGGCCGGGATTTCCGCTTGTTCCGGCGGGACTTCCAGCGCTCTCCTCCGCACCGTTTCACGCTCGGCCGAGATTTCAATGGCTGGCTCTTCGGCCGGCTTTTCAGGACGAGGGGTTTCTTTTCTTACCGCGCCCATTTCCGCTCTTGTTTCTTTGGCCATAATGTTGGCAAAAATGATTCTCTCGATTAGAATCCGATGACACCGATACGTTACTATTTAGAGCCGTTTCGGACAAGCGTATGGTTATGCCAGAACAAAAGAATCCCAAATATCATCTGATTACCTATGGCTGTCAGATGAATAAAAACGACTCGGAGCGGGCGGCAGCGCTTTTGCGCGGTATTGGTTTTTCGCCGACCGTTCGGCCGGAAGAAGCGGATTTTATTTTGATTAACACCTGTTCGGTGCGGCAGACGGCCGAGGACCGCGTCTACGGACAGATGAAGCACTTCGCTCGGCTGCGAGCGCGGAAGCCGCGGCTCCTCCTCGGCGTTACCGGCTGTATGCCCGGCCGCGACCGTGACGGGAAACTCAGCGCCAAGCTGCCGATGATTGATTTTTTCTTCCCGATCGCCGATTTGCCCCAGTTGCCGCGCTGGATTGCCGAGCACGAACCGACGCTGGTCCAGCTCACCGACGCGCCAGAGGATTATTTAAAAATCAGTCCGGCGCGTCAGACCAGCCGGCAGGCCTTTGTCACCATTCAGACCGGCTGTAACAAGTTCTGCACCTATTGCGTGGTGCCTTTTGCTCGCGGGCTAGAAAAGAATCGTCCGCTCGCCGAAATTTTATCCGAAATCTGCGTTTTAGCCGAACAGGGTTGTGTGGAAGTAACCCTCCTCGGGCAGACAATCAATTCCTACCGCGCGCCTGATTCGGATAATTTTTCTTCAACTAACCCTTATTTTTCGACTGGATCCCGGGTCGCGGCCCGGGATGCCATGTCTTCAACAGGGCACTTCGCCGCACTGCTTTGGGAAGTAAATCAGGTGCCGGGGATTGAACGGGTGCATTTTACCGCGCCGCACCCGATCCACATGACGGCTGAGGTGATTGACGCGCTCGCGCTCCCTAAGCAGGTAAAGTTTCTGCACTTGCCGGTACAATCCGGCTCGAATGAAATTTTGCGGCGGATGAATCGGCGTTATACGCGGGAGGAGTATCTGGAGTTAGTTCGGCGGATTCGGGAAAAAGTGCCGGACATCGCGCTCGGCACGGATATCATCGTTGGATTTTCCGGTGAAACCGAGGAGCAATTTGAGGAAACCGTGGAGCTCTATCGGCAGGCTGATTTTGATATTGCCTACATCGCCCAGTACTCGCCCCGGAGCGGCACGGCGGCCTCACGGGCTTTTCCCGACACAGTTTCGCGTGAAGAAAAAAAGCGGCGGTGGAATATTTTGCAGAAATTGATGGAGGAGACCGTGCTCCGAAAGAATCAATTTTTGGCGGGCAAGACCGTTCGGGTTTTGGTGGAAAGTGTGGACGAGCGCGGCGTGGCCGAAGGGAATTGCGAGTATATGAAGCGAGTGCGGTTTTCATCGTCTACTGACCATCGATCACCGACCACCACTGGCGACCTTGTAGAAGTTGCTATCATGCTCGCAAGGGAATGGGTTCTGGATGGTAAACTTGTTTGAGATTGGATCTCCCGCAGGAGATCCGATCTCGTGCTCGTATGACAAATCTCCCAAAACTTATCGCCATTGTCGGTCCAACTGGCTCGGGCAAGAGCGCGCTGGCGCTAGAGCTCGCGCGGTGCGCGCGCGTGGTCGCCGACACACTCATTGAAGCGAATTTCTCATCGTTGCGGGGGCGTTGAGCGTCGGCGCCCCCATTTTTTCTTATGAAGATTGTCCCGCTCAAAACACCAATTATTCAACCGAATGCCTCGCTCACCGAGGTTATTGCCGCAGCCATACACGTACTTCCCGAACGTAGTATTGTCGTCGTAACTTCGAAAATTGTCGCCCTTGCCCAAGGACGCGTCGTCACAAACGGCCCGGGAGAGAAGACGCGCTGGATCAAACGCGAGAGTGAGCAAGCGTTTCGTACCAAGTGGTGTTACCTAACTCTTAAAGATGGTCACTGGTGTCCAAACGCCGGCATTGACGAATCAAACGCAGACGGCAAATTAATCCTTTGGCCGCGAGATCCCTACCGCGCCGCGCGCGAGCTCCGTCGTTTCCTTCGGCAACATTACCGCCGTCAGCGCGTCGGTGTTCTAATCACCGACAGCAGGACATTCCCGCTGCGTGCGGGAGTCACCGGCGTCGCGCTCGGCTATGCCGGTTTTGGCGGTCTCCGGAGTTACATCGGACGGCCAGACCTTTTTGGCCGGCCTCTCAAGATGACGCGCACGAACGTCGCTGATACGTTGGCGAGCGCGGCGGTGCTGATGATGGGCGAGGGGAGCGAACAAACCCCCCTTGCTCTCGTCACTGATGCGCCCGTGCGTTTTACCGACCGACGGGTGGACCCGACAGAGCTGCGAATCGCGCCGGATGATGATATGTATAAAAAACTTTTCGAAGGATACAAACGCAAAAAACGCAAAAAACATGGATAAACTGCTCTGCGTAGTCGGGACAACCGGTTCGGGGAAAAGCGCGCTGGCGCTTGAATTGGCGCGCAAGTTTCGCGGCGAGATTTTGGCCGCGGACTCGCGCGTTGTTTACCGCGGGATGGATATCGGCACAGCCAAAATTCTTGGTCAGCGTATTCGGACCGGGGAATACGCCGACGCGGTGGTTGCTGACAACGTTTATCATTGGCTCCAGGATTTGGTTGAACCAGACGAACCATTTACGGTCGCCGATTGGAAGCGCGCGGCGCTTTTGGTCATCTCTAAAATAATTGGCCGCGGTCATCTGCCGATTATGGTCGGCGGCACCGGGCTCTATATTAAGGCGCTGGTGGACAATCTTGAGCCACCGGCTGTCCCGCCCCTCCCCGAACTTCGCCGATCGCTAGAAAATCGTCCGCTTACGGAACTCGTCGCAATGCTGTTTAACATTGACCCCGAAGCGCAAAAAACCGTGGATTTGCGCAATCCGCGCCGGGTAATTCGGGCAATTGAGGTCGCGAGAGGGATTGCACCAAAAGTTGCCGATCGGAAAAAATCGGTCGGGCCGCTTTTTGACACACTCCAGCTCGCGATTGGCCTGCCGCGAGCAGAACTTTATCGCCGGATTGACGAGCGGGTAGAGGAGCAGGTGGCCGCGGGGTTGTTTGAAGAAGTCGAGCGGCTTTTCAAAAAATACGGCCCGGATCTGCCGGCGTTATCGGCGATTGGCTATCGCGAAATAGTCGGAGGTTGGACCTCCGCCGGGAGGTCCAACCTCCTGTCGCGGGCCGCGATCATTCAACGCATCAAATACGACACCCACGCCTATGCCCGCCGCCAGCTCACCTGGTTCCGGCGCGACAAGCGGATTCGGTGGATAAAAAATACTGAAGAAGCGGAAGCGACGATTGAAGCGTGGCTTGGTAAATAACAAAATCGTATCTCCTGCAGGAGATACGATTTTGATTTCTCACGCGCAGATTTATCTTATTTTCTTAATTGTTCGTACTCTTCAACGGAGAGCTTCACATCATTGAGAATTTTTTTGAGGAGGCCTCGACTGATGTCTTTGCTATGCAGAGGTATCACCGTCGTTCTCCCATCTGCATGTTTAAAAAACACGTGAGAACCCTCGGCGTCACGCTGCAGGAATCCCAACCGAAGAAGTATTTTGACCAAGTCCGCTGGCTTGATCGGAACAAGCTTAGACATTGACCGCTTCGAGGTTGTGTATCCCCACGAACTTTGTTTTTTCGAGACTCTCGTGGTCAATATTCCTCAGACACAGCCGTAAGACTTCCTTCAGATTGGTCAGCATCTCTTCTTCAGTATTACCCTGGGCGTAGCAGCTTGGAATCAAAGGAATTGAGCCAATGTAGACCCCGTCTTCGTCTTGTTCAATGTAGACTGCAAATGATGTTGGTTTCATAGTGCGAGCGTACTAGATTATTGATTAATGCTCAAGGTGAAGTTTTAGAAGCTCGGAAGTCACCTTCGGATGCGCGCGGCCTTCGGTGGCCTTCATCACCATCCCGATGAGCGATTGGAGCACTTGCGTTTTACCCGCCTTGTAATCGGCGACGAGCTTGGGATTTTCCCGGACAATGCGCTCGACCACCGGCGCGAGCGTGTCGGTGTCCTCAATCTGCCCGAGGCGACGGTCTTCCATCACTTGCGAGGGGTCTTTGCCGAGGAGGAGCATGTCGGCCAGTATCGTCTGCGCGCTCGTGGAATTCACTTTGTTGGTAGAGACGAGAGTGATGAACTCGGCAAAGTTCTCCGGGTCAATTTTTAGATTTTTCATCACCACGTGGTGTTCGGTCATGAGCCCCCAGAGTTTAGAGAGGAACCACCCCGCCGCGAGCTTGGCCAGTCTTCCGCGGTTTTCCTCCCAAATCTCCTCGCGCGAGTCCTCGTTCTCCGGCAGGGCCTCGAGCCAAGCGCGCAGTTCGCTCAACACTTCCTCAAACCAGTCCGCGGCGGCCGGGTCCTCGACGAGCGTTCGGGCGTCCGCCGGCGCGAGGCCGTATTCTTCCGTGAGGCGGGCACGCTTGGCCGCCGGCAGTTCCGGCAGGGCTACCTTATCGCGGATTACGGCGAGGTCCAGCGCCGGCAAATCCGGTTCGGGAAAGTAGCGGTAGTCGTGGGCGGATTCCTTTGACCGCTGGACTTCGGTCGCGCCGCGCTTTTCATCCCAGCCGCGGGTTTCATTTTGAGTCGGGATGGTGTTGGCGCGGTAGAGTTTGGTTTGCCGTTCAATTTCGTAAGCCAGCGCCCGTTCCACCGAACGGAAGGAGTTCAAGTTTTTGATTTCCACTTTAGGATTCAAGCTTTTGTCTATTGCCTCACCGTCGTCTTGGACCCGCTGTAAGCTCACATTGGCATCACAGCGCAGGTGCCCTTTTTCCATATCCGCGTCCGATACATCAATCGTCCGCATGATTGCCCGGAGCTCGGTTACAAAGGCCTTGGCCTCCTCCGGCGAGCGCAGGTCCGGCTCGGTAACAATTTCAATCAGCGGCGAGCCGGCGCG
>SCSU01000040.1 GCA_004299275.1 Patescibacteria group bacterium
CCAGCCGCGACCAGTCGTGGAGGTCGCGGCGCCGGGCGCGCAGACCGAATTTTTTTAAAATCCGCTGGGCCAGACCCTCTTTTTCAAAATTCAGCGGCACTTCGTAAATCGTCTCCACGTCCGGCGCGCTGATGATGTCTTTGACCTCCACCGAAGAGCCGATGGAAATTTTCTTTTTCCGCGGCTCGTCGAGCGGCCGGGCGGCGCGGGCGATAATAAAATCCGGCTGGATGCCGGCGGAATTCAAAGTCTGAGCGGCGTACTGGGTTGGTTTGGTTTTCATCTCCCCCAAATTGGAGGGAATGGGCAGGTAGGAAACCAGAGCGAAAAGGACGTCCGCCGGCCGAGCGAGGTGCATCATCCGCGCCGCTTCCAAAAACAGAATGTTTTGGTACTCCCCCACCGTGCCGCCGATTTCAATAATAGTGATTTCGGCCTTGGCGTGCCGGGCCGCCGCGCGTATCCGGCGAATCACCTCTTCCGGCACGTGCGGCACGACTTCCACGGTTTTGCCGCCGTATTCCAGATTCCGCTCGCGTTCAATCACCGACTGGTAAACCCGGCCGGTGGTCATGTAATTGACCGAGGTGATGTCCAGGTCGAGAAATCGCTCGTAGTTGCCGATGTCCTGGTCGGTCTCGTCGCCGTCGTCAGTCACGAAAACCTCGCCGTGCTCCACCGGGTTCATCGTGCCGGCGTCAACGTTGATATAAGGGTCAATTTTGACCGCGGTGACGCGGTAGCCCTTAGCTTGGAGAATCCGGCCGATGGCGGCGCAGGCAATGCCCTTGCCCACCCCGCTCATCACCCCGCCGGCGACGAAGATATACTTAGACATAATCCGATTATTATTCCTCCCTGCCTGCCGGCAGGCAGGCTTTCCTAAAGGAGGTGGCGAGCTCAGAGCCGTGCTCCGCCATAGCGCTACGCGACGGCGAGCCGGAGGATTTTTGATTCTATTTCTCCTTTGCACTATCCCCTATACCCTATCCCCTACACCCTTCAATCCAAATCCCTCCCCTGCGGGTACTCCCTTTAGCAAAGGGAGAATTACTAAAATTTATTCTAACACAAATTGGTCGGCAAGGTCTGACCTCCCGCGGAGGTCAGACCTTGATAAGGCGCGGGTTCATTTAAAAACCGCCTGGCCGCGGCCGCGCCGGTACCAGCTCTTGACCAATTCGGTAACGACAAAACTCATGGCCACGAGCAGGAGGACGAGCGCCACCGCGGAGCCCGACGGCCGGGCAAAGTGAAAAATTTCCTGACCGACGCGAGTCAAGGGCAAACCGAGGGTGAACGCCGCCGCGAGCAAGGCGAAAAGCGCCAGACTCCGCGCGGGCGGCGCGCTTCGAAAAAATAAAAACGGCGTTCGCATGGAAAAAATGACGGCAAGTTCCTGGAGCACCGACTCCACGAACCACATCGTCTGGAGCAGAGCCGGCTTGGCCGAGCGGAAAAGCCCGAAAAAAATAAAATCAAAAAAAGTGGAGACTAAACCCATGAGCAGGGCGTAATTGGCCAAGTCGCGGAGATGCAAACGGCGCGGGCCGGCCACCTCGCGGCCGTCCACGCGGTCAGCGGCAATGGCCATCAGCGGGATGTCAGTGAGCAGATTCACCAAAAGGAGCTGAATCGGGAGCATTGGCAGGAACGGCAGGAGAAACGAGATGCCGGCGATAGAAAACATGTTCCCCAAATTTCCCGAAAGCGAATAACGGACATACTTGGCCACATTGGCAAAAATAACACGCCCCTCGCGGATGCCGTCAACAATCACGTCCAAAGAGTGGTCCAGGAGGATAACGTCCGCGGCGTCCTTGGCCGCGTCAGCCGCGCCGTCCACCGCCAGGGCGACGTGAGCGAGCCGGAGCGCCGGCGCGTCGTTAATCCCCTCGCCCAAAAAGCCGACGGCGTATCGGCGTTCCAAAACTTCAATCAGGCGGTATTTTTGTTCGGGCGTGACCCGGGCAAAAACGTCAAATCGCTCCGCCGCGGCCGAGAACTCCTCCGGCGTTAGCTTGACGAGCTCCTCGCCGGACATAACCTCCCCGGAGTCGCGCACGACGCCGGCCGCGACCGCCACGGCGCTGGCCACCTCCGGCCCATCGCCGGTCAAAATTTTAACGCGAACCTTGAGTTCTTCGGCGCGGCGGATCGCCTCGCGCGCCGTGCTCTTAAGCGGGTCCTCAAAGGCCAGCAAACCGGCAAAAATCATCTCGCTCTCATCGCTGTCGTTGTAATTTTCTTTTTCCGCGACTGGACGGTAAGCGAGCGCCAGCACCCGTTTGCCGCCGCGGCCGAAATTACGAAAAGCTTGGAGAATTTCTTGACGACGTTCGGCGGTGAGGATGGAACCGGCTTCGGCCGCGCAGAACGGGAGAACCTGCTCCGGCGCTCCTTTGACAATAAGCAAAGTCCGCCGCCCCCTACCGCTCTCGTCTTGTAGCACCAAGGTCTGCCGCCGGCGCGCCGGGTCAAAAGGCCGGTGGGCAATAATGTGGCGTTTTAACTCAGTGATGCCTAATTCGCGCGCCGCCATCTCCCGAATGGCGGCGTCAAAAGAGGAAACAACGCGAACTTCCTGCTCCGGAGCGACCGAGAGCGCCGCCAGACGCCCCGCTTCGCTCTGCTCGCGGGCAAAAACATCCGTCAGGCGGAGTTTATTTTCGGTGATGGTGCCGGTTTTATCCGTGCAGAGTATTTCCACATGCCCCAAGTCTTCAATGGCCGAAAGCCGCCGGACAATCACTTTTTTTCTGGCCAAGTGCAGGGCGCCGCGGGAAAAGGTCAAGGTGACCACTGCCGGCAGGGCCTCGGGAACAACCGAAATCGCCAGCGCCAAAGAAAAAAGCAAGAACTCGGCGGCGCGCGCCGTGGTGCCCTCAATCAGGAGATTCCCGGCAAACACCAGGATGAGCGCCACGCCGACCACTTTCATCAAAAAGACGGAAAAGTGCCGCACCGACTCCTCAAAGGCGCCGACCTTGGTCGTCTCCAGAGCCAATTTGACCGTCTGGCCGAACTCGGTATTCTCTCCGGTCGCGATGACGACTCCTTCGCCGCGGCCGGAGGCGATGGTGGTGCCGGCCAGAGCGATTGGCGCCGCGGCGGCGGGGCCGGACGGCGCCCCAGCGCTCACCGCGGCATCTTTCCAAACTGGCGCTGATTCGCCGGTGAGTGCCGATTCGTCCGCCGCCAGACCGTCAACTTTAATCAAACGGATGTCAGCGGGCACGATGTCGCCGGCCGAGAGCAGCACAATATCGCCCGGCACCAATTCCGCCTGCGGCCGGACAGCCGCTTGACCGCCGCGGCGCACCGTCGCCGTTCGGCTGACCAAACTTTTGAGATGCCTGAGCGCGGTCTCCGAACGATACTCCTGGAAAAAACTCAAGCCGACATTAATGAGCAGAATGACGGAGATGACCAGCGTGTCAACCGTTTCTTTAAGAAAAAACGCGACCAAAGCCGCGGCAATAAGCATCAAAGTGAGCGGCGAGGAAAATTGCCGGCGCACGAGGTCAAAAGCGGTCGTCTCTTTGGCCCGGACAACGTTGCCGCCAAACTTAAGCCGGCGGCTCTTCGCCTCCGCCTCGGAGAGTCCGAGCGCGTTTGTCTCCAAAACTTTCAGCGTTTCCGCCGCGCTTTTTGAAGCGTAAATTTGATAGGCGCGAACCATATAACTATCCACTATTCACTATCCCCTATACCCTAGTCTTTTCACCGTCTCCACCACGGCCACGGTCTGCGGGTCCAGCTCCAAATTTACCAAGTCGCCCGCTTTTTTTTCTCCCAAAGTCGTGCGGCGGAGCGTCTCGGGGATGAGATGCACTGTAAAAAAATCCCGGCCGGCGTCCACCACCGTGAGCGAACAGCCGTCCAGCGCGATAAAACCCTTGGGCAAAATGTAGTCCATCCACGGCCGCGCGCATTTAATCGTCAAGATGCGGTTCCCCGGCGGCGTTGCCACTTTGGCAATCGCCGCCGTGCCGCTCACATGGCCGGCGACACGATGGCCGCCGAGCTCATCGCCAATTTTAACCGAGCGTTCAATGTTAACTTTGTCGCCGACCCGAAGAGAACCGAGCGTCGTCTTCTTGAGCGTCTCGTCCATTAAGTCAAAAATAACACGGCCGCCGCGGAGTGCCCGCGCCGTGAGACAGACGCCGGCAACCGAGACGCTCGCGCCCTCGCTGAGGCCGCGGGCGAGCTCCCCAAGATCCAAAGTCAAAATTATGAGTCCGCTCTGGTGTTCAACTTTCTTGACTTTGGTCGTTCCTTGAACGATTCCAGTAAACATAACAAAAGTCAGTAGTACTAATCACGACTAAAGTTATTACCATCTCGAGCTTGGCCGAGGGATCTTCAATTCTTTAAAAATCGTCAAATTGAAGTTCTCTCCACCGCGGTCGAGATGACGGATATACTTACAACCCACCGTTTTTACCTACGACTCACTACTTACGACTCACTTCCAAAAAACTTTTTCGCTTCCTCCACATCCCGTTCAATCTGGCTCACTAGCGCCGCGATATCGGAAAATTTGTTGAGCTCACGGAATTTTTTAATCAAAGATACGGCCAGCGTCTGGCCGTAGAGGTCGCCGGAAAAATCCAAAAGATAAATTTCAACGCTGGGTAAAGCGTTCTCCATCGGCCACATCCCGACCACCGCGAGTGCCGGCCATACGCGATAATCGGAGAGAACGCGGGCAACCCAGACGCCCGGCTCCGACGGCTCCCCGGTGTGCGCATAAGACAAATTAGCGGTCGGGTAGCCGAGCGCCCGCCCCTCGCCTTTGCCGTGGATTACTTGGCCGCGGAGAATCACAAAATTTCTTCAATCCTCCTCACGGCTTGTTTTAAGACCGGCCGCAAATTAGCGTACTGGGAAAAATTGATGGCTTCGCTCACCGGCACCCAGGCAATGGCTTTGATTTTCTCCTTAATTTCGGGATAGCCGACCGAGCCCGCCGGCGCCTCCATTAAAAAATAAGTGATGTATTTGTGGACCAGCGCGCCCTTGTGGTGATAGCGGTCGCGGAACCAGATCTCGGTCGTTCCCAATTTTTCAATGACTTTAAGTCCGGTGAGCCCCATCTCCTCCTCGGTCTCGCGCCGCGCCGCCGAGGGGGGCTCCTCGCCCGCCGCCCGCCGCACGTGCCCCTTGGCGAAAGTCCACTTGCCGTAAGGGTCAAGCAAAAAAGCAACCAGCGGCCCGGCGGCGGAGCGCTGGTAAACAATCCCCCCGGCCGAGAGCTCAATTCTTGCTTTCTGCCGCCGGCCACGAGTCAATGAGCTCGTAGGCCTTGTCGAGTTGTGGGTCGCGGTCCGCATTGGCGTCCTCGTCAGTTAAATCCAATTCAATATCCGGCGCAATCCCCTCTTTATTAATGGAGCGTTTTTTGGGCGTGAGCCACTCGGCGACCGTGAGTTTGAGCGCGCCGCCGTCCTTGAGCTCCTGGTAGTCCTGCACCGAACCCTTGCCGAAAGTTTTTTTGCCGACAATCTTGGCGAGGCCGTAGTCCTGCAGCGCGCCAGCCAAAATCTCGGCGCCCGAAGCCGAACCCTGATTGACCAAAACCACGGTCGGCAAATCCTTGAACTGCGTCTTGCCGGAGGCGTCTTTTGACTCCTCCTCGCCGTTATACTTTTTCTCAATCACCGCCGTGCCTTGCCGCCAAAAACCGACCGCGTTCAGCGCCGACTCCAGATACCCGCCGGGGTTGTTGCGCAAATCAATCACGATACCCTTGGGGTTGTCGCGCAAAAGTTCGCGCGCCGCCTGGTCTAAGAGCGGGATAGTGTCGTCGTTAAACTGTCGAAGCTGAATCCAGCCGATTTTGCTGCCGCCCTTGGTCGTCCGCGTCTCAAAGCGGACGCTCTTAACCACGATTTTCTCCCGCGTCACCTCCACCTTAAACGGGTCCTTTTTACCGTTGCGGATAATGTTCAGACTGACCTTGGTGCCGGCTTTGCCGCGGATTTTGCTCACGGCCTGCTCCACCGACATGCCGGCGGAAGAGACTTCGTCAATGGAAATGATGGCGTCGCCGGCCCGGAGTCCGGCGCGGGAGGCCGGCGTGTCCGGCAGCGGCGCGACGATGACCAAACGATTATTTTTGATTCCGATTTCCGCGCCGATGCCCTCAAAAGTTCCTTCCAGCTCTTTGTTGAACTCGTCGGCGAGCTTGGGGGAGAAATAGACGGAGTAGGGGTCGTCGAGCGAGGCCACCATCCCCTCAAGCGCGCCGTGGAAGAGGTCGGCGTCCGTGACCGGCTGCCGCACATAGCGCTCTTTAATCCGCTTCCAAATGTCCCAAAAAAGCGGAAAATCTACTTCTTTAGATAAATTTGGGGGAGCGCCTTCGGCGATGAGCGTGGAAGCGGTCGTGGAAGTGGCGTTGCCGTTGGCTAGTCGGCCCGTGCCGGGAACTGGTGCGCTGGCGCGACCGTAGAGAACACCGGCGCCAAAACCAAGGAGGATTATTAAGAGAGCGCCAACCAGCCGCCAGCGCGATGGCGGTCGGCGGATGAATTTTGTTGTCGGCTGTAATTTCGCGCCGGTCATGGTTCTTTCTCGAGGGTAGTCTAATTTTCTGTCATCCCGGGTGTAGTCGAGGGATCTTCAGTTCTTATCATTTAATTGACGAATTGAAGTTCTCTCCGCCTTGGTCGAGATGACGGTTGTTCTATTTCGGAAATACTGTCATCCCGGGTGTAGTCGAGGGATCTTCAATTCTTTCAATCGCCGAATTGAAGTTCTCTCCACCTGCCTGCCGGCAGGCAGGCCCGGGTCGAGATGACGATCTTAACATTCAACTTCTGATTATTGTAATGCAATTTTTATTTTCACGCCAATCCACACTTTTATCGGCTTTTTCCCACTTCTAACCTCCAACCTCTAACTTCTAATAATTAAAAAAACGCGCTCGCCGTCGCATTGCCGTTATGGCGGAGCGCGGCTTTCGCGCGTTAAGCGTATCAGGGCCGTGACTGTCTCTGCCCGAGCCGGGCCTCGAGCTCATCCAAGGTGCGCCTGAGCTCGCCCTTGCCGCCGCGGCCGCAGAGAACGAACGGTACGAAATTCTCCTTGGCCGTTTGGATGACGGCGTCGCACGAGACGTGACGGATGAACCCTTGGACGATTAGAAGCAATCCCACTTTGCCGCGTCGGACACTCTCAACCAGCGCCTGTTGCTGCCGTGGACGGTTATTGGTGTCCACGATTGCCCACTCTACCTCCCGGCCAAGCCACTTCTCCAACCAAACGGTCACGTCGCTCCGTTCCAGGTTGCTGACAACGACGACCCGCTTGGCAGAGTCGGTAACCAGTTCCCTAACCAGGGGCCAGGTCGCTGTTTCGTCCGGAGCCGCTGGTTCCAAACCTTCGAGTGCGGCAGTTTTTGCCGGCTCCTGCTTCTTTTTTTCCGCATGAGCAAGCAGCTTCTCGGCATCCCGCTCGATCTTTCGGCGCTTCTCCTCTTCTTCTCTTTTGACCGCCGCCTTGCGCCTTTCCTCCTCTTTGGAACTTTCGGCATCAAAACACGCGAGCATCGTCCGCGCCATTCCAGCAATCTTCGGCCAGTTGCCGGTCGCATCGTAGGCCAGGCCGTTGACGTAACCGGTCTGATGTTCCGTAACCAGCTTTCGGAGCCAACCGAGGAAGTGCGTCAGCCGGTTGTAATCCGCGCGGTTGTTGTTGGAAGAGGGGGGCAAATCGCCTTGAAGAGCTTTCGCCTCCGCCGCCCACGCCTGGAGGAGCAAATGCAGCCGCCTCTTGGGCATGCCGGTAAAGTCCGACTGCCGCGCTTCGAGCAACAGGGCGTTGATGCCGAGATGCGCGTCCACCAGGTACGGCCCCGAACCCGTGTCCGGCGGCGGCAGAGGGGTTTTGACTTCCGAACTACCGGTGGCAACGGCGGCCGGTGGAGCTGCAGACGGAGTTTCCCCTCGCTCCGCAACAGGACGCACCTCCTCCTGCGTATCCGGAGGAGATTTGCCTTCATCCGCCCGTGACGGAAATTGCTCGGCGGCAGCCGCGGGGCCGTTGCTCGGCGCGCTCTCCCCAAGGACCGTCGAGGCGGCCGCCGGATTCGCGGCAATGAGCGCCCGGAGGCGCTCGACGCATTCCTCTGGCCTCTCTTGGAAGAGCTTCACCAGGGAATCGTCCACATCGTCTCTGGCGAGCCAGAGAAAAATAGAACTAACCACTTCGGGAGTGACTGTTTTCACTGCGATTTCCTATGGCAAAGACCAGCCGCCATCCGGACGGCGCGGAACCCAAAGGAAACGGGTCATTACTTTATTACTTTAAATACGCGCCTGTGTCGAGATCCAATCTCGCGAGATTGGATCTTGGAGTTATCCACAGCTTGCCCCTTGCGTTCGGTTTTCGTTCGGGATATAAAGATATTACATTTGTTCTACTCACGACTTATGTCTCCTCTCACCAAAAAACAACGCGAAATCTTGGACTACATCCTCAAAGTGATGCGCGAACGCGACTATACGCCGTCGTATCGGGAAATCGCCGAAGCGCTCGACCTCTCTTCTCCGGCCACGGTCCACGAACACATCAAGCGTTTGCGCGAAAAGGGTTATCTCGAGGACACCGAGGGCGCGCCGGTAATGGTGGACAAAGGTCTGCTCGCGAGCGCCAAGGCCGTGGTTCTCCCGCTCCTTGGGCTCATCACTGCCGGCGAGCCGATTGAGGCGGTGGAGGAAAAGGAAACTTTGGCTGTCCCCTCGGCGCTGGTCAAAGACGGCGAAAATTCTTTTGTCCTCAAGGTTAAGGGGCGTTCAATGATTGAAGACGGGATTTTGGACGGTGATTACGTGGTGGTGGAAAAAAATCCGGCGCCGCGCAATGGGGAAGTTGTGGTCGCTCTGCTCGAGAACACGCAGGCGACGCTCAAGCGCTTTTACCGCGAGCGCGACCGCGTGCGCCTCCAGCCGGCCAACCGCGAGATGCAGCCGATCTATGTAAAAAATCTGCAAGTTCAGGGCGTAGTCCGGGCGGTAATCCGAACCTTCGCAACAGCGTAAACTCATCAGCTACATCTTACCTACTGCGTTCCACCCCCTTCTGCAAAGGGGTAAGGGTTCTGCGTCTTAAAATCCGGTTACCGGGTTAACGAGTTAGCGCGTTTACGAGTTAACGCGTTAACTCGCTAACACGTTAACAACTAACCATATGTCTTCCTCCGCTCTCTGCTTAACTTTCTCTCCTGTCTCCCCTGTGCGCTGGACGCCCCGCGGCCGTCCGACATCCAAACGCGTCCTCCGCGCCGAGCGTCGTTCGCTCCCGACTCGCCGCGCTAACCTCGCCTTCAAACGCTATTACGACCACTTCCGCGCCGAGCGGCAAAAAATTCTTTTTAGCCAAGCCATTGCGCGCCTGCGACCTTGAACAGCGGCATGGCGACGAAAATACGAACAATACGAAAGTACGAATTCGTACATTCGTATTACAATTCGTAATTCTTAACCAAAACCATGCAGCACCTCCTCGACGACCCCATTTCTCTCATCGTCGCCTTTACCAAAGGCAAGGTTAAGCCGTGGAAGCTCAAGTGGGGGCAGAAAATCTATGACATCAAACGCGTCAATCTGATTACCGGCTCACGCGAGGGCCGGAGCAAAATTTTTTTCTTCAACGTTTCGGACGACGACCACGCCTGGAAACTGCGCTTCAACACCGACACTCTGGAATGGCGGTTAGTAGAAGCCTACACACCATAAAGGGCGAGCACGAGGTCGTTACCCCGATGTCACGTCGGGGTCCGACCTCTGGCGAGCGTTAACCAATAACGTCGGCTCCCGAGATTGGATCTCGCGAGATCCAATCTCGCACGAATTTCCGATAATCACCGGTGCCCGCTCGAATGTCCCGCACCGCCAGTTCATCAATAATTGACGGAAAACGCTCGTTTCCCAACCAGTCCGCATAACTCGACCAACAATATTCCTCTATAAACTTCTCCGCTTTTCGCGGTTCCCGTACGCCGTGTTCCTCCCATTCCGGCTCAATCAAATCCAGTGGGTTAAGGTGAACATAGCGAGAAATGTGAAAAAACTGCGCGTCACCGCTGATTAATTTTGCCTGATATTTGCTCTGAAAAAGATGACCGCTCCGTTTGTATTTTTTATTCATGAACATTGTAAATCCAACGCCGAGCCGATGCATAAACAAACTAACACCCTCTTCCTGTCGCTGCTGTAAGAACAAATGAAAATGATTAGGCATTAAACACCAAGCCAAAATTGAAACGAGCGGTTTTCGAGATCCAATCTCGCGAGATCCAATCTTGATGGCATTAAACCGCTGAAGATCGTGCAAAAACTTAAAGTAATCTTCTTCTTCAAGAAAAATTGGCTGTTTGAGCACCCCGCGGTTATACACATGATAATAACCGTCGCCGGCAGGAATAATCCTTGCCATATATCGAGATTGGATCTCGAGAGATCCAATCTCTAGCATAGCGCGCGAGCTTATTATGTGTCTCTTGTCAATAGTCCAGTCTGGGGATAACTCGAGATCCAATCTCGCGAGATCCAATCTCGGGGGGCGGGTGGTGTTTCATATAGACATGAACTCGTACTTTGCGAGCGTGGCCGAACAGGCCAATCCGTTTTTGCGCGGAAAGCCGATCGGCGTGGGCGGCAAACCCGGGACTCGCGGGATTATCGCCGCCGCTTCAATTGCGGCAAAAAAGCGCGGAGTCAAAACCGCGATGAACTCCTACGAGGCGCTCCGCCTCTGCCCGGAGCTCGAAATCATCCACGGCGACCCCGATGCCTACGAAGATGTCACTCACAAATTTCTGCGCGTCTTCCGCCGCTACACCGACGCCGTCGAGGTCTTTTCGATTGACGAGGCCTTCCTCGACGTCACCGGCTGGCATGAGCGCTACGGCGGACCAGAAGCGCTGGCGCGCCGCATCAAGGTGGAATTGCGCGCCGAACTTGGCGAACGCATCACCTGCTCTGTCGGCATCGCTCCAAACAAAATCCTGGCCAAACTCGCGAGCGACCTCAAAAAACCTGACGGCCTCGTTCGAATCCGACCGGAGGATGTTCCGGTGCTCTGGGCATTCCTGCCGCTTACTGAAATCTGCGGTATTGCCGAACGGATGAAACGACGATTGAACCGACTCGGCATTCACACCCTCCAAGACCTCTCCGAGACGCCGCTCACGCGCCTCACTATCGTTTTTGGCCCGGTAGCGGGCGCCAAACTCTGGCTCCTTGGCCAAGGCGAGGACCCGTCGCCAGTGCAGAATGTCGAAGCCGCGCCCAAGTCCTTTGGAAATTCCTACACGCTCCCGGAGGACACCACGAACCCCAAAATAATTTACGAAACGCTTATGAAACTGGTGGAGAAAGCCTGCCGCCGCATGCGAGCCGAAAATTTTCAAACGCGTTATGTCAGCGCTTTAGTCCGCTACGGCGATTTTTCGCACGCGGGTGACGGAGCGCGCCTGCCCGAGGCGATCGACGACCCGGTGCCGATTTTCGAGACGGCGTGGGAGTGTCTCCAACACTCCATATTCGGATTTCAGATATCCGACCGTGTCGGATATCTGAAATCTACACGTCCAGTCCGCCTGCTCGGGGTGCACCTCTCGGAACTTATTTATGAAAATAATCAGCTCACCTTTTGGCCGGAGCGGGAACGGCGGCATCGGCTCCTCCACGCGCTGGACGAAATCAACAACCGCTACGGTTCGAGTACCGTGACGAGCGCAACCACGACCGGGGTAGTGTTAAAACGACACGTGTCCGGATTTAAATATGGAACGGCATTAATAAAAAGATAATCAGATGTTTCGGATGTTTAACATCCAACAATCCCCACTATTCCGGAGATCACACACAAAAACTTCCCCTTTCGGGGAAGTTTTTGTGTGACCCGGGTGGGGATCGAACCCACGACCCTCAGCTTAAAAGGCTGGTGCTCTACCAACTGAGCTACCGGGTCAAAGCGGTTAACAAAATACCATCACCTCCCACTCGGGGCAAGATTACGCTCCCCTATTTTCGGCCGCCTGCATAACCACCGCCGCGAACCGCGCGGCGGCGTTCGCTGGAAGCAGAACGCGCATTTTTTCAATTGATCCTGGCCAGCTTGTCGGATGCCGCAGATAACCGAGAATCGTTTCACAAAATTGTTCCGCGGTCGTCTGCTTTCCCAACACCGGAATTCCCGCCCGCGCGTGAAAAAACGCCGCATTCTCCTCCTGCGGCGAGTCCGGCATGGGAATCAGCACAAACGCCGTCTGCACCACAGCCAGCTCGGCAATCGCGCCCATGCCGGCGCGCGAGACAATTAAATCCGAAACGGCATAAGCTTCGGAGAGCTCCTCCGCCGTCAATAACTCGTAACTTTTGTATCGCACGTTATCCGTCTCAGCCGCCTCTTTGCCCGCGCCGGTAATATGGATCACGTTAGCCGCGGCGGCGAGCTCCGAGGCCGAGGAGCTGACTAAACGATTAATTTGCGCCGCGCCGGTGCCGCCGCCGATAATCAAAACTGTCGGCGCCTTTTCATCAATTTTAAATCTGGTCATTGCCGCCGTTGTGAGTTCAGCGCGGCGCTCCAATACTTTTATCACCGCCGAACGAACGGGGATGCCAGTAACCACTATTTTTTTCGGCACCAGGCCTTTGCCGGCCTCGGGCAGGGAAACGGCGATTGCCGCCGCCGTTCGCGCCATCATTCGGTTTGCCAACCCCCGCCGCAAATCCATCTGTAGCAGGACGGAGGGCACGCGCGCGAACCGCGCCATTCGCGCGAGCGGCGCGGCGACATAGGAGCCGGCTGATACCAAAACGTCCGGCTTGAGTCGAAAAATCACCGCCGCGGCGGCGAGGTGCGACCAAAAATAAATAAGTGGCGACAAAAACAATCGCCAGGAAAAAAAACGGTCCAGTTTTGCCGCCCGCAAAACAAAAAAAGGAATATTGGCGGTTTCAACCGCTTGGCGCTCGGGACCGCTTGGCGTCCCGACAAAAATAAACTGGGGGCGGCCCCTTTCCCGGCTTTCTAAATAATCAAAAAGCGCGAGCAGGGGTGTAACTGAACCAAGGGTTCCGCCGCCGGCCAAAAGAATCTTCATAATGGCTACGAAAATACGAAAATTTTACGAAAGTACGAATAATCGAATCGCTATGGGTGAGCAAATGCGCTCGAATGCATATTCCGAGAGATATTAAGCAATATTCCAATTGCCGCCAAGCTGACAAAAAGCGAGGTGCCGCCGTAGGAGATAAATGGCAAGGTCAGCCCGGTGAGCGGCAGGAGCGAAAGCAGTCCGCCGATATTCACGAAATACTGGATGATAAACCAAGCGACAATGCCACCGGCCAAAAGCTGACCGAAACGGTCCGGTGCCGAGCGGGCGATTTTTAGCCCGCGGTGGGCGAAAAAAAGAATGGCAAACAGAAAAACCAATGTCAAAATAAAACCGATTTCCTCCGCCATCACGGCAAAAATTGAATCACCCTCCACCTCCGGCAGATATAAAAACTTTTGCCGTGAATTGCCGAAACCTAAACCAAAAATTCCGCCGGAACCGATGGCGAGCAGGGCTTGATTGACATGATAGCCGATGCCGCGGGGATCTAAAGACGGATTTAAAAAAGTGGTAAAACGCGCCACGCGATAAGGAACCATGCTGATTAAAAGCAGCAAAACGCCGAGACCGCCACCCACCACCAGAGTTAAATGTTTGAAAGGCGCGCCGGCCAAAAAATAAACAACCAGGGCGGTCCCGATTATAACCGCCATCCCGCCCATATCCGGCTCAAGCAAGAGGAGCGCACTAACGGTCCCAATGACTAAGAGAAACGGCAGCAGACCGAAGCTCACGTCCCGCACGTCTTCGCCGCGCTTCTCCAGCCAGGCGGCGAGATAAATCAAAAAAGTCAGTTTGACGATCTCCGACGGCTGGAGCGAATAACCAAAAATGGATATCCAGCTCCGGGAGGTGCCCCACTTCGCGCCGATGCCGGGGATAAAAACCAAAAGCAAAAGAACAATGGAAACAATTAGGAGCGGAAAGGCCAGCTTTTGGAGATGGCGATAAGGGAAGCGTAAAAAAAAGAACAGGGCGACCGCGCCCGGAATTAATCCGAATAATATTTGGTGCTTAACAAACCAAAACGGGTCGCCGAATTTGGCGTAAGCGCTCGGACCTGAGGCCGAAGAGAGCATCAAAAGGCCGAAAACGACCAGAACAAAAACCGTCCAAGCCAAAATTCTGTCTCCCGTCTCGCGCCGAGCCGCGCTGGATTGTTTGATTGAGATCATCTGAACATTCCGTCTCACAACAAAATTGCGTAATTTCGGACGAGGCGAGGAGCGACGACGAAGGCGTATAAGATATACGTCGAGGAGGAGCGACAAAGCCGCAGTCGAAATTCCGCAATTTCACCGGCTTACATTATCGCGCCTGGATGGCGGATTTGAGCACCTCATCCATGGTTTTGGCGAAAATAAATTTTAGAGAACGACGTACTTCTTTGGGCACGTCATCCAAATCTTTTTTATTACCCTCGGGCAAAATTACGGTCTGCACACCGGCGCGGTGCGCGGCCAAAATCTTTTCCTTCACTCCCCCGATCTCGAGCACCCGGCCGCGCAAGGTGACTTCACCCGTCATGGCTACGGCTTTTTTGACCGGCTTGTCGGTCACGAGCGACACCAGCGCCGTGGCGATGGCAATCCCAGCCGACGGTCCGTCCTTAGGGATAGCGCCAGCCGGCACATGAACGTGGACATCCGAGGTTTTATAAAACTGGTCTTTAATTTTTTCCTCCTTGGCGAAAGCGCGAGCGAAGGAAAAAGCCGCCTCCACCGATTCCTGCATCACTTGTCCCAGGTGACCGGTGATGATGAGCTTACCCGCCCCCGGCATTTTAGCCGCCTCGATCGTGAGCACTTCGCCGCCGGCTTCGGTCCAGGCCAGTCCCGTGACTACGCCCACCTCACCCTTGCCCCGCGCCTCTTCGTGCGAAAAGTGCGGCGCTCCCAGATACTTAGCAAGATCGCTCACGCCGATGGTCACCGCGCCGCGAGCGCCAGTCGCGACCTCGCGGGCAATTTTACGGCAGACGGCAGCTAATGAGCGCTCCAAATTCCGCACCCCGGCCTCCAAAGTATAGAGGCGAATCACCGCCCGAATCGCCGGTTCGGTAATAACCATTTGCTTGGGTTTTAGGCCGTGCATCTCCCAGAGTTTAGGCAGCAGGTGTTGTTTGGCGATGTGAAATTTTTCCTCCTCGGTGTAACCGGGGAAATCAATCACCTCCATCCGGTCTCGGAGCGCCGGCGGAACCGTGTCCAAAATATTCGCGGTCGTGATGAACATCACATCGGAAAGGTCAAAAGACACCTCTAGGTAGTGGTCGCTGAAAGCGGAATTTTGTTCCGGGTCCAGAGCTTCCAAAAGCGCCGCCGATGGGTCACCGCGGAAATCGGCTCCCAATTTATCAATCTCGTCGAGCATAAAAACCGGATTTTTTGAGCCGGCCTGATTCACCCCTTGGATAATCCGGCCGGGCAGGGCGCCGACATAAGTGCGGCGGAAACCGCGGATTTCGGCTTCGTCCCGGACACCGCCCAAAGACATCCGCACGAACTTGCGCCCCAAAGCGCGGGCGATGGATTTGCCGAGCGATGTTTTACCCGTACCCGGAGGCCCGGCAAAACAAAGTATCGGCCCGCGAATCCGGCCAACTAATTTTTGCACCGCCAGATATTCCAAAATGCGCTCTTTAACCTTTTCCAGGCCGTAGTGGTCAGAATCTAATATTTTTTTGGCGGCGTTGACGTCAATTTGGGATTCGGTTTTTTTGCTCCAAGGGAGTTCCACCAGCCAGTCAAGATAGGTGCGGATGTAGGAAACCTCGGGCGAGAACGAGGGCATACCCTGGAGCCGCAGTAGCTCTTTTTCGGCGATGGCCTTAGGCTCCGCCGGCATTCCCGCCTTTTCAATTTTGGCCTTGAGCTCCTCCACCTCCGTTCGGCCGCCGAGCACGCCCAATTCTTTTTCAATTGATTTGAGCTGTTCGCGCAAAAACATCTCCCGCTCCATCTTGCCCAGCTCTTTGCCGGTTTCCGTCTGAAGTTTTTTGGAAAGCTGGAGAACTTTGAGCTGGCGAGCGATGGCCGCGGCAACCAGCTCCAGTTTGGAGAGGACGGCCTCGGCTTCCAGAATTTTTTGCTTTTCCTCGGTGCGGAAATCAAGATTTAAAGCAACGAGATCGGAGAGCTGCCAGGGGTCGTTTAAATTCATCACTACCAGGAGCACGTCAAAGGGCACCGGCGCGCCGGCGTTCACCGCCTCCTTAAATTGGTTGACCACGGCGTACATCTGTGCCTCCACCGCCTCGCTCTTCTCCTCATGACGTTGGGGCAAAAGCCCAGCGCGCGCCTTAAAAAACGGGCTATCCGCCGTGAACTCCTTGACGCGGGCGCGTTCCAGCCCTTCAATCATGAGCCGCATCGTCCCGTCCGGCTGTTTGACCGCTTCAACTATTTTGGAAACGGTCCCCACCTGATAGAGGTCCTTGGCCTGCGGCTCGGCCAAGTCGTCCTCTTTGACGGCGACAAAAACCGCCAGCCGGTCGCTGGCAAGAGCCGAGTCAATCGCCGCCACCGCTTTGGGGTCCGAGAGCAAAAGTGGCACGGTTATTTTGGGGAACATCACCAAGCCCTTGAGCGCCACCACCGGCACCTCGGGTTTGAGGGTGAGCTTTGGTTTGTTTTCAGCATCGGGCATAGAGTAAAGTTAACGCCTCACAGTATAGCAGATTTTGCCGCTTCGGCTGAAGGACTGAGACTTGTGAGTCAACCGCCGCTCTGCTAAAGTAATGTTTGAAATTTAACGGGCTGTAGCGCAGTTGGTAGCGCGCTTCGTTCGGGACGAAGAGGTCGCGGGTTCGAGTCCCGCCAGCCCGAAATCGAGGTCAGACCTTGAGCTTAAGGTCTGACCTCGGATCAGATTCAGATAATGAAAATCCCCATCACAATTTTGGCCGTTTTGGTTATTCTCCTCGGCGGAACCGCTGGCGGATTTTTTTGGTGGCGCGCGGCGTCCGCGCCCGGGCCCTATGACGACTTTGCCAAGTGTCTGGGCGAGAAAGGCCTAAAATTCTACGGCGCCTACTGGTGCCCACACTGCCTCAATCAAAAAAAACTTTTTGGCAAATCGGCTAAGTATTTACCATATATTGAATGCGCCATCCCCGGCTCTGAAGAGCTTAAACAGGACTGCAGGGAAAAAGGGGTCAAAGGATTCCCCACCTGGACCGGCCTGGATAATTGGCGCGCCGAGGGCGAGATTGACCTCGCGACCTTAGCCGAACGCTCCGGCTGCGCTCTGGAGCATCAAGCGCCATGAAGAAAAAAATAATCGCCATCGCCGCGCTGTCCACGGGCGGAATTGTCGACTCTGCCTACGCCCTAGTCCAGCACTGGGGCCCGCTTGGGAGCGGCGTGTGCAACTGGGGCGAAC
>SCSU01000041.1 GCA_004299275.1 Patescibacteria group bacterium
GGCCTCGTTCGCGGTGTAGTGTTTCATACACCGCGAACCATGCCCGCAAATACTCGGATTGTCCCATTAATCAGCTACGTTTCATGGTTGGTCACCAACCAAAATGTGGCGTATATCCCGGATATTCAAAATCCGATAATTTACCCCGCGGGCCTCTTGACAAGATTTGAAAGCTATGCTAGACTATCCCGTTACGCTCAAAGTGTGGCGTAACTAGCTCCTTTCAAAGGCCCTATGGCCACTGCAGAAATCACGGAAAAACTTCTGTTATTTCTGCAGTCGGCTCTGGGAAGCCTTGGCCCGTACGGTGCGCCTTGGAGCAGGCGAACCTTTCGTGAAGGTTCAACCGACGGAAACGCTACGTACCGTCTCACGAAGACGGGCTCAGCGTACTTGCCAGAAAGGGGAGCAGACTGGACGACGAACCGCTCCAAGGACAGGCTGCTCCCCCTCCCATTCCCCCAACAGGAGTAATCACTCGTGTTCGGAGAATGGGTCTTTACAAAAAATTCTCACGAGGAGAGATAAACGGCATGACAAGGAAGTCCCTCGACTCCGCTCGGGAACTATAATATTAAGTCCCTGAGCGAAGTCGAAGGGCTACCATTGTCCCACCCGCGAGAGACGGGCGCGTAGCCGAAAAAAGAAACGAAAAGACCGTGTTGCTGATGAATCGGATTTAGAGCCCCTGAAATCAACTCTTAAGTGCGGGGTTCTCTCCTAAGGATTCGTCGTCCCTTCCTAGGAAGGGCGGCGGACCTCGTGAGCTAGGAATTTGTCATCAACACGGTCTTTTTGTTTTCCGAAGTTGTGAGTTGTTGGTTGACAGTTGCGAAGCACAGCTTCGCGCCAGAGACGTGGAGGAGACGCCGCGGTCCCGAGAGGAGACGCCGCGGTTGGAGCCAAGCACCACCAATGGGGTTCACACTCCGTTTGTCGGCGACCGATGCTCCGCGATACGAGGAGGCCCGACGTTAGTCGGACCACACCCGAATCATCTCCACATCCCTGGCGGGGCACAGTCCGTGAATCCACAAGGGGCCGGGGAACCGTCGACAACCCGAGCCCGAAAGGAGGTCAGGGTTCCCAAACAGGCAGCGCGGAGCGCGCGCATCTAACGGAGTCAGGAGGAAACCCGAGCGACTAGAAAGGAGGCTGGGCTGGAAGACTGGTAGCGCGGAACGCGCAAAAAACCGATCTCACACCGACGACGCCGACGCACGCCGAGCGGGTAGGCCAAATCCCGCCTCTGCCATTCCCGGCAAGGCATGAACCCGGGAAGGGGAGAAGCACCGCGGACCACCTCGGTCCCGAGCTTCTCCCCCGCTTTACCGAACGGACGACTTGGTCAAGTCGTCCGCTCAGAGAGAGCGACCAGAAAGGAAGGAACGTGAAGACTTATTAACACGCGGGTTGCGCCCGCTCGACAACCGAACGACGGAAAAAGCGGCGACGAGTCGCAAACCGAATGAGCCCGCCACAACGGGCGGCAAAGGGCAAAGCGGCAGTTGATTCGCATAACCCAAAGCCAAGGCGAAGGTCTCTCACCTTCGCCTGCTGTACCCAAGGGATAATAAAAAATTGTCCCTTGAGCCACAGTTGCGCCCTCCATCCATGGAGGAGAGAGCTCCGAGATTTTCTCGGAGTCCGGCCAAAGCTTAAGGATTCTGCGGGCTAACCCTCGCGGTTTCCCAATAGCGCGGCCAGGGAGGAATCCGGCGTCAGTCGGGTACACCGCCAGTCTCCCTCCAGTGACGGAGGTCGCAGTCCGCGGCGGCAGGCATGGGCGCGAGCGTACCTTCACATACCGACTCTGTTAAGAGTCTTTCACCCCGCGCCCAGTCCTGTCCTCGCGGCGAGATCAGTGACGAACCCCGAGATCCAATCTCCACGACGGAGATTGGATCTCTGACACTGACCTCTCCACAAGGAGAGACTGGCCTCGTAACGGTTATCCGTCCGCGAGGCCTTTTCCTTAAAAATTACGAATTGCGAATCAATCCGTCCCGCAAACCTTAGAATATTTTAAATCGTTGCGGGACGCACTGATTCGTAATTCGTAACCAGCAAACGTTAACGCCCGCCTAAACGGCGAGCGTTGTCAGGCCACCCGAACCGCAGCCCGTCCCCGGGACTGCGTCTTGCCGCGGGGGGAATCCCCGCATAGGAAGGAGACTGGTCATGGAAAAGTCGAACGACAGCAAGAACGCAGTCAGCCCGGACGAGGCGAAGACCGCGAGTATCCCGCGCGAGATGTACCACGACTTCGAGCGGGCAACGGAGGTCCTCGACGTCAAGCTCGTCGGCAAGCAGCCGAAGAAGCTCGGCGTGAACGGCAAGGCGGTGGAGGCGCCGGTCTGTTCGCTCGAGACGTGCAACTCCCTCGCCTGCGACGGCGTGGTCCTCGAGAACATCGAGCAGCCCAAGCCGCGGCCCCTGTGCCACCGCCACTTCCAAGGCGCGGTGGTGCTGGCCAAGGTGCGGAGCCGCTGGGAGCGCGAGCGCAAGGCCGTGAACAAGCTCGCGGACAAGCTCCTCGCTGGCCTCGGCGAGCGGCGCCTCTGGGTCTTCAACAACCGCGAGTGCCTGCGCCTCTTCATCGAGCGCCGGCGCGAGGCGGAGGACCCGCGGCCCGAGCGTCCGGAGCGGAGAGCCCCCAAGGCCTCCGACTCCGGTCGCTACACGAAACCCCTCGATCTCCTGCCCATCCGGGAGCGGTCGGTCGGGGAGGAGGAGCGGGAGCTGCGGCGCATCGTCCGTGAGTTCATCACGGATGTCGTCCAGGCCTACGCCAAGCCCGAGCACCGGGTGGAGATCGCCCTGCGGATCGCCAAAAGCGACCGGCTGACGGACTCCGAGTGGGCGCGGCTCGGCGGGTTCTTCACCCGCATCTCCGGTCTGCTCAACAGTTCCTCACTCGAGGTCCTGATGAGCATGGTCGCCTTCCTCATCGAGGACCGCGACCAGACGCGCGCCGCGGCGCTCGTCGCCCCCCGCCGCACCACCACCGCCGAGCGCAAGCACAGGCGGCAGCCGGCGGCGCCGGCCACCCCGCCAGCGGCGGGGCCGGCCGCGGCGAAGCCCGCCTCGACCGCCGCCGTGACGTCCGCCGCCAAGTGGGCGCGAGCCGCGGCGCGCAAGTGCATCAACGCCGCGCTCACGCCGCACCTCTCGCCCTACGCGGCCCAGTTGGTCACGGACGGGCTCAGGAGGTTCGTCGAGCTCTCCGAGGTAGAGGCCACGGCGGTGGACGAGACCATCGCCGAGGCGGCCGGGAAGCTCGGGGTCGAGGAGCGGTGTCGCGTCCAGCAGGCCTACCACCTGCTCGTCGTTCACCGCGACTCGGCGCCCGCGGCGCAGGAGAGCGCTCCGAGGCGTTCCTGGGAGATCAGCCCCAAGGACCCCAGCATCCAGCCGAAGGCGGTGATGCCGCCGGTGGCCAAGCCGAAGAACAACGGCGGCAAGCAGGAGCAGCGAGGCGGGAATCGGAAGCAGGACAGGAAGCGGCAGGCGGCCGCGGCCTGAAGTGAAGTGAGTGTGGGTGTCTTCGGACGCCAGCACTCCAGATGGAAGGAGGTCGGGAGGAGACGCGTATTGGTTTAAAGCCGAACGCGAACTTCTCCCGACCTCTCCTTTTTTAAGGACATGAGCACAAACTCGTGTTCTAAAACCGAGGAATCGCGCAGTTCACCATTCCCTCCATGGAGGCAAGATGCGCCGAGACAGCCGAGGCAGTACGGACGGCAAAAAACGCCGGCCGAAGACGATGCGCGAACAGCTCGCCGAGCGTTTCCCAGAATTCGACAAGACGGTGGCGGAGGAGAAGCCGCGGCTGAAGAGCTCGCGCCACGGCCGTCCCCTGCTCCGCTCGAGCCACACGCGCTGTGCCGCGCTCTACGCCGGAGAACGGCGGGAGTCGCCGCTCGAGGTCGCGCTCCGGCTCCGACGCAAGGCCGAGGAGCTCTGCCGACAGGCGCTCGGCAGCGTCTGGACCACCCGCGGCTGGCTGTTGCCCGCTGGGTAGAAGGGAGCCCTTCGACCCGCCTACTCCGCCAGTTGGCGGATTCGGCGGGCAGGCTGCGCTCAGGAACTTGTAAAATTAGTTCCCGAGCGAAACGAAGTGAAGTCGAGGGACTACCTTAATCGCGCTCTGGAGAGCCGCGTACAAACCCCGAACCAGTCCGACGCACGTCGGACGGTACGGGGCAAGTTGCTCTCCCCGTTTTTCCAGGAGACGACTGCGGTCGTCTCTTAGAGCTGACGGGAGCTAATCCCGACGAAGGAGCACCAAATGCGCCTAGTGATCTACTGCCTGAGCTTCTTGCTCATGGCTGTCCTGTCAACGGACTGCAAGCGCGAGAGCGGGCGGATGGGACAAGCACCAACGTCCTCGTCCATCTCTGTTCCCGCTGGCGGTTGGCTACAAGTCTGCCACACCGGCAAGCAGGGAATCTGCTCTGTTGGTGTCAAGAAGTGTCCGGGAGAGGAGGAATGCGATAGTGACTGTGTTCCGCACGAACTGCCCAAGAAGTCAGACGATTGCGGCAGCGGGTATGGTAACGGTCTCGACGACGATTGCAACGGTCTCGTCGACGACGACTGCTGCCGGCTCGGCGAAACGCTGGAGTGCACGACCGACCTGCTCGGCGAATTTCGCGACGGAGTGAACTGCTGCATCAACGTGGGGGGCAAAACGGTGTGGGAGGGTTGCTGTCCGAAGACCCCGCTCACGCAGAACGACTCTCCCGATGTCAAGGGGGGGACGTGCCATTGTGAGCCGGGATTCACGGCAAAGTGCTACACCGGTTCTCGCGGGCAGTGCAGCGAGGGCGTTGTATCCTGTGTGGAAGGCCGTCTCGGTTCCTGTGTGCCTGTCATCGCACCGCGTGAGGAAGTGTGCGGGGACAATCTCGACAACAACTGCGACGGACTGACAGACGAGGGCTGTCCGAATGGCCAGCCCCTGCCGGGCAGTCCCTGCGACCCCGAGGTCGACAACCAAGCGCTACCGTTCAACGGTAAAGGCAGAAGTTGTCAGACGTTTAACTTGGGCGTCTGCAGCGAAGGGCAGATGATGTGTATGCCGCAGACAAAAACCTGGGGTCACTGCATCCAGCTCTACATGCCGATGCGCGAGGTCCTCGATGACAACAAGGACAACGACTGTGACGGATTGGTGGACGAAAAGAACCAACCGTGACGCAGGACGCGTAGCATCTTAGCCCTTGGGCAGAGGTGCACGGAGAGCCGCGTATAAAATTGCTCTCCCCGTTTTTCCAGGAGATGACTGCGGTCGTCTCTTAGAGCTGACGGGAGCTAATCCCGAAGGAGTACGACGATGGCGAACGACGAGAAGAATGGGTTCGGCGAGACATGCGACTTCGACAACGACGAGTCGCCGACGGAACGACGGAAGCGCATCAGGGGACAACGCGAGGAGAAAAAGCGCGAGCGGCTCCTGAAAATCCACCAGTGTCTGTCCCAGCTCTGTCGCCTCCTGAAGCACGACGAGTGGAGAGCGCTACAGCCGTGACAGACCATCACGCACTCTGAAGCGGCCGCGTCGGGGAGGAAACAACCATTGGGGAGCCGAGCGGGCAAACGCTCGGCACCGGCTCCCCCTTCTTTTTAAGAAGCGAAAATCTTCGCGGCTTGAAAAGGAGGAAAAACCGGCGTAGTTTGCCGACAAGGAGGACGAGATGAAAGAGTCGAAGGATTCGTGCTGTCAGTGCAGGTCTTTCACGCCTCGAGAGTTCATCACAAACGCCGTCGTCGGTCTCTTGTTTTACGGCGGCCTCGTGGTGCTCACTCTTTGGCTCTGGGGCGTGCTCGGCTGCGCCGCGAACGCCAACACCTACGTCCTCTTTGCCGAGACGGCGCGGGAGGACAAAGACATGGCGCGGGTCATCACCCTGCGCCTGCCGCTCCGGCGCCAGCCGCCCGGCGCCACCGTCTTCTGTTCGAACGACCGCGTGCGCATCGCGGCGACGCGCTGGAACGACGACGAACTCAAGGTTCGGCGGATGGACGGCTCGGAGCAGCTGGTGGAGATCCCGGCCGAGCTCATGCCTGTGGGCTTGGCCACGAACTGGCCGGGCGGCTCGCGCGCCACACGCTGCGGGCTCGACCCCTTCTCGCCGGTCGGCTCGCATGCCTACCTCGAGTGGGGGCGCTTCCGGCTCTTTTTCGAGCGCAACGCGCCCGAACACCTGACATACCGGGGGGAGGACGGTGGCGAGCTCACCCTCGGCTTCCCGCTCGGTGAGGAGGACCGCGCCAAGCTCCGCGAACACGGGGTGCCCACGGAGATCGCCAACCTCCTCTACTGAAGCGCCTGAAACGAGATCGAACCTGTTCGGAGAGCGCCGCGCTCGCGCTCTCCCTGTTTTTCCGGCAGACGAACAGACGAAAAATCGTCAAAACCCAACCTCTCCAAATCGTGCCGATCGGCAAAAATTGGCGAGGTTGCAAATTCGTCTTCCGAAAACGACGGAACAAAAAACCGACGGAACCGAACGGAGGAAAAAAGTGGAAACACGAACGACCAAACTCCGCGGCGACTCCTGGCTCTTCGCCGTAGTCGTCGCTGTCACCATTCTCCTGCTCGCCGCCGGCGCGCTCATCTGGTCCTGCGCTCTCGACTGGAGCGACCCGCCGCATCCGCTGTTCGAACGCGGCGCGGGTGTGTAGCTGACCGAGCCGCGGCGGCAAAGTGACGCCGGCCTCAAAGACATCTGCCCGCTGACTTTGGGGGCATTTGTCCTCTACTTCACGGGCAAGGAGACCGAGTCCGGGGAGCGGCGGAGCGCTGTCGGCGACCCTTGCCGCGAAGACGCCGAACTCGCCATCTACCTCCTGCTCTCCTGCGATCACGGTATGATTACGGACGCCGCGGCGGCGCGGGCGATCAACCGGATGAACGTGCGGGCTTGCGAATCCAGGCGGACGCACGGGACAATTATGCTCTAAGGGAGCGGGCAACCGCAGCGCCAGAGCTCCCCTTTCTTTTCGAGATTAAACTTCGGGTCTCGAAAAGGAAGCAAATCTCTCCACAGCCCGTCCTTGACTAATGCCGAAAAACGGCAATAATGGAGTAGTCGCGGCGGGGAACTGCGAAGTGGTGCATGCCTTCCGACGTATTGAAGAGGGGTGGCACTCTCTCTCCTCGGTCCGACTCAACGTCGGGCTAGCTTCCTCCCTTCGGTGCGAGGAAATCGCCTGGCATCGCTTTGCAGTTTTCCGCCGCGAAACAAAAACACCCCGACAGAGTTGTCTCGTCGGGGTGTTTTTGTTATTAATTTTATTCTTCCTTATTCTCTATCCACTATACCCTACCCGGCAGTAGAACGCCGACTCCGAACCCCACTAAACATGGTTCGGCCAGCGAACATTCATTTGGATATTGCTGTCATCCCGAGCGAAGTCGAGGGATCTTCAGTTCTTTTTATTTTAGCGAGTTGAAGTTCTCTCCGCTTCGGTCGAGATGACGTTTTTACGTTGAAGTTCTCTCCACGTTGGTCGAGATGACATTTGCCAAGCT
>SCSU01000042.1 GCA_004299275.1 Patescibacteria group bacterium
GCCGACTTTTTGATGTTCCCCTTCGGCCAGGGCGCCCATCTCGCGCATGTCGCCCAAGACCGCCAGCCGTCTTTCGCCCTCGTCAATCGGCACACTCTGGAGCGCGGCAAGCGCGGCGAGTTAGGATACAGGCCCAGGGCCTTTATTTCCGATGGAATCCTGACGCTCAAAGAGTTTCTCGCCGAGCGCTACCCCTCCCTGCCGCATCAGCGCCGTACCGTCCATGTGTTCCTCACGGCCCGGGCGAAGGCGCTTACCGGGAAGCCCAATGAGCGCGGTCGTGAATTCGTTGAACTCCTCCGGCTCATCCTGTGGTCTCGGACGCTGCCGGAGTCAAAGCGAAGGCTGCAGAAATTGTGGGCCATCTCGCCTCTGTCCCGCCGTGAACGCGCGGCGCTGAAATGGCTTTGGCCGATCTTGCCGGAGTGCTTTGTTTCGCGTGACAAACGATGGCGCCATCTCCAACTTCCACGGTCATCAAACGGAATCGAAAACGTAATCGGAAATCTTGAAGCCAGACTAAAGACACGACGAGGCAACAAGTCTCTTTGCATGGCAGAAGTGTTGCTAAATGAGCTACTCCTTCGTGTGAAAGAACAGACCATCACCCACAATTAGTGCAACAGTGCCGGGGTGCATAAGGATTGAATGTCTGCGGGTTCAACGTCGGCGGAAATAGATTTTGACTGCCTCAACCAGCGCTAGGTTGACGAGTCCCACGGCGCCGACGGCGGCCAGCCACGGCAAGGGCAGAGGAGTAGTGCGCAGGGCAACGTTAAGCCACGGGTGATAAATGGCGAGGAGGGTCAAGGCGATCCCGATGCCCACCCCGACCGAGAGTGCGCGGTTTGCGAAAGGATTGTATGAGGTGATGGGCGCGGTCATGCTGCGGAGAGAGAAAGCGAGCAGGAGGGTGTAGGTGGCAAAGGCGCCGAAGATAAATGTTCG
The DNA here is from genome assembly GCA_004299275.1 of Patescibacteria group bacterium. Lineage (GTDB taxonomy): Bacteria > Patescibacteriota > Patescibacteriia > 2-12-FULL-57-11 > 2-12-FULL-57-11 > SCSU01. The sequence goes on from SCSU01000042.1 coordinate 949, forward strand.
GACAATATCTCCGGGAAAGCCGGCGCGAAGCAACGACCAATAAAGCGCGAAAAGGAAAAAACTTCCGACAGTGCCGACCACCAGAATCAGAAAACGAATTTTGGCGTCGAAAAGCCGCGCCCCGCGAGCGCGCGGACGAAGACCGCCGCCCCGACCAGTTTCAAAAGCAAAGGCAATAGCCGGAAAGCTGTCAGAAAAGAAATTGACGAAAAGAATCTGCAAAGCATTCAAAGGCAGAGCCAAGCCGGCCGCGAGCGACCCGCCAATCAGAAAGAGTTCATTCAAGGAGTTGGAAAGAAGATAAACAATCACCTTACGCACGTTGCCGAGGATGCGCCGGCCCTCCTCAATCGCGGCGACAATCGTCTCGAAATTATCATCAACGATGACCAGGTCTGATGCGCCTTTGGCCACATCTGTGCCCGAACCAACGGCTACGCCAATGTCGGCGCTGCTTAACGCCGGCGCGTCATTCACACCGTCACCGGTGACGGCCACAACCTCGCCGCGCGCTTGAAAAAGTTTGGTAATCAACACTTTCTGTTCCGGCGTCACTCGAGCAAAGACGCCCACGTTGGGTAGTCGACCGAGGAGATCGTCTGGCGACAAAACGGCCAGTTCTGCGCCAGTGAGGACCGAGCCGGTCCCATTGGCGAGGCCGAGCGAGTGAGCGACAGCGAGCGCCGTGCCTGGATGATCGCCGGTCACGATGACGGTGCGGACACCGGCGCGGCCAATGCGCTCGATGGCGGACTTGACACCCGGCCGTAAAGGGTCGTGAAAAACCAAATAGCCCTCAAAATCACAACCCAAGGGCAGCTGTTCCTGAAGCGCCTCCAAGTTGCCGCCGGTAAGCCGAGCCACACCAAGAACGCGCGCGCCGGCACGCGCCTCGGCCTCAACCTCGAGAAGTAAACGGCGTCGTCCGGCGTCTTCTAGACGGCAGGCGGCGGCAAGAATCTCCGGCGCGCCGAGAATCAGCAACATTCGCTTACCATCTATATGGACCAGCGCCGCTGAATACTTTTTTTCCGAGTCAAAAGGTAAACGGCGGAGCGGCGAGAGTTCGGCCGCCTTTGAAATGACCAGGCCGCGCTCGGCCGCGGCGCGCACAATGGCCGCCTCGAGCGGTCTCCCAACCAATCGCCAGGCCGAGGGCGGGTCCCCGGGGTTCTCCAAGGCGATATCAGTATTGGCCAGCGCTGTTTGGAGGAGCTCTCGCTCTGCCTCCGAGCCCTTGCCGCGCAGGGGATGAATCGAAGAGAGAGTTATCTTGGCCTGGGTCAACGTTCCGGTTTTGTCAGTGAGGATTACGGTGGTTGAGCCCAAACTCTCTGCCGCTAAAAGTTTTCGGACAATTGCTTTTCGTTTGGCCAGCCGCTCCACGCCGACGGCCAGAATGACGGTCAAAGCCACGGGCAATCCCTCGGGAATGGCGGAAACAGCCACGGCCACGGCGATTAAAAACATTTCGAGCGGCGACCAGCCGATTGCGACGCCGTAAGTAAAAAGCGCGGCCACGAGCAAGGTCAGGACCGCGCCGGCCCAGGCGGCAAAACGAGACACAGCGCGCTGGAGCGGCGTTGGTTCTTGACCCTTGTGAGTGACGAGTTTGGCGATGCGGCCGAACTCCGTGGCCAGTCCGGTAGCTGTAACCACGGCGTCGCCAAAGCCGCGCACTACCAGCGTCCCGTCCATAACCATTGATAGGCGATCGCCGGTACTGGCTTCCACCGGCACCGCCTCGACACTTTTCGTAACCGGCAGAGCTTCGCCGGTTAAGATCGCTTCATCCACCTCTAAATTATTGACAAAAAGGAGACGGGCATCAGCCGGCACGCGATCGCCCTGAGCGATTCGGATGACATCGCCCGGCGCCAATTCGGCGGCGTCAAGCTCGCGCTCGACCCCGGCGCGCCGCACCCGAGCGCGCGTGCGCACGTAGCTCAATAGTCCAGCTAAAACTGTTTCGGCCTTGTTCTCCTGCCAAAATCCGAGCGCCGTATTTACCGCCACGGTGATAAAAATTGCGCCGGCGTCAATCCAATCGCGAAACGCAATCATCACCCCGCCGGCGGCGAGTAAGGCCAAAATGAGCGGACTTTTAAATTGGTTGGCGACAATCCGCAGCCGCGGCAAACGGCGAGGGATGGCAATGGCGTTCGGCCCGAAGGTTTGCAGCCGACGCTTGGCCTCGGCTTCGTCCAAGCCGTTCGTCGAAGTCTCAAGCGATGTGAGAACTTCTCCCGGTGGCAGAGACCAAAACGGCTGCTTAATCACCTCTGGCTTTAATCGAGTTATAGCGGCCGGAGACATGGGGACGGCAATTTTAAGTCGTCGGCTCGCCGAATTCCAAAAGCTCCTCGGCCCGGAGCGGCTCGGCCATCAGTTCTTTGACCACGGCCTCGAGGTGCATTCCCCGCGAACCCTTAACCAACACTATGTCGCCGCGCTTCAGCATATTCTGCACAAATTTTCCCGCCTCCAGAGTGGCGGCAAAATGCGTCCAGTTGCGCTCGGGAAACCCGGCCGCGAGCGCGCCGCGGCCGATGTCACGGCTAATCTCACCGACGGTTACCAGGTAATCCACCCCGTTTTTAACCACGGCCGCGCCGACTTTTTGATGTTCCCCTTCGGCCAGGGCGCCCATCTCGCGCATGTCGCCCAAGACCGCCAGCCGTCTTTCGCCCTCGTCAATCGGCACACTCTGGAGCGCGGCAAGCGCGGCGAG
>SCSU01000043.1 GCA_004299275.1 Patescibacteria group bacterium
TCTCTCGGGACTCGCCGGCTACATTGGGATGTCCGTCGCCGTGCGCGCTAACGTGCGCACCGCCGAAGCGGCTAAAACGGGGCTCGCGGCGGCGCTCGACGTCGCGGTCAAGGGCGGGGCGGTCACCGGGCTCCTCGTGGTCGGGCTGGGGCTCCTCGGCGTCGCCGGTTTCTATGCCCTGACCAAAAACCTGGGCGCGCTCATCGGTCTCGGTTTCGGCGGCTCGCTCATCTCCGTTTTCGCCCGGCTGGGCGGCGGGATTTACACCAAAGCCGCGGATGTCGGCGCCGACCTCGTCGGCAAGGTGGAAAAGGGCATCCCCGAGGATGACCCGCGCAACCCGGCGGTCATTGCCGACAATGTCGGAGACAATGTCGGCGACGACGCCGGCATGGCGGCTGACCTCTTTGAAACCTACGCCGTGACCACCGTGGCCGCGATGCTGCTCGGCTCACTGGCTTTCCCCGGGAGCCAAAAAGCGGTTGTCTTTCCGCTCGTCCTCGGCGGCGTCTCCATTTTAACTTCCATCGCCGGCACCTTTTTTATCAAACTCGGGGCATCCAAAAATATCATGGGCGCGCTCTATAAGGGGCTCGCGGTCGCCGGCCTCCTCGCCGCCGCGATTTTTTATCCGGTCACCGTCCAGCTCCTCGCGGGCACCGGCGTCCGGCCGCTAAACATCTATTTCTCGGCGCTGGTCGGGCTCGCCGTCACCGGCCTTATGGTGCTCATCACCGATTACTACACTTCAAAAAAATTCTCGCCGGTTAAAAATATCGCCGCCGCCTCCGAGACCGGCCACGGCACCAACATCATCGCCGGCCTGGCCCTCTCGATGAAGTCCACCGCCCTGCCGGTGCTGATTATCTGTGCCGGCATCCTCACCGCCTTTTCGCTCGCCGGCATCTACGGCGTCGCCATCGCCGCCATGGCGATGCTCTCGCTCGCCGGCATAATCGTCACCATTGACGCCTTTGGCCCGATTACGGACAACGCCGGCGGCATTGCCGAGATGGCCGACCTCCCCAAAGAGGTGCGCGAGGTCACGGACCCCTTGGACGCTGTGGGCAATACCACCAAAGCCGTCACCAAGGGCTACGCCATTGCCTCGGCCGGTCTCGCCGCGCTGGTGCTCTTCGCGAGCTATACCCAGGAAATCGTGAACCGCGGGCGGGTTTTGGTTTTTACTCTTGAAGACCCCAAGGTTTTAATCGGTCTCTTTATCGGCGGGCTCTTGCCTTACTACTTCGGCTCGCTGGCCATGCAGGCCGTGGGCCGCACCGCGGGCAAGGTGGTAGACGAGGTGCGCCGGCAGTTCCGCGAAATCAAGGGCATTATGGAGGGGACAGCCAAACCGGACTACGCCAAGTGCGTGGATGTGGTCACCCAGGGCGCGCTCCGCCAGATGATTGTGCCGGCACTGCTGGCCGTCGGCTCGCCGCTCGTCGTCGGCTTTCTGCTCGGCCCGGTGGCGCTCGGCGGGATGCTGGTCGGCGCCATCGTCACTGGGCTTTTCGTCGCGATTTCCATGACCACCGGCGGCGCGGCTTGGGACAACGCCAAAAAATACATTGAGGACGGCAACTTCGGCGGTAAGGGCTCCTTTGCCCACCAGGCGGCGGTAACCGGCGACACGGTCGGCGACCCCTACAAAGACACCGCCGGCCCGGCGATTAACCCGATGATTAAAATCCTGAACATCGTCGCCCTGCTCATTATTGGGATGATCCTTTAGGGGAAACGAATTTCGAATCAAATCGAATGTACGAATCCGACAGCCGCCGGGCAACCGGCGGTTTTACTAATGATTGACGTTTTTTGTCTGTTTTCCTCTAGGTGATACTCCCAACCGCCTGAGAAAAAAGCGACTCCGCCAAAAAACGCTGTAGCGTTTTTCCGCGGAGTTTGAAATTTTGGAGCGGGAATTGGCAAACCTTCCACTCCCGGCAAAAACCAACAGACAATAGCGGCTATTTGACATCCGACTTTAAGAAGCGTATATTGTAACCACCTGACGGATGCAAATCCGATTGGGTTGCAACTTCGGCTACACTGCCCAACCCTTAGGGCAGAAGCATGCCGAAGTCCCGAGGAGACATCTGGTCTCCTCTCTTTTTTTATTCAATTTTTTTCCACCGACTCAGCAGTCTTGACGTTATTCATTGGTCAATTATAGTCAAATTAGAGGCCCAGCGGCATGGTGCTGAAACGGCCGGTTCTTTGACCAAAACAAGGAGAGTGACACGGCAGAAACCCGACTTTTAACCGCACCCGCCAGCGCGGGACGTTTTTGCGATAGTCATAGCAACCGTCTGAAAGTGAGGAAACAGTGGCAGCAAGATTGTTCTGGAAAGTGCTCGTCTTCGTGTTCACGCTCGTCCTCCCGTTCTTCATCGGCTGCGCCAACCCCCTGGGACAGGAACAGGGGAAGGAGCAGCAACCGCGGGAGAACAGCAGAAACAACAACACGACCCTCCAGTCGTGCTCCCCCGCCCCGCAGCCCAGGCCGATGAAGGACTGGGACATCGGAAAGGCGAGCAAGAGGAACGTGCGTCCGCCCGGGTACAACTACGCCGGCCTCTGGATCTCCGCCGTCTGGGACCCCTGCGTGGGCACGCCCCCGGCGGAAAACATGCCGCCCACACTCGAGGTGGACTGGATCAGGGGTATTGCGGTGGATTCATCAAACCACAGCGATGTGATCTACCCTGTGCTTCCGGGAGAAAGCGGGCTGTGGCCGTCTTCCTACGAGCTCGGTTGGCGCGACAACGAAACTTGGTTTCGTTCGCAAACTGACCCGAACAGGGCCCCCATTCAAGCATACCCGAGCGTAGATGCGGTCTTGACTGGAGACGTGGCCTGGTTCCGGTCGCCGAAAAAGTGCGATGGTAACATGATCATCCACACGTTCATCGGCCAACGGCCGTGGCTTCCGCCGGGCGTTACGGACATCGTCGTCCAGGCCAGGGTCCGGATCACTGGCAAGATGGTGCTTGTGATCGGTCATGGCTGGTTTCAAACCGCAACTGGCGGGTATGTAAACCAGAGTGATGAGTACACCAAGGAAGGCGCGATCAGCGACTTCGTCGGCAACGAGTGCGGCACCGGGTGGCTCATCATCACGAGCTGGGACCCAGCAACGAACAAGGGGGACGCCTTCGTTGACCCGATACAGGACGTGTCTCCACCCCCGCCGTCAACGTCCTCCCCGCCGCCTACGCCGCCCAGCGGCAAGATCACCGTGGACTTCACGGTGCTCCCCGCTGGCCAACCGATCGACAACGACAACATCTGGGTGCGCCGCAAGGGCAAGAACTCTTGGGAACCTCTTCCTGGAGGACAAACCGGCGCGTCCGCGTATCAAGTGACGGCCAAGGATTTCGACATCGGTTCCGACGTGCTGGTAATCGACTGGAAATCCAACGGCAACCCGAAATGGGGCTGTATGGGGAATAACCAGATGATGGTGAACGTAACCGCCACCGCGGCAAACGGCACCACGTACTCCGGTTATCCCGTCCCCAACGGTAAGGGCGGCTGCGACATCGGGCTTATCAAACAGGCGGCCCCTGTTCCTCCGCCGCCACCGCCGAGCTGTCTGAACAACTGCTCGGGTCACGGAACCTGCGTAAACGGCCAGTGCCAGTGCTTCGCGGGCTACGCGCCGCCATCCTGCAGTTCGTGTCTGACCGGCTACACCGGCTACCCGTACTGCCAACAGCCGGTTCCGCCGCCTCCGCCAGCGCAACCCTGGGTGAAAATTACGCAGGGCAACGTGGCCGAGGGTTCATCGTTCGAGAAGAAAGACTCGAACGGCATTCATCTCAGCTGGGAGGCATACCAGGCACCGGTGAAGATCACTGTCGAGAAGCTAGTCGGCTCCAACTGGGAGCCCTTCGCCCAAGCAGCGGGGCAAGCCGAGGCTAAGGGGGACCAGTGGCTCTACTTCCTCGCTGACTGGCCCGTCGGTCCGAAGCTCCGGGTTCGCCTGGAAGCTGGTACGGCCAAGGCCTACACCGGCTCCTTCACGCTCTACGCGCCTGTTCCGCCGCCGAATGGCAAGTTCACCGTGAACTTCACTGTGCTCACCTCCGGGTTGCCGGTCGCCGGTCTCACGGTGGAGCGCAAGGGTCCGTCCTACGGGATGCTCCCCGTCACGCCCATGGGCGGGGCGAACTTTCAGGCCACGACCGACGCCTTTCTCCCCGGGACCGATGTTCTCGTCATCGCATGGAAGTCAAACAGCGCGGTGGTGAACAAGTGGGGCTGTATGGATAATAACCAGATGACGGTGAACGTAACCGCCGCCGCGGCAAACGGCACCACGTACTCCGGTTATCCCGTCCCCAACGGTAAGGGCGGCTGCGACATCGGGCTCAAGTAGCCCAGTATGCGGGGCAACGTCTCGCGGCTCTCGCGAACAAGTCCCGCGCGCCAACCCCCCTCGGCACAAGCAAAACCGCCGGGGGATTTTTTTATACCTGTTCGGGCCAGCCCGCTTGACAAAAAGAATTTAAAAAAGCAAACTCGCCGCGGAGGATATCGTGTTTGCCTGGATAATCGAATACTGGAGAAAATGGCGGCAGCGCGCCGAAGTCAAACGGCGTCTCCGCCGTCTTGGCTGTCTCCTCGACTACTCGCGCGCGGAGCACACCGGTTGGCACTCTCTCGCCTGGATGCCGCGCCGGTGCGAAGCGTGCGGCGAGCCATTTTACTTCGTTGTCTGGCCGACGGCGTTTCGCCGCGAACCCGCGAGGCAATTCGGCTACTTCCGCTACTGTCTCCTCTGCGGCGCGTCGGCCTACCCGCACGAGGAGAACATTCACCTCCTCCTCGAGGAGCTCGAGAGCGGCGAACGACCGGCGATCCACTGAAGGACGCCGTTTTTTTATAGTCGGATGTTCAACATCCGAAATGCGCGGGGCTTTCTTTTTTTTACAGTTGTGTAAGGATGGGCTCGCCATGGCCAAAAACGACCTGGAAATCGAAAAGAAGTACATCATTCACGACGAGGAGACGTTCCTCAAAATCAAAGAGGAGGCCAGCCGACTCGCGATCCCCGGCCTCAAGGCAACCAAGTTCGCCGGCCCGCTCATCCGCCACGACACCTACTACGACACGGCGGCGAATGCCTTGCTCGGGCAGAGCATGGCCTTCCGCATGGGGCTCAAGTCGGCGAACGAAGCGCGGCTCACCTTCAAGGCGCCGACCAATCACGAACATACGCGACGAGAGATCGAGGAGTCTCTGTCGCCGGCGTCGGCCGAGCGGCGGCTCCGCGGCAAGGAGAACTGCCGCGTGATTGCCGCGCTCCGCGAGGTCATCGGCGCGGAACCGATTTTCCCCCGCCTCCGTGTCTCCAAACTCTTCTGGGCGCTGGACGGCCGCGACTGGTTCCTGGTCTTCGGCTTCGTCACCTACGCCGGAGCCCGCGGGGCGCTGGAGCGCTTTGACCTCGAGGTCGAGGCTAAGCGGGAGGGCGACGCGCAACTGGTGGAGAAGGTCGGCGGTCTCCTCCGCGACCGCTACCGGCTCCGCGAAGACCCGCGCTCCAAGTACGAGGTCGGCATGACCGAAGTCGGCTGAACCGCTCTGACGGACGACAGAGTGGTTTTTTCTTATCACACAAAAACACAACACCCCCTGGCGGGGGTGTTGTGTTCGGTTTTCCTCCTATTCAATTTTGAAGGTGCGATTTCGGCAGATGGTTACGGGTTAAAACCCTGAGGGAGTCTCACTTGGGGGATTGGACCGAATGATCCGGGTCCTTTCTGTAAGCTGGCGCCGACATCCTCGGTTCCGCCGGCGGCCTCGGCGAAGTCCTGGCCGATTTCAGCCAGCTCCATCACCGCGTCCAGCCATTCCTCACTGCCGGTCTTCAAACCTTTAACCTCTTCGTATTTCTGTTTGATGGCGGCAATGATTCCCTCGAGCTTGGAGGTGTCCTCGCCCAATTTCTTAAGGCGAGCCACGGTCCGTTCGGCGTCGCGCGTGCGGCGCTGGTATTCGGCGATAAAGCGCTTGGCGTTCTTCGCGGCCTGGATGCGCTCCATGGCGGCGCGGATGTCGTCAAACTTGCCGAAGATTCCGTCCTCCACCAGCTCTTGCATGTCTTCCACGTTGCCTTCTTTGACCAAGACATCAACCTTGACGCGGGTGTCCTTGATCGAGGCGAGGGCCGCGTCGCCATCGGTAACCGCTTCGGCGGCGGCCTCCGGCGCGTTCTTCTTGGTGCGATTCCAATCACGTTCCACGCGGGCGATTTCGCGGTCAATCTTTTTGAGCATTCCCGGGATGCGCGAGAGCATCTCCAGCTTCTGCCGGCATTCCTGGAGTGTCTGGAAGTGGTCGCCGACTTCCTCAATGCCGGCATCTTGGGCCGCCTCCATCGTTTCCGCGGCCTGAATCGCGTCAAAAGCCGCCTGGGCCTTGGTCAGGGCGTCGCTGCAGTCGGCGGGCACGGCGATACCCTTAGCGGTAAATTTGTCAAAAAAGGTCTTCATCCGCTTGAGCTCGGACGCGGCGCGCAGCATGCCCTTTTTCATTTGGGCGAGCTGTTTCTTTTCCATCTCGGCGCGCTTGGCCTCCTGCTCTGCCTGCATTTTTTCCATGTCCTCTTGCGAGGGGCCCTGTTGCATGCCTTGCGGCGGGCCGCTCATGCCGGGCTGGCCTTGATAACCCTCACTGCCGGGCTGGCCCTGCGGCGGGGGGCCGAACTTTTCGCCGCCCATCGGGGGCTGACCCCCCGGACCCATATTCGGCGGACCCATATACGGGGGCTGGTTTTGATAATTTTGGTCACCCGGCGGCGGCATCATTCCCGGTTGAGTCGGCGGCGGACCGAATTTTTCGCCGCTGGTGCCGCCTGGCGGCGGGGGCGGCGCAAATGTCGTGGGCGGCGGCGGGGGTGGCGGCACCGACTGCTCCTGGGCCATCACATACTGCGCGCCGTTCGGGGGCAGGAGGCCTTTGGCCTCTAAAATAGTAAAAGTGCTGGTCGTACTGACGAGCACCGCAGTGGCGCTGTTTAAAATTATAGGAAGCGCCTTTTCCCAAAGGGATCCGTTCATATTTTTGTTTTTGTTTTCCGCGCCTTAATTGACGCGTTTTTTATTTTAACAAAATCATTATATCAAAAATTTTGACTTTTTGCAAGGGGATATGTTGACTCCGGACCGTTTCGCCGCTATGCTCGCCAGGTCTTTAAGCCATTTCCAGCCATTTTTTCCCATGCAAAGCGTCATTACCCGGCTCCCTAAGTCCGAGGCGGAGATAATTGTCACTCTGGAACCGTCGGAAATCGAGGGTGAACTCCGCGCCGCGGCCGCGCGGCTCGCCGAGAAAACAAAAATTGAGGGTTTCCGGCCGGGGAAGGCTCCTTTTGAGGTGGTTAAACTGCGTTTGGGCGAGATGGCGATTTGGCAGGAGGCCGCCGAGCCGGCGGTTAGGAAAGCTTTCGCGCAAGCGGTCACGGAAAAAGAGCTCTCAACAGTCGGTCCGCCCGAAATCAATTTCAAAAAATTCGCTCCGGGCAACCCGATAGAGTTTTCGGCCCGGGTGATGCTCTTGCCCGCGGTTTTAAATCTGCCCGACCTCAAAGAAATCCGGGTGGAGAAAAAATCAGCCGCGATAACCGCAAAAGAGGTTGACGCCGCCTTGGCCGAACTCCAGCGGATGCAAACGCGCGAACGGGCAGTGGAACGCGGCGCCGAAAAAAAGGACAAGGTCGTGCTGGACCTGACGATCGAGCGCGACCGCGTCCCGCTTGAGGGCGGCCAGACCAAGAATCACGGCGTTTTTCTGACTGAGCCGTATTACATCCCCGGGTTCACCGAGGAATTGGTCGGTTTAAAAAAAGGTGACGCCAAAACCTTCTCCCTCGCCTTTCCGGAAACACATTTTCAAAAGAATCTGGCCGGGCAAAAAGCGGATTTTAACGTCAAAATCATTGGGGTTTACGAACTTCTATCGCCGGCGCTGGATGACGAATTCGCCAAAAGTCTCGGCCAATCTTCTTTCGCCGAGCTGCGCGGTTTGATTGAGCGCAACCTCCAGACCGGGGCCGGGGAAAAGGAGCGGGAGCGCGAAGAGGTCAGCGCGCTGGAGTCACTCGTCGCCAAATCTACTTTTGAAGAGCTACCGGACCGGTTGGTTGAGGGCGAAGCGGAAAAGATGGTCGGGGAGCTCGCGGCCTCGCTCGCCGAACGCGGCCTGGATTTTGAAGATTATTTGAAAAAAATTGAAAAGACCCGGGAACAAATAAAACTGGATTTTGTCGGGCAGGCGATCAAAAGGATAAAAACTATTCTGGCCCTGCGCGAACTGGCCCGGCGGGAAAAAATCGAAGTTGTCGAAAGTGAGGTCACCCGAGAAATCGAAAAGATTACAAACGCTCACCTCGATGATGCCGCGGCTGAGGGGCGCATCCGCTCCGAGGGGTTTACCGACGAGCTTCGAGTCGTGCTAAAGAACCGCAAAACTATTGAATTTTTGCGGGAAAAAGTGGTTCGCTAGCGGCGGCTATGGCGAAAATAGCGGTGCGCGTCACTCCGAACGCGAAAAATAATCAGCTCCTCGGCTGGCAGGGCGAAGCGCTCCGGCTCAAAATCGCCGCCCCGCCGGCTGAAGGCCGCGCCAACGCGGAACTGGTCGCCTATCTCACCGCCTTGCTCAAAATTCCGAAAAGCTCAATAACAATCACGGGCGGCGGTTACAGCAAAACTAAAATTGTTTTAATTGAAGGGATGGAGCTGTCCGATGTCCGCCGGCGTCTCAACACGACTTTGCTCTAGTCAATTTTATTCTTCACTGCCTGCCGCCTGCCCGCTATTCCCATACCCTATCCCCTAGTTTTGGCACTTCATCCACGCCGCCGCGGCTGAAGGGGTGACAGCGCAGCACGCGGCGTAGAGTCAGGAAACCGCCGCGCCAAAGGCCGAAACGCTCAATGGCTCGGTAGCCGTAATCCGAGCAGGATGGATAAAAGCGGCAGCGGGTCGTGGCCGACACGACAAAGCTGGCCAAACCGTGGTTGACCGACAGAGTCCGTTGGTAAAAGCGGATGAGCGCGAGCGCCGAGCGGCGAAACAGCGCGGGGAAAATCGTCATATTGTGGTCCCTCGACTCATCCCGCGGCGCGGGATTCACTCGGGAACTATACAAATCAAGAACGAAGCGCTCCCGCCTTGTTAAAGGCCGCGAGGAGCGCGGTCTCGAGCTGGGCAAAGTCGGCGTCAAGCGCCGATTTTTTTAAGGTGACTACAAAATCGCCGCCAATAACAATATGGGACAGGTGTTTGCGCAAAATCTCCCGCGTCCGCCGCTTGAGCCGGTTGCGCTTGACCGCGCGTTTGGAAACCGAGGTGCCGACCACGACGGCAAAACGCGAGTGTGGCAGGCGGTTTTGGAGCGCCTTGACGTGATATTCGCCGGAAAAAAAAGACCGACCGCGCTTCCAGACGCGCTCGATCTCGCTCGATTTTCGGAGACGGTGTTTCGCGGGCAGCATAATCTGCGGATGTTCAACATCCAACAATATTCGGATGTTGAACATCCGAATATCACTACTGCACGCTCACGCGTTTGCGTCCTTTGGCCCGGCGTCGCGCCAAAACCTGGCGGCCGTCTTTGGTGCGCATCCGCACCCTAAAGCCGTGAACCCGCGCCCGATGGCGTTTTTTCGGCTGATAAGTCCGTTTAGGCATATCCGGTAGTAGAGAGCCGACTTCGAATATTAGCACGGACCTTGAAGGTCCGTTTTTACAGACCTTCAAGGTCTGTGTCCTTCTCGCTTCATACTCTACTCCGAAGACAATTTTTCTTCCAGAGCTCCGAGGTTGGACCTCGCGAGGTTGGACCTTGAATCTATTATCCACAACTTATCCACAAAGTATAAACATTTGCCAGTTGATTGCCTCTGTGGAAAAGTGTGCTATCATCCGAAAGTCAAAAAACGCCTGCGTTTTAGCCCCAAACGCATGAATCAAATGAGCGCGATCCAGCTCTGGCAAGCGGCGCTTGGCGAGCTGGAACTCTCAATTTCCAAGGCCAACTTCACGACTTGGTTTAAAAACACCTTTGTTTCGTCGTTTGAAAACGGACGGGTGGTCATTTCAGTTCCGAACGCTTTCACCAAACTCTACATTGAAAAAAGATACCACTCGGTCATCCAAAAATCTCTGCAAAACGCGCTCAACGCGCCAGTTCGCGAGATTCTCTACTCGGTTGATTCACGGCTACCGGCTCCCGAACCGCCGCCAACGCGGGAAAGCCTTGCCCCGGTCCAGGCCGCGCCCAACTGGAAGGCCGCAGCCGTGGCGGAAAGTGGAACACTCTCCGGCACCAACGAATTCGGCTTGCGCCAAAGCTACACTTTTGAAAACTTCATCGTCGGCAAAGGCAGCGAGCTGGCTCATGCCGCGGCCTTGGCCGTGACCGAGCACCCGGGCGTCAAATACAACCCTTTCTTTATCCACGGTGGCGTCGGATTGGGCAAAACCCATCTGCTCCAGGCCGTCGGCAATCGCCTCTTGGAGCGGAACCCGGAACTCAAAGCGCTTTGCGTCACCTGCGAGCAGTTCACCAATGACTTTATCAGCGCCCTCCGGAGCGGCCACACCAAGGAATTCCGCGACCGCTACCGCTCGGTAGACCTCCTCCTCGTTGACGACATCCAGTTCATCACCGGTAAAGAGGGGACACAGGAGGAATTTTTTCATACCTTCAACGCACTCTACCAGGCCGGCAAACAGGTGGTAATTACCTCCGACCGGCCGCCCAAAAGCATTGGCACGCTTGAGGAACGGCTGCGCTCGCGTTTTGAGATGGGGCTCATCGCCGACATCTCGGCGCCGGACCTGGAGACACGCATCGCCATCTTGACCTCCAAGTGCCAGGAGCACGGCTGGAGCATGCTCTCGCGCGACGTTCTAGCTATGATTGCCGACACGGTGCAAACCAACGTGCGCGAGCTTGAGGGCGCCCTAAACAAAATTATCGCCCACCACGAGTTCTATAATCTGCAGCCGACCGTGGAGTCAGTTAGGGAGGTTTTAGCAACTTTTTCGCAGAACCAAGCCAAAAAATCAATCACCCCCAAACAGCTGATTCACACCGTTGCCGGCTACTTTGATCTCAATATTGACGACCTTCTGGGCAAAAGCCGCGAAAAAAAACTGGCCTTCCCGCGGCAGATCACGATGTACTTGATGCGTACCGAGCTTAAATCTTCCTTTCCGACGATTGGCGACGAGCTGGGCGGCCGCGACCACACCACTGCAATCCACGCCTGTGAAAAAATTTCAAAGGTATTGGAAAACGATGAGCGTCTGCGTCTGGATATGGAAGCGATTAAGGAACGGCTCTACACCGGCATCTGAAATTTTTGTGGACAGACTGTAGAAAAAATTGTGTCTAGAGTGAGGATGTTTTTGCCGCCATCCACAGCTGATGATGGAAAAAAAGTTTTATACCCATTTGAAACACAGACGCCCACACAATTACCACACCGCGATCAAGTTAATTTTAGGTAATAAACAGACATAATTTTCACCTTATCCAACTAATCCCCACCGCTTACTACTACTACCTATTATTTAAATAGTTATTATGAAGTTCTCTTGTACCCAAGAAAATCTTCAACAAGGCCTTCAGGTTGTCTCTCACGGAGCGACCAAAAACGTGAATCTGCCAATATTAAATAATGTGCTGCTCAAAATTGAAGACAAGGTGCTTAAACTAACCACTACTAATTTAGAAATTGCGGTCAGCGCCACAGTGCGGGGCAAGGCGGAACAAAACGGGGAATACACCATTCCCTCCAAACTTTTTGCCGATTATGTAACGCTTTTACCCGGCGGCCGGGTGGATATGGAACAAAACGAGGACAAACTCAAAGTGGAAACGCCGGCGGCCAAGACGACCATCAAGGGAATCCCCGCGAGCGAGTTCCCATTGATTCCCAAACTGGAGGCCCGCGATTCTTACCGCGTGCCGGTCGCCGATTTCCGCCGCGCAATGGCTAAGGTTATTTTTTCCGTCTCGCCCAACGAGGCGCGGCCGGAGCTCTCCGGCGTTTTGCTGCGTTTTTCGCCGGCTGGTCCGTCCGGAACGCTTACTTTAGCCGCGACCGACAGTTACCGGCTCTCGGAAACAAAAATCCCCCTGCACGAGGGTGCTGGCCTGCCGGAGCGCTCAGTAATCATCCCGGCCCGAACCATGGCTGAATTGATTAGAATATTGGGAATTTTTAAAGAATTCCCCGACGCCAAAGCCACGCTGGCGATCTCGGTCGGTGACAACCAGGCGCTTTTCACCTACGAAACGGTTGAGCTCATCTCCCGAACCATTGAAGGTAAATACCCCGATTATCAAGCAGTCATCCCGGAAAACACTAAAACCACGGCGGTAATTAAAAAAGATGAGCTGGCCAAAGCAGTCAAAACCTCGGCCCTTTTTTCCCGCTCCGGCATTTTTGACGTTCGGCTTCAGGTGGATGCCGCCGGCGGGCGGCTCTTGGTGCGCTCCACCGACAGCCAGACCGGCGAAAACGAGTCAGCCCTGCTCGCGGAGATTAAGGGGCCGGACAATACCGTCACCCTGAATCACCGTTTTCTTTTAGAAGGGCTCGCCGCGGTGGAGGGGGAAGAGGTTAGATTAAAGCTGGTGGACGGCATGACCCCCTGCGTGCTCGAGCCGTCTGCTGCCGCCGCGCCTTTCCTCTACATCGTGATGCCGATTAAGCAGTAGGCGAGTTGACGAGTTAACGCGTTGACGCGAAAACTTATTCGTACTGATTCGCGATTCAAATTCGTACAGATTCGTGACATTAAAAAATAGGACAGGATGACCGAGGTCTTTCCTGTCCTTTTTAGTTCGCCTGACGCTCGCTGTGAACTCGACGGTAGCAGGCGGCGCAGAGCCCGCCGGCGCGGATTTTCTTTTCGCGGCGGCACTCGCGGCAGTTCGCGGGAGCTTTGGCTGTGGCCGATTCCGCAGCTCCCCCGCCGTTCGCCCGAACGCCGCCGGAGCGGAAGGCCGCGCGGCAGCGCCGAGCGATCTGGAGCTTGCGCCGCGCTGCCTGCAGTTCGCCGCGGAGGCGCCGGAGCTCGCGCTCATAACCGCTGATTTCCGCATCCACGTTCTCCGGCGTGAGAAAAGCCGCCAAGGCCTCACCTTGGTCTTCGCTCTCCAGCGCGCGGTAACCATCGCGGATAGTTGCTACGGCCTCGCGGAGTTTTTGGTCCCTCGCGAGATTGCCGGCGACTTTCTGCACGGCGTAGAGGACCGTGGAGTGGTCGCGGCCAAAATAGCCGCCGATCCGCGGCAGGGAGGTCTGACAGTCCTCCCGCATCAGGAACATGGCCATGTGCCGGGCTTCGGCTATGTCGCCTTGGCGCGAACGCCCGCGGATTTCCTCGACCGGAACGTGAAAGAACTCGGAGACGGCTTTGACCACCGCTCGCCAGCGGGGCGCCGCCGCACTGTTTTGCTTGTCGCTCTCCATCTTCTTCTCCTTGGAAAAGCAGAATAGTTTGAGTTGGCCCGGGAGTCAAGGAGCCGAAGAGGAGTGAGTATGTAGAACGTAGAAGATAGTAGGGAGTTCTGTGTTCTATGCGCTAGGCACTCGTCGTTCACTGCACTGACACCGGAATAATTTCTGGGGAAGTCAGAGTAGCGCCATCGGCTCGAGTGAGTTCTAAACGCAAATAATAGCTCCCGGGTGCTGGCGGCAGGAGCCATTTGGCGACCATCAAATTGCCGCCCGGGTTGCTGACCGTGCCGGCAGTGTGGCGGTAAGCGCCGTCAGCCGAGACAACCACAAAATTAGCTTGCTTGAAATCATTGCCGCTTGCGAGCGAGGCCGAAAGCATCAGAGGAAAGGAGTTTTTGGTGAGCACGGCGCCGGCGGAGGGCGAGGCCCAAAAAACCGTGCCGTCCGGCGGCGGCGCGGTGACATTGATTTGAACCTGAGCCGAAGCGGCGTTATCCACGTCGTCTAACGCCCGCGCCTCCAGCGTGTGGAAGCCGACGCCGATTTTCCCCGGCAGGGGGAAAGTTCCGCCAAAGGGCGCGAGTGCGGCAACCCCGATGAGCGCTCCGTCAATCCGATACTCCACGCGGTTGACCCCGCGTGGCGCGCTGGCGTTCGCCGCCACCTCCAGCACGCGGCTGTTAATCACACTGTTTTCGGCTGGCGAGATTATGCTGATCGTCGGCCGATTGGCTTCGGTATGAATATTGTCCGTCCCGGTCGGCGGCGTAAATTTTTCCGGTGTGGAACTGGTATTTTTCTTTATCCATTCCTGAAGCGCCGTTTCCCAACGATTGTATTCCGGGTCGTTTTGCGGATTTTCGGGCGCCGGAGCGCGCGGATTTTCTTTATCCACGTAGTGCAAAATAGTGTGAGCGTCGGAGAAAGTTTTCTCCACTACAAAAGACGGCGGCGTGAGTTCGGTGGCCAAAAGTCCGGTGGCGCGGTCAATTTTGACGGCGCCTAAAAGGTCGGTTTTGCCGTCGAGCGCCGGTTTGCCGGTCGTTATCGGCGCGGGTTTAGCAAAACCCTCGACCGGCGTTTCTTTGAGGGCCTCTTTCATAAACTGCTGCCAGATCGGCGCCGCGATTTGGCTGCCGTCGGCGCCGCGCTTCATTTCCTTATTATCGTTGTTTCCGGCCCAGACTACGGCCGCGAGCGAGGGCGTGTAGCCCGCGGTCCAGGCGTCGCGGAAGTCGTTGGTCGTGCCGGTTTTGGCCGCGACCGTCCGGCCGGGGAGCGTCAGAAAATTGCGGCCGCCGAAGATAAAGGCGCGCGCCGCGTTGTCCGAGAGCATGTCCGAAATGTTGCGGGCGATCTCGCTGTCCATGACGCGCGTCCCCGCGTCGGGTTGCCGTTCGTCTAAAACCGTTCCGTTTTGGTATTCAACGCGGAGAACGGCTTCCGGCCGGCGGTAAAGCCCGTCGGCGGCAAAGGCGGCAAAAGCCGCGGCGTGCTCCAACGGTTTGACTTCGGCGCCGCCCAAAACTAAAGCCAGTCCGAAGCGCGAGCGGTCGGCGAGCGTGGTGTAGCCGAGCCGCTCGGCAAAGTCGAGCACGCGACCGACTCCGGTCAGGTAGAGCATCTGCACCGCCGGAATGTTGAGCGAGCCGGCCAAGGCTTGCCGCGCGGTGACCAGCCCGCGTTCCTTTAGGTCGTAGTCGCGGGGATGATACTCGCGGCCGTCGGAATTAAAAATTGTGTCCACGTCGTCTAACACCGTGCCCGGCGTGTAGCCCTTTTCGAGTCCGGCGGCATAGACCACGGGCTTAAAAGAAGAACCCGGCTGGCGCGGACGCAGAGTGACATTGACCGCGCCGTCGTGTTCGGCGTCAAAGTAGTCGCGCGAGCCGACCATGGCCAGGATTTCGCCGTTTTGGGGGTTCAACGCTACGAGCGCCGCGTTCCCGCCGCCGGCATCTTCCACTTTTTTTATTCCATCAGCGACGGCCTGCTCAGCGGCTTGCTGTTTTTTCCAATCCAGCGTGGTGAGTACTTTAAGCCCGCCCTGCTCCACCATTTTTTCGCCGTAGCGCTCGGTCAAAAGTTCGCGCACGTAAAAAACAAAGTGCGGCGCCTTAATCGCTTCGCGGCGCTCCTTGACCCGGCCGAGTAGTCCGGAGTTCTTGGCTGATTCCGCTTCTCCTTTGCCGATAAAACCCTCTTCGGCCATGCGGTCAAGCACGAGGCGGGTCCGCCGGAGCAGTTCGTCGCGGTGCGTGCCGTAGGGCGAGTAGTAGGTCGGCGCCTTGGGCAGGGCGGCGAGGAGCGCGGACTCCAAAAGGTCTAGCTCGCGCGCCGATTGGCCGAAATAGGTTTGGGCCGCGGCCTCAATCCCGTAGGCGTTCGCGCCGTAGGGAATTTGATTGAAGTAGAGTTCCAAAATTTGGTCTTTGGAAAAGCGCCGCTCGATTTCGTAGGCCAGAATGAGTTCTTTGAATTTGCGGGCAAAAGTTTTTTCGCCGGTCAAAATCGCGTTTTTGACCAGCTGCTGAGTGATGGTCGAGCCGCCTTGCGCCCGGCGGCCTTTGATTAAGTTGACGAGGATCGCGCGGATGAGCGAAGTCACCCGGAAGCCCTTGTGTTCGTAGAAGGCCTTGTCTTCGATGGCGATGGTCGCTTGTTTAACGGTTTCGGGCACGTCGCTCAATTTGATGATTGTCCGTTTTTCTTCGCCGTGGATTTCGTAAAGCAGTTCTTTGCCTTCGCGGTCAAAAATTTTGGTGGACTGCGCCACTTGGCGGCTGGCCAGATTGGCCGGGTCGGGCAGGGCGCGGCTGACCCAGGCAAAGAGCATGGCCAAGGCGATGCCGCCGACCACGACCGAGAGCACGCCGGCGAGGAGCGAAATGCCGAGGAGCGTCCGGAGCCGCGGGCCGGTGAAGTTGCGCCGGAAAAAAAGGCGCAAGCGGCGTTTGGAGGTTTCCGCCGCGCGGCGGAAAGTTTCGCGGTCAGGTTTTTTTATTTGGAGATGCGGGATGGGCATGGTTTGTTAGCAAATGGCAAATCGCAGATGGTACCAAGGATAGTTCGCCGGATTTTGCGCCCAAATCAGGATTTTTGCAATGGTTAAGCGGAATAACAACAGTATACTCCTACTCTTCCGCGCGGGACGCTTCTCTGTTAACATTCGGCCCGTGGCCACGTGGCGAAGTTGGTTAACGCGGCGGTCTGCAAAACCGCTATTCGCGGGTCCGATCCCCGCCGTGGCCTCCAGCCGAGATCCAATCTCCCGAGATTGGATCTCGGGAGGAAACGAGGTGAACCATGCGCCGTTCTTGTTGCAGTTTTCAGGCCGAGCCGCAATCAGACAAGGAATGGAAGAAGCAAGAGAAAAAACTGATCCGCGGCCTCGCGCCGGCCAAACTCCTTGAGGAGTTCCAGCATGCGGTCGAGTCCAAGCTGGACCACGAGAGTCCAGATTGGACATGGCGCCGCTTTGCCCTGCGCGCCGAGGTGCTCCGCCGGCTCAAGCTCGCACCGCCCTCGGTCTGACGGGCCCGGGCACACCTTCGCCTCTGCGGCAGCAATGCCGCTTTTTTATATCGATTGGATATTCGGGATATACGCCACATTTTGGTTGGTGACCAACCATGAAACGTAGCTGATTGATGGGACAATCCGAGTATTTGCGGGCATGGTTCGCGGTGTATGAAACACTACACCGCGAACGAGGCC
>SCSU01000044.1 GCA_004299275.1 Patescibacteria group bacterium
GAAGTTCGCCAGAACTGTTGCGGAATTCGAAGCAAGATTCTCCAAACCAGAATTGTTCAATTCAGTGCTAACCTTCCTTAAAAACTCCTTGTACCCTGTAAAATTTGCTTTCTAATACCCGACCTAGGGCCATTGACAAAAAGCCCAAAATGGGGTATATTTGCGCGTTGTTCTTTGAAAGCGGCTGGCTGTTTTACGGCTGGTTACCCAACAGTTTGGAGATCCAATCTCCCGCAGGAGATTGGATCTCCTGTTGGGCAACCGGCCGGTAGAAACCTCGCCGGCCCCTCCGGCATTTGTCGGAGGAAAAACAATAGCTCCGTGAGGAGCAGAAAGGCATCGTCATGAAGAAGTTGATTTGGTTCGCGTTGGCTACGGCCGGCTGTTCGACTTACGGTCAACAGTCCGCGTCCGGGAGCCGGTACGCGACGAGCGCCCTGGCTTTCTCGAGCTCGGGCGCGAGCGAGTACCTGACCGCCTCGGCTGGAGCCGAGGCCACGGTGCGCGACGCCGAGGGCCGCGGGGCGCTCGCATTCGCCTCGGCCGACGAACGGCAGAGGCAGAGCGTGGCCTACTTCCACGAGCGGATGTCGCTTGCGGACCGCCTCGCGACCTGCAACAAGCTCCTCGCCGGCGCCGACGAGTACACGCGGCGCCAGCACGAGGCCTGCACGGCGGCGGCGAACCAAGCCCACGCCCGCGAGATCCTGGACCGGAACGGCTACCCGCCCTTCATGGGCTACGGGTACGGTTACGGCTACGGGTACATGCCCGGTGTCTCGGACATCCTCTTGCCCGGGGCGCTTGCCGGCGCTTTCGGCGCCCACTTCGCGAGCCCCCAGCCCGGCGCCGCGGCAACGGACAAGACCGTCAAGGCGGACTTGCGGGCGGTGAAGGAACGCCAGCGGGCGCTCGAGACCAACATCGACGCGCTCGCGGTGTCAGCGAGAGACAAGAAACCGTCGGCCGCTCCGGCGACCGGCAAGAAGTGAACGCCCAACCAAGAGAGGAGGTTCGTCATGAACAAGTTGTTCGTTTTCGTTGCGCTTCTCGCGGCGGTGTTCGCTTGCTCCTGCGCCCGCGAGCCGCTCCCGCCCCAAGTCCCGCCGCCCGCCGTACGGCCAGACCCGATCGCCACGGCGATCGTCGCTGGCCAGTACTGGCAGGCGGCGAACGCCGCGCGGGAACAGCAGGACACGGCGGCCGCTTGCGTGGCCAAGGCCATCGCGGGCGGCAAGGACCCCTCGGACGCCGAGGTCGTGAAGTTGCTCACCGCCTGCAAGGAGAACCACCAGAAGGAGCTCGAGCAGGAGCGAGCGCGGACGGTCTCGATCAAGCTGCTCGCCGAGTGCCTCCAGACCAAGAGGGACGAGGGCAAGACGGACGCGCTCGCCCGCGAGGAGTGTGCCAAGCAGGGCAAGCTCCTCCCCGGCCTCCGCATCAAGGAGGACGAGGAGGAGACGAGCGGCGGCGCCCACATGGCACCGCCTCCGCCGCCTCCGCCGTTCGCGCCGCGCGGCCGGATGTTCATCGGCCGCATCGGCGCGGCCGTACCCACCGGCTGGAACCCCTCCATCGGCTTCCGCATCACGCGGACGCCGCAGGAGTGGAGCGAGGAGCAGCACGACCACGCCCCCTTCTGCAACATGGAGGTGGTGGTGGACGGGATGCCCGTGTGGTGGACCGACGGGGCCAACCGGCCTTCTTCGGTGCCGGTGCCGCCGGGCACGGGTCTCGCCGTTTTCGGCGGGCTTCGCGCTTCGGTCCTGCCGGCCGGGGACGAGGGCTACATCCGGTTCGACCGGGTGATGGAGCCCGACGGCCGCATCGTGCCCCATTACCCGAGCTCCAGCTTACACGCCGTCAAGGCGCGCTGCTGGCGCTACGCAGTCCTGCCGGACACCGTCGCCGGCGCGCCGCGGCTCGGCGAGTACGCCACGCTCGCGCTCGAGCTCGCGGACGGCAAGGCGCGGAGCGGCCCGGGAATGGACAGCTTGGAGCTGCCGTTCCGGGTCTTCCGGCCGGCGCCACCGCTCCCCACCCGACCGCTGTGAATTCGGACTAAAATCCGCTGGCTCGCCAGCGGGTGAAAGCCGAAAAAGCCCGGGTACCTCGTCAGAGGTATCCGGGCATTTTTTTTATTATTTAGGCTACGAAAGTACGAATACAATACGAAAATACGAATTACGAATCGTCACGAATTGCGAATCAACGCGAATGCTACCATGGCGACCAGGATTTTGTGGCGTTGGCGTTGTAGTTGATGACATCCACATTGGTCGGCACGGCTCCGGGGAGCGGCGCTTTGCCCGCGGCCAGACCGTAAAAAACATATTGGGTGATAGCCAAACTGCTAACGATAATGATGAGCCCAATCACCGCCCGGGTAATCGTCTCTTTGGCTTTTTCCACCATCTGTTCGTTGCCCTTGGCCATCATCCACATATAGCCGCCGTAGAGCAGGAGCACGGTAAAGACGATGCCCAAGAGCGCGAGGAATGTCCGGATAGCCGCAAAAACAATGGCCAGCGGGCTGGTTTTGGCCGCCGGGCTGTAGCCCGCGCCCTGTTCCCCGGTTTGGGTCAAGAATTGGTTAATTAAGCCGGGCGTGCTTTGCGGGCCCACGGGCAGAGTTTGTTGTGTTGGTGCAGCCGCCAAAACCAGAACGGGCAAAAAGGCGGCAATCGTGGTCAGGAGAAAAAATTTTTTGCGCATGAAATTGATTGACGAGATGGCTGATATATCACTGTCATCCCGAGCGGAGTCGAGGGATCTTCTATTCTTTGTCGATTGTTGAATTGAAGTTCTCTCCGCTTCGGTCGAGATGGCATTTAAACCTTGAACGCCGCCCCGACCAGCGCGCCGACCACGTAAGTCGCGATGGCGTAGGCGCTTAAGATGATAATCAAACCGATGACCCCGGCTTTAATCGTCTCCTTGGCTTTTTCCACCATCTGCTCATTGCCGCGGGCCGTGAGCCAGAGATAGCCGCCGTAAATGGTGAGGCCTAAAAAAATAACGGCCAAGAGGGCGATAAAGGTCTTAATGAGCTGGCCGACGACAATCGGGAGCGGGGTCGGGGTTTTGGTGCCAAAGGCCTTTTCGCCGACATTACCCAACGACTCCTGAAGCTTTTGAAAACCCGTTACCGCCAATTCGCGTCCGAGCACGCTCATACTGTCCCGCTCACGGCCTTGATTACGTAGGTCGTGATAAAAGTAGTGATGGCGTAGGCGCCGAGGATGATGGCCAGGCCAATCACTCCGGCTTTAATCGTCTCCTTGGCTTTTTCCACCTGCTGTTCGTTGCCGCGCGCCATGAGCCAGAGGTAACCGCCGTAGATGGTGAGGCCCAAGAAAACAATGCCGATGAGGCCGAGGAAGGTTTGGATTAATCCGGCGACAATCGTCTCAAGCGGCAGGGGTTCGCTGGGGTAGATGCTCTTGCCGACAGTTTGGAGCTTGCCTTGACCGAGCACGTCTTTGCCGCCGGTCGGCGTTTCGGGCGCGGCGGCGAGCAGTTGCGCAGGTAAAAACAAGGCGGCTGACCAAAAGAGATTTTTGAGGCGCATAATCAGATGACTTTTTGCGTGGCCGCGACGATGTTGTTGACTACAAAGGTGGTGATGGCGTAGCCGGCGGCGATAATGATGATGCCGATGGTCGCGTTGACCACCAGTTTGCGGGCTTTCTCGATTTGCTGTTCGTTGCCGCCGGCGGTCATCCAGAGAAAACCGCCGTAAATCACGAAGGCGAAAAAAATTACGCTGACGAGCCCGAGCGCCGCCTTAATCACATTGCCGATGATGATTGCCGGGTCGGTGACTGTCGGCGCGGCGCCAAAGGCGGCGGTTGCGGTTTTCTGGAGCCCCTCCTGGACGCCTTGGGCGTTAGCCGGGAGGACGCCTAAAACACCGGCGGCGAAGGTCGCGGCGGCGAACGCGGTCTTGACTAATGTAGTATGCAGATTCATGGCGGGAGAGAATCGCGCGGCGTCGATTTTTTTTCGACCCCGCGCGACTCTCTCCCGAGAGCCGGGCCCTTCATGCTCGGGCCGTTCGAAAACCGTTTTCGAATTTCGATATTTTTTATCGAACCTAAACGCCGCTCGTGGCGTTCACTAAACTCGAGACCACGAAACGGGCGATGGCATAGGCCGAGAGAATAATGGCCATGCCGATGATGCCGGCGATGATGAGCTTTTTGGCTTTTTCCACGCGCTCCTCGTTGCCGGCTGCGGTCATCCAGAGGAAGCCGCCGTAAAGGACGATT
>SCSU01000045.1 GCA_004299275.1 Patescibacteria group bacterium
AACTCCAAAAGCGGCTCGACCAATTCCTTGCGTATTACTTGAACGAACGACCGCATCTTTCCCTCAACATGCAAACCCCGAAAGAATTCGCTATGTCGCATTTGACCTGAAAGAGGACGAGGGGTTGACAAAAGCGGCGTTTTTTGGTATTTTTTTCGGTTAAATTAACCAGGCAAAACAGCCAAAATCGGGCTTTATGCAGGTCGCCATGATCGGACAAAAGGGCATTCCCGCCACTATCGGCGGGATTGAGAGGCACGTGGAAGAGCTTTCCGCCTGTCTGGTTCGACGCGGGATTGAGGTGACGGTTTATACCCGGGCGTGGTATTGCCGGCCATCCCGGCGGAATTGGCGCGGCGTAAAGCTGATTGTCCTATCTTCAATTCGGACTAAACATCTTGACGCCATCACCCACACTTTTCGCGCCACCTTGCATGCCATGCGTTCCGGCGCCGACGTGCTCCATTATCATGGCGTCGGACCGGCGCTGCTCTCCTGGCTGCCGCGCCTGTTTGCGCCGTCGAAGCGCGTCGTAGTCACTTTCCACTGCATTGACCGGCGGCATGAGAAATGGGGGATAGTCGCGAGATTTTTTTTGACACTCGGGGAATTTATCGCCTGCCGGGCGGCGCATGAGACCATCGCCGTTTCCCGCACGCTGGAGCATTACGCGGAAAATCTTTACCGTTCGCGGGTGCGCTACATCCCGAACGGCGTTTCGGCCATCGGTAAACCAAGCCGCCGGTTAATCGCGCAAATGGGGCTCCGGCCCGGGGGCTTCATCCTCGTGGTAACCCGTTTTGTCCGCCACAAAGGGGTGCACACAGTTCTCCGCGCTTGGGAAAAACTTTCACAATTGCCGAGCATGAGCGGCTACGAGCTGGTGCTCGTGGGCGGTTCGGCCCCCGGCGACTCTTACATTGATGAAATCCGCAATTTTGCCGGCCGGCTTTCGCGCGCCCGGCTTTTGGGCGTGAAAGATGGTGACCAATTGGCTTCGCTTTACCGCTACGCGCGGGTTTTTGTCCACGCTTCAGTTTCCGAAGGGCTGCCGCTGGTCGTGCTCGAAGCCATGTCTTTCGGCGCGCCGGTTTTGGCGTCGGACATTCCCGAACACATGGAACTGGTCGGCGAACACGGCTGGAATTTTTCCGCAGATGTTCCGGACGGTCTGGCCAGAGAATTGCGAAAACTCTGCGTCCGGGGGCGCCGGGTCAAAAAGATGGTTCGCCAAACCCGCTCGTGGGCGGTAAAAAATTTTTGTTGGAGCAAGATTGCGGAAGAGACGGAGGACTTATACCGGGAAATTTTACCTTCGAAAGGTAGTCCCTCGACTTCGGTCATCCGACGTTACATCGGAGGACCTTCGCTCGGGAAGTAAATTAATCAGCCCCCGAAATCCTCCGGCTCGCCGTGCTCCGCCATAGCGGCTACGCGACGGCGAGCAAACTCGCCACCTCCTTTAAGAAAGGAGGAATGTTCCAGATAGGCTACTTTTTGTCTTTAAACATCTTTGGATTCGGCGTGTAGAGGGTGTTCCTTATTTTCCAGGCTTCCACGAATTGCCCGATACCGCGGCTCGCCAGTTTGTTGCGCACCGTGGCGGTTTTTTGCGCCCAGCGGGCCAAGCTTTCGAAAGAGATTTTATAGCGGTTGTGGACAACAATATAGGTTACTTCCCCGTCTTTAATTGCGCGTCTCACGGTCAAATGAGATATGCCAAAAAGCCGAGCGGCTTCGGAAACTGAGATACGAATAATATTATCTGCAGGCATATTTTACAGACCTTCAAGGTCCGTGTTCAATAGGCTGTTTGTATACACTAGTGTACACAAACAGGGGTATTTTTATCAAGGTCAGACCTCTCAAGGCCTGACCTTACAAGGTCAGGCCTTGATACCAGTTTTGTGTTTTTGCGGATAAACCCCTATACTCACCACAATTAGAGGTTAGTGGTGGGAGGTTAGAGGTTGGAGTTTAATGTAGGCCGAGATTTTCGGTCTGATTTTTCTGTCATTATTCAATGCCGAATACCGTCCAGTCATTGCGGGAAAAACTGCTTTTGTACCGCATCCGCGTCAAACGGGATGCCGGTGCGTTTGGCCGGCTTTATGACGCCTATGTTCAGCGGATTTACCGCTTTATCTTCTTTAAAGTGCCTTCGGCCGAGGAAGCCCAGGACCTGACCTCCGAGACATTTTTAAAGCTCTGGCAGCATCTGGAACAGGGTAAGCCAGTCAGGAATTTTAACGCTCTAACCTACGGAATTGCCAGGAATTTGGTGGCTGATTACTACCGCAGTCAGGGGAAAAAGCCGGTTGCTGAGCTTGACGAAGAGACCCTTTCGGTCCTGCCGGATGTCAAAGCCCTGGCTAAATTGGAGAAAACAGCCGAGTTATCCCAGGTGTTGTCAGCGTTAAAACTCCTTAAAGACGAGTACCGCGAAGCGCTAATTATGCGCTATTTAGATGGTCTGACTCCAACTGAAATCGCGCCGGTATTGGGTAAAAGCAGCGGCGCGGTCAGGGTAATCCTCCACCGTTCGCTTGAAACGCTCCGGGCACTTTTGACGTCTAATGAGTAGAGGACATAAGGAAAAGAAAAGGGAATGAGCCAAGATTGGGTTTCCTACGGGAATCCAATTTTTTATATGTTAAAAAACGAACTTAAAACCAATCTCCACCTCCTCGCCGGGCTTAAAGCCGGCGGGGGGCCCTCGCG
>SCSU01000046.1 GCA_004299275.1 Patescibacteria group bacterium
CTTAAAGCCGACCTTTTGGCGCGCGAGGATTTGGCGCGGCGGCTCCGGACGGCGGGCAATATCATGCTGCTCATTTTGACCGGCCGGTTTGTCGGCAATCGCGCGGCGCCGACGGATATGCTGGTGGTCGGTGCGCTGAACCGCAAGGTTCTGAAAGACGTGGTGCGCGACTGCGAGCGGGAGTTCGGCCACGAGGTCAACTACACTCTGTTCTCGCCGCGCGAGTTCAAGTACCGCAAGGAAGTCACCGACCGTTTCCTCTACGAAATTTTGGAAGGCAAGAACATCGTTTTGGTGAACACCGGGAGCGAAACGCATGTATGAGTGACGGCAAATCAGCGGCGGTTTTGCTCGTGGCTATCAGCGCGGCGGGGACTGAAGTGGCTTTGGTCGGCCGAAAAATTTTTTGGAGCCGGGTTAGCGGCCGCGAAAATCTGCTGGCCGCGATTTCGGAACTCTTAGGGAAAGCCAGACGTCCGGCCGGCATTGTTCTCCTCGGACGGCCGGAGCGTTTTTCGGAAAGCCGCGCCTTGGCCGTTATCGGCAACACCTTGGCTTTTGCCTGGAGAGTTCCGGCCGCCGCGCGCTGGCGCCCGCTAAAATCCAAACCCCAGAGCCGCGAAATTTTCGCGCTGCTTAGGTCCGGCCGCTCCTCGGTGGTACCCGCCTACAGCGGCAAACCGAACATAACTAAGTGAGTAGTGAGCATTAGTACGTAGAACATAGAACGTAGTATTAAGTTCTACTCACGACTCACTACTCACGATCCCGCCTATGGCGGGACCCCGCCAAAGGCGGTGGCTCACTGACTCAATGTCCTACCGTCACCATCCTCTTTATCGTCTGCTCGAGATTTTTCCCGGCGCCACCGTTTGGCTGGCGCTCATTTTAGCCGTTGTTCTTTCCTTTACCGCGCCTGTTTTCGCCATTGTTTTTATCCTGCTCTTTGACCTCTTTTGGTTTTTGCGCGTTTTGCTTTTTGTCTATTATCTGGTTATCGCCTGGTGCAAGTACCGCCGGACCGCCGCGGTTGATTGGGAAGCACGACTTCAAAATTTGCCGCGCGCCGGCGAACTCCGCCACGTTATCTTTCTGCCGACTTATACCGAAGAGCTCGCGGTGATTCGCGCCACGCTCCGGAGTCTGGCCGCGGTCCGCTACCCTCAAAACCAGCTGATTGTCGTTTTGGCCGGGGAAGAGCGCGACGGCGACCGTTTTTTAAAAAACGCGGAGCTGCTCTCGCGGGAATTCGACGGCAAATTTGGCGAACTGCTGGTCACTCTGCACCCCTCCGGACTCTCCGGAGAGATTCCCGGCAAGGGTTCAAATCTGAATTGGGCCGGCCGCCTGGTCCAGGAATACTTGGACCGCCGCGGCATTGCCTACGAGCGGGTCGTGGCCTCGGCTTTTGACGTAGACACCATCGTCCACCCGCAGTATTTCGCTTATCTCTCCTGGCTATATTTAACGCAACCCGAACCGCTCCGAGCCAGTTACCAGCCGATTGCGCTTTACGCCAACAACATTTGGGATTCGCCGGCGGCGGTCCGGGTGGCGGCTTTCGGCACGACTTTTTGGCTGATGGCCGAACTGGCGCGGCGCGACAACATCGTAACTTTTTCTTCACACTCCATGCCTTTCCGCGCGCTCGCCGATGTCGGGTTTTGGGAGACGGACGTGGTCTCCGAGGACTCGCGGATTTTTTTCCAGTGCCTGCGGCATTATCACGGCCGCTACCGCGTGGTGCCGATGTACCTGCCCGTTTCGATGGACACGGTGGGCGTGGGCGAACACTGGCAGAGTTTGCGCCAGCTCTATAAACAGGTGCGGCGCTGGGCTTGGGGCGTGGAGCACTTCCCGTATCTGGCCTGGCACTTTGCCGCCGATCGCCGCTCGCCGAGAGCGCTCCGGCTCCGGGTTCTCTGGCGCGAGTGGGAGGGACGATTTTCCTGGGCGACGGCGCCGATTATCATGTTTCTTTTGGGGCGTTTGCCGCTTTACGCCGCGAGCCGCGCCCAAAGCGATTTGGCATTGGTCAACGAGGCGCCGTTTGCCTTGGAGTGGCTGATGCGTCTGGCCATGATCGGCGTTTTGGTCTCGGCGTTATTTTCATTCACCCTGCTGCCGCCGCGTCCGGAGCGCTCGGGCAGGCGGGGGTTTTTGTTTATGGCGCTCCAGTGGCTGCTCTTGCCGATAACTTTCGTGCTGTTCGGTTCTATTCCGGCGCTCGACGCGCAGACGCGGCTCATGCTCGGGAAGTATCTGGGGTTTAACGTGAGCGTTAAGCGGCGGACAGAGCTGGCGCCAGCGGTAAGTTAGTGAGCCGTGAGTAGAAAGTCGTGAGTAGAAAGCCTGTCTTTTACTACTCACTACTCACGACTAACTACTCACTCCCTAGTTATGCCTCGAGTTTCCATCCACATTGTCACTTGGAACAGCCGCCATTTTTTAGATGCGGCGCTCGAGAGTTTGGCGGCACAGACCTTTAAGAATTTTTCCATCATCGCGGTGGACAACGGCTCGGTTGATGGCACGATTGATTTCATCCGCGAAAAATATCCGCAAGTCATCACGCTCCGGAACTTCAACAACCTGGGTTTTGCCCGCGCGCATAATCAAGCCATCGAGCTCGCGCGTTCGCGTTACGCGCGCCTGGGCGGCCCGAGCCCCGACACTTTTATTTTAGTGATGAATCCGGATGTCGTTTTAGCTCCAGATTATTTGGAAAAATTGCTCCTCGCCGCTGACTTCGAGTACAAAGTCGCGAGTTTGGTCGGCTCGGTTTATCGGCTCCGAGAGAGCCGTGACGGCGAACTACTGGATTATGTGCAGACAAACACTTTTGACACGACCGGACTCTGCGTCTCGGCGAGTGGCCGGGCGACTGACCGCGGCGCCGGCGAGGAAGACCGCGGTCAATTTGAGCGAGCCGGGGAGATTTTTGGCGTCTCCGGCGCGCTGGCTTGCTACCGGCTGTCCGCTTTGGAGGATATTTACAGTGTTTCCGGCGAATATTTTGACGAGCGGTTTTTCGCTTACAAAGAGGACATTGATCTCGCTTGGCGGCTCCGGCGGCTCGGCTGGCGAGCTTGGCACGTGCCCGAGGCGCGGGCTTATCACTTGCGCGCCGCTTACGGGAGCGAGAAGCGGGGGTTAAAAATTGCTTGGCGCGAACGGCGAATCAAATCCGATTTGGTCAATCGGCTTTCCTATCGCAACCACTTTTGGCTCTTGGCCAAAAACCTCGACTGGCTGGTTTTTTTGCGCTACAGTCCGCTTATCATCGCTCGGGAAGTTTTTAAGTTGTTTTATTTGGCGTTTGTCGAACCGCGGACGCTTGCCGTTTTGCCCGAAACCTTCGCCAGCCTGCCGATGATGTTCCGTAAACGCCGCGCGATTTTTGAGTCGCGGAAAATTCCAGTGCGGTAGACTACTCACTACTCACGACGCACAACTCACTACCCGATAAAACCATGGAACTCTCCGTCATCATCTTGAATTACAACACCAAGAATCTCCTTAAGGAGTGCTTGCGCGGCATTCGGCTTGCCTCACCGCGCCTCGCGCTGGAGACGGTGGTCGTGGACAACGCCTCCACCGACGGCTCGGCCGAAATGACGCTCAGCGAATTCCCAGAAGCGCGGCTCATCCGCGCCGAGCGCAACCTGGGCTACGCCGGCGGCAATAATCTGGGGTTGAAGTACGCGGTGGGTCGTTATGTAATGATTATGAACCCCGACATCCTGATTTGGCCCGGGTCGCTTGAGGCGCTGGTCTCTTATCTGGACGCCCATCCCGCGGTCGGGCTGGCGGGCCCGCGCCTCACGAACCCCGACGGTTCGGTCCAGCCCTCCTGCTACCGCTTCCACACGCCGGCGATTCCGGTTTACCGTCGCACGATTCTCGGCGCTCTGCCGCCGGCGCGGCGCGCCCTGGCCGATTTTTTGATGGAAGATTTTGACCATCAGAGCGAGCGCGAGGTGGACTGGCTCCTGGGCGGGGCGCTTTGCGCGCGGCGACAGGCGGTGGAAGAAGTCGGTCCGCTGGATGAATCGTTTTTTCTTTATTTCGACGACACTGACTGGTGCCGCCGGTTTTGGGAAAAGGGCTGGCGCGTGGTTTATTACCCCGGTTCGGTCATGGTGCATTTCCACGAGCGGGCTTCGATCGGCGGCGTGCTGGAACTCCTCCGCAACCCCATGGCGCGGGTTCACTTAAAAAGCGCCTTTCATTATTTTAGGAAGTATCAGGGAAAAGAAAATCCTAGAATTAGAAGTTAGAAGTCGAAAGTTAGAAGTTGGATAAAAATTTATTCTACTCACTACTAACTACCCCGCCTTTGGCGGGACCCCGCCAGAGGCGGTGGCTCACGACTCACTTCTTGTGCCCATTCCTCATCTTCAGCCCAAAGAACACGAACCGCCGCCGCTCCTGCCGGACGGGCGCGCGCCGGCATTTCCGTCCGCCAGGGTTCCTTTGCTTACCGCGGCCTGTGGCATCGTCCGCCGGCGGTTTTTTACATTTTTCGGTCGAAAAGCGTTTTTTATCGCGCTCGGCATTGCTTTAGTCGTCGTGCCGTTCGCGGTTTCGGCCGGAGCGACCGCTTGGTATCTAAAAGAAGCTCGGCAAAATTTTAATCTCGCGCTTGCCGCGGCTGAATCGCTGGCGCTCGCCGACGCGCGCGCGGCGGTAAAAACTGCCGAGATTGATACGCGCCGCGCGAGTGCCTGGTTTACGCCCTGGCGGATATTTACGCCGCTACCTTGGGTTGGCAATCAAGTGAGTTCTGCCCACCGACTCATGAGCGCCGCCGCGCCGACGCTCGCGGCCGTCGGCGAGACGCTCGCGCTTGTTGAAGATGTCCTGGAGCCGACCGGGCGCCTTAGCTCTTCGGTCGCCGACCTCGCGCAGGGCGAATCAACCTTGGCCAATTTAAGCCGCGAGGAGAAAAGGGCGATTCTCCAAAAATTGCTTTCCTCGGCCGAGGCGGTAAAAAAAATCAGCGAGCGGCTGGCCGAGGCCAAGCGGGAAGTCGCCTACATCAGCCAATACCAAAAGACTCTTTTGCCCTCGCTCCAAAAAATGTCAGCGCTCATGAGCGCGAAGCTTGAGCAAGCCAACGAGGTCATCGCTTCGTTTGGGCCGTTCCTCAGCGTACTGCCGGAACTCGCCGGCTATCCCCAGTCAAAAAATTATCTTTTTTTCCTGGCCAACAACAACGAGCTTAGACCCTCGGCCGGTTTTTTGGGCTATTACGGAACACTCTCGCTCGCGGACGGCGAAATTGTCTCGCTCCTGTCCGACGACATCTACAATCTGGACTATCGGGCGGCGGCCAAAGTCGTCCGCGAATCGCCGGAACCGATAGCGCGTTTTTTGGGAATCAAAAAATGGTATTTGCGCGACGCCAACTGGTCGCCGGATTTCGCCGCCGCCGGGGAGGCCGCCCTGACTTTGTACGAGGAGGAGGCGCGGTTTGCCGGCTTACCGGCGGCGAAGTTTGACGGTGTGATTGTCGTTACTCCGGACGTGGCCGAGGACCTGCTCAAGATTCTGGGGCCGATCGCGGTTTCCGGCGTCACTTTTACCGCCGACAATTTGACCGACCGGCTGGAATACCAAGTGGAACTCGCGTATTTGGAAACGGGCAAACCCAAGTCGGAACGCAAAAAGATTTTGGCTGACCTCCTCGGCGAGGTCGTGCGGCGGATTTCGGCTCTGCCGGCGCGGCGAGCCGGCGAAATCGCTGCGCTCCTCGCCGAAAATTTGAAAGAAAAACACATTCTGTTTTATTCTCGCGACTCCGCGCTGCAGAAATTTTTTGAGCAGCAGCACTGGGGCGGACGGGTAGAGGATTCGCCGGGCGATTACCTGCTGGTCGCCGACGCTAACCTCGGCGCGCTCAAGACCGACGCCGTGATGAAGCGCCGGATTGACTACACGCTCGAACCAGCCGCCGCGGGCCGCTTTAAAGCCATCGTGTCGGTGCGCTATGAGAACACCGGCAATTTTACGCCTTTCACCACCCGCTACCGCACCTACACCCGTTTTTACGCGCCCTCAGGTTCGTCGCTTGTTGCCGCCTCGGGTCAGCTCCTGGGCGACAAACTCGCGAACCCGAAGGCGCTCCCCGGCCCGGTGGACGTGATGTCTGAATCAGGCAAGGCGGTTTTCGGGATGTTTACCTCGATTGAGCCGGGCGAGAGCCGGACTTTAACTGTTGAGTACCTTTTGCCGGAGAGCTTTGCTGACAGTATCAGGGCCGGCCGTTATTCCTTGCTGGTCCAAAAGCAATCCGGAGCGGCTGATTATCCGTTGACTCTGGACTTGCGCTTTGGTAAGAAGCTCGGGCGCGCCGCGCCGGCCGAAGATGCGAAAGAATGGGGCGATGACCGCTATCGTTTGGAGACTAATTTGGCCGCGGACCGTATTTTCGAAATCGGGTTTTAGGCGATTGGCTACGAAAGTACGAAAGTGTACGAAATTACGAAATTGTTGACTTAGAATTTGGGGCATTAACGCCCTAATTTGGTTGGTAATTTAGGTCGACATTTCACAATCGGATGGAAGTGGAGGAAGCCCGTAATCCAGCGAATGAGCGATTCGGGCGTCCGGCATCCGCGAGAGCGAT
>SCSU01000047.1 GCA_004299275.1 Patescibacteria group bacterium
CTCGCGGATGCCGGACGCCCGATTCGCTCATTCGCTGGATTACGGGCTTCCTCCACTTCCATCCGATTGTGAAATGTCGACCTAAATTACCAACCAAATTAGGGCGTTAATGCCGAATATGCAAGTATTGCTCTCCATAGAATTACTGGTGTTTGGGGCGGTAGCCCTACTCACTCCGTTTTCCGTAGTCGCCCCCGTGGCCGCGGAAACCGGCGTCGGCAATTTTTCGCCGGCGGCTTTCCATTCTTTTCTCCGCGCGCCGCCGAGCCGGTTAAACAGTCTGCCGCTCGCGAGAGCCCGGGTCCAGGAGCCGCTCTCTAGAGATGTCCGCGAGCTCGGACCAGTGGTCGCGGCTAGGGGTGCGCTCGTTTTGGACCGCGCGACCGGCGCTTTGCTCTACGAGAAGGACTCGGAGAGATTGTTTCCGATTGCCTCGCTGACCAAGCTCATGACCGCGCTGGTCTTCCTTGACTTCCGGCTGGACTGGAACACCAGGGTCGCGATACGGGCCGGGGACTTGCGCGGCGGCGGAGTGGAGTATTTCGTGCCCGGAGAGACGGTGACCGGCCGTGACCTCTTTTTTACCGCCTTGGTCGGCTCGTCCAATACCGCCGCCGCCGCGCTGGCGCGCTCGACCGGCGTCTCGCCCGAAGAATTCACTAAACGGATGAACGACAAAGCGGCGGCGCTAAAAATGTCCTCCGCTTATTTTGCCGACCCGACCGGACTGGACGAGCGAAATGTGGGGAGCGGTCGGGACGTAGCGCTGCTCTCGGAAGCGGCCTTTCGTTCTCCGGCGATTGTCCGGGCGGTCACCTCCAAGTCCTATACTTTTATTCCGCAAAATTCCAAAAAGAAAAAAAGAACGATTCGTTCTACCGACTTGCTCCTCGTCAGCGCCTTGAACAGCTCGCCCTACCGCATCTTGGGCGGCAAGACCGGCACGCTCGGCGAGAAGACCGGTTATCACTTGGCTCTTTCCGTCCGGTCAGAGGAGACCGGCCGGGATTTTATCATCGTGGTGCTCGGGAGCGAGACCAATGCCAGTCGGTTTGCCGACGCCAAAACTTTGGCGGTTTGGTCGTTTGACGCCTACGAGTGGCCGGAAACCAGAGCCGTGGCGGCGAATTAATCAGGAGGAAAATGAGGATAGGTATTGATTGCCGGACAATTTTAAACCCCGGCTGCGGCGAGGGCGCTGGCGTCGGCCACTATGTTTATTTTTTGGTTAAAAACATTTTGGCCCGGGACAAAAAGAACCACTACATCCTTTTTTTTGACCGGCGCCTGTCCGCGGAAGCGGCGCGAGCTTTTGCCGGCGGCCGGCCTAAGACTGAAATAGTTTTTTTTCCTTTTGGCGAATACAAAAAATATCTACCACTCGCTTACAGCCATCTGGTTGTGGCCGGGGCGATTGCGGAAAAGAAGCCGGACGTTTTTCACTTGCCGG
Organism: Patescibacteria group bacterium; assembly: GCA_004299275.1. GTDB lineage: Bacteria > Patescibacteriota > Patescibacteriia > 2-12-FULL-57-11 > 2-12-FULL-57-11 > SCSU01. The sequence goes on from SCSU01000047.1 coordinate 1,451, forward strand.
CCGGGATTCTGCCGCTCGCCCTCAAAATCCCGACGGTCGTCACGGTCCACGATTTGGCCATCTACTCGCACCCCGAGTGGTTCCCGAAACAATTTTTTTCGGTTAAGGTCGCCTATCCGCGCACGATTCGTTCGGCCAGCCGGATTATCGCCGTTTCCGCCGCAACCGCGACTGAGGTCAAAAAGCGTTTTCAGATTCCAACCGGAAGAATTGAAACAATTTACCCGGGCGTGGACACGGCCGGCGGCTCGCTCTTGACTGAAGATATTTTTACCGAGGACGACGCGGTGGACTGGAGCGATCTCGCGCGGCGCTACCGGCTAACCAAGCCCTACCTGCTCTTTTTGGGCACGATTGAGCCGCGGAAGAACGTCAAAAAATTGGTCGAGGCCTATGTTAATGCTTGGCGGCAGTCTCCAGCCATCCGTAAAACGCCGCTCCTGCTCGCCGGCGCGCCGGGTTGGCGAAGCGCTGGCGCACTCGCGGCCATCCGCGCCGCGGCGGCCCAGACCAAAGGCGCGGTGCGGCAGATCGGTTATGTCGCGCATCAGGACAAGTTTCCTCTAATGCGTTCGGCGCAAGGGTTTGTTTTTCCCTCGCTCGCGGAGGGGTTTGGCCTGCCGGTCGTTGAGGCCATGGCTCTTGGGGTGCCAGTCCTGATTTCCGATATTCCGGTTTTTCGCGAAGTAGCCGGCCAGAACGCGTTTTTTGTTAAACCCAATAGTCTCGCCTCAATTGCCGAGGGGCTCATTGCTCTGGTTTCTAAAACAAAAAAACGCCGACAACTCACGCTCGCCGGCCGTGTGTGGGCCAAGCGTTATTCGTGGGCCGCAGCGGCGCGGAAAACAATCAAGGTCTACCAAAAAGTTTAAATCCGCGTTTGCATCAGCGCCAGCACGACGATTTGCATGGTCAGGCCGTAAGAAAAAGCGATGTCGCGCTGCCAGCGGCGGATGAAAAAATTATGGAAGAAAAAATGGAGGTTGTGGAACCAGGTCAGCCATTCCACTTTGATTAGGTTATAGACGCCGATGATGAGGTCGGGGAGCAGCCCGCCGATGATACCGGCGGTCACGTTGGCGCCGTTATCAAACTGGCGTGCGGAGCGGATGCCGAGGATGAGATAAGCGGTGACGACGGCGTCGAGCGTCACATAGGCCAGCGCGCGTTTAACTTTTTGATGGTTGCGATAGTTTTCGTAAAGATGGGCGTCGCCGTGGGGGATCATGTCCAGTAGGAAATGCGAAATAAAGCCGCCCAAAAAGGCGAGGAGCGGATTTGGCGCGGCGCGGCCGATAATGGCGCCGACCGTGGCATGGGTGGCTAAAAACATATAGAGCTGGCCTTTAGTCTAGCGGGAAACAACCTTTTTGGCAATCACCCCGTTATAGCCCATAAATATTGTTACCGAACTCAGACTGGATAGCCCATAATTCGGTTACTGTGGTTGCCATATGACTATGGCAACCAAACGCGAGATCTTCCGAGAGAAACTGCGAGAGTGGCTCCAGGCCAAGGAAAACCGCCGTCTGCGAGGCGAGATCACTCGACACGTCTGCTTTGTGACGGGCATGCACTCCAAGTCCGTTCCTCGGGCCTTCCGTCGTGAACAGATGCGCAGGGTTACGGGGAAACGACGCGGCCGGCCGGTCATCTTCGGTCCGGATGTCACCGCTGCCCTCAAGGACGTGTGGGAGGCGGCCAATTATCCCTGTGGCGAGATTCTTTTCCCATCTCGAACGCGACGGGCAATGGAAATACGGCCCGACCGTGACCGAGAAGCTTCTGGCCGCGAAGGAGCATACCATCCGGCGGCGGGTCACTGCCCTGCGGACAACGTACCGAATCGGCCGAGGTATCCCCGCGACGAAGCCCTCGCACCTCAAAGCAATCATCCCCATCTTCAAAGGTCCATGGAATGGTCTCCCGCCAGGGCACGGTCAGCTCGACACCATCGCCCACTGCGGGGACTCCCTGCGCGGGGACTTCATCTACAGCGTCAACTGCACCGATGCCTCGACGTACTGGACAGTCACGCGGGCGCAGTGGAACAAAGGGCAGGGAGCGACCATCGCGAGCCTGGGGCAGATCAGGCAACGCCTGCCGTTCCCCTGGATCATGGCTCATCCGGACACCGGGTCAGAGTTCATCAACTGGACGGCGAAGGACTGGTGCGAAGCGCAGGGTATCCAGCTCACCCGCTCGGAACCGAACCGAAAAAACGATAACATGTACGTGGAGGAACGGAACGGGCATGTCGTGCGGAAGTTTCTCGGATACGGACGATTCGATTGCCCGGAGGTCGTGCCGCTGCTCAATGATCTCTATGATCTCCTTAATCCCTACCTCAACCATTTCCTGCCAGTCCGGCGAACGATGAACAAGGAGCGCGTGGGGGCGAAGTAACATCGCCGGTATGAGCGACAGGCGCAGACCCCGTACGCGCGCGTCCTCGCGCACCCGACCATACCCGAAGAGGTGAAGGAGCGTCTCCGCACCCAGCACGCCAAGCTCAATCCATTGACACTTAAACGTCAGATTGATGCGCAAATCCGCGCGATCATGAAATTTATGGCTCGCAACCACGGCACCGAGTCCTCTCCGTCAGTTCGGTAACCGTTTATTATGGGCTAGAGCGTCACCCTATCCACAAACAAAAAAGCCCCAATCCGTTGGGATTTTTTTGGTTGCGGGGGCCGGATTTTCACTGCTCGCTCACATTCGTTCGCTCCGCCTTGAAACCTTGCGGTTTCAATACTTCCACAATCGGGAACCTCCCGGTTCCCGTCGCCCTCCCCGGGTTCAAATCCTCCCTCCTCACCACCAAAAAAACCACACCGTACGGGTGAGGTTTTTTTGGTTGCGGGGGCCGGATTTGAACCGGCGACCTCCAGGTTATGGGCCTGGCGAGCTGCCTGGCTGCTCTACCCCGCGTCAGGGTGGCGGGACTATAACTTAAAATTTGTTCCGCGTCAAGATTTCTTTCCGCGGCGGGAATCAATCAAAAACCAAATCAATCCGCCGAAGAGGTCGAGAGTTAAGTCGCTGATTGTATCTGTCCAGACATCGGTTATTCCCGGCGGCAGTGTGACGATAGTGTGGAAGACAATCCATTCTTGAATTTCCCAAAGCACGCCGATTAGGGCGACGGCGCTTAAAAGGTAATAGACATAGAAGGCGCGCGGGAGGGCACTAAGAGCGCGGCGGCGCCGGAGGACGAGATAAAAGTTGCCCGCGGCCCAGGCAATGGTGAGCCCGCCCAAAAGATGAGCCAGCATATCCAGCTCAATCCAAAGCGGCCAGATGAGCTGGCGGAGGATGTGGAGGACAAGGACGACCGTGGGCGGCGCGAGAACAAACCAAAGGTCTTTGATTACGCCGCGGAGATGTTGGCTGGGGGATTTGGTCATAAAGACAGCGTTTAGTTTACGCCAAATTTTTTACCGTGGCGAGTCTTGTATTAGCGTCGGATTTTGAGTATCTTTTAGCGGTCCGTAAACACGGCGGGGTAGCTCAGTTGGTTAGAGCGAGGGACTCATAAGCCCTAGGTCGCCGGTTCAACTCCGGCCCCCGCTACCAAAAATCCCACACCAATATGTGTGGGATTTTTGTACTGCCGATGGTGGGAATCGGGTTCGCCCCTGCCTGCCGGCAGGCAGGTTGGATCGGCTCACCCCGGGCGCCTCGCCAGTCCGATTTCTATCGGACTGTCTCGGGCCGTTCGATTCCCACAATCCGGAAGCATGTCAAAAAACACCCCGATGTATGTCGGGGTGTTTTTGTACTGCCGATGGTGGGAATCGAACCCACATGGGCTTGCGCCCACACGATTTTGAGTCGTGCGCGTCTGCCAGTTCCGCCACATCGGCGTTTGAGCCGCGTTTAAGATTAGCCGCGAAAAGTTCCGTTGTCAAAAGGCGCAGCTGGTGTGTATACTATAACGCACCATGGCCCAAATTATTTCCATCGTCAATCAAAAAGGCGGGGTGGGGAAGACCACCACGGCGGTCAATATCGCCGCCTACCTCGCGGCCTTCGGCAAAACCGTGCTTTTGGTTGACTTGGACCCGCAGGCCAACGCGACCTCGGCGTTTAATATTGACCACCGAGCGCTCGGACAGGGAATTTATGAAGTTCTTTTGGGCCAGACGACGGCTGGCCGGGTGACTTTGGACACGCGGCTTAAGGGGCTCCGCCTGCTCCCCGCCACGGCGGCCTTGGCCGGGGCGGCGATTGAGCTCGTGGAGCTGCCGCGCCGCGAATATCGGTTGGCCGACGCCCTGCTTGAAGCGCGAGAAAGCTACGATTTTGTTTTGATTGATTGCCCGCCGTCGCTGGGGCTCCTCACGGTCAACGGACTGGTCGCCTCGGACCAGGTGCTCATCCCCGTCCAGGCCGAGTATTTTGCGCTGGAAGGACTGGGTCAGCTGGTGGAGACGGTGATGCTGGTCCGCGACAATTTGAAACCGAACCTTGATGTCTTGGGCGCCGTGATTACCATGTTTGACAAACGCAATTCTCTCTCCGAGGCGGTGATGCGCGACCTTTACGAGTTTTTCCCGAACCGCATTTTTCGCACCGTTGTGCCGCGCAATGTCCGGCTGGCCGAGGCGCCCTCGCACGGCAAAACTATTTTGGAGTACGACTCGGGGTCGTCCGGCGCCAGAGCTTATGAGCGCTTGAGCCGCGAGCTCTTGGGGTTCGAAGTGTAAAAAGCGTTACAGTGTGTAAAAAGCGTTACAGTAAATAGATTGAAAGTTAATCCTCCCTTCCTAAAGGGAGTCCCCGCAGAGGGAGGGATTTATTGGGTGCAGGGAATAGTGGATAGGGGATAGTGGATAGAAAAGAAGGAATAAAAAATCTATGGTTACATCGCGCGGTTTGGGACGCGGACTGGGCGCCCTGATTCCGAAAAAATTTTCTGCCGGGTTGGGGACGCTGAAAACCGCGTCAAACGCGGTCAAGGCGCCGGAGAAAAACGCCGCACCTCCGGTTGTATTGCCGGCCGCGGGCGCGCCACTGCTTTTGCCGATTGAGCGCGTCCTGCCAAACCCCAAACAGCCGCGGGAGCACTTTTCCCACCGCGAATTGGAAGAGCTGATTCAATCGATAAAGACCCACGGTATCATCCAGCCGCTCTTGGTGACGGAGAAGCCGGACGGCACCTATGAGCTCATTGCCGGCGAACGGCGGCTCCGCGCCGCGCGTCTTGCCGGTTTAACCAGCGTGCCGGCGATTATCCGCGGCGCCGAGGAGCGGGAAAAACTGGAGTTGGCGCTGATTGAAAACCTTCAGCGGCAGGACTTGAATCCGCTCGAGGAAGCTCGGGCTTACCGTCGCCTGCTCGACGAGTACGGTTTAAATCAGGAGGAGGTCGCGGCGCGGGTCGGCAAGAGCCGGCCGCAGATCGCGAACACCCTGCGGCTTTTGGAGTTGCCGGCAGAGATTCAAGACGCGGTGAAGGCGGGGACAATACCAGTCTCGGCCGCGCGGACGCTCCTTTCTTTTGAAAGTAAAGACGAACAGCTCCGTTGGTGGCAGAAGCTCACGGCGGAGAAGATGACCGTACGCGAAGTGGAGGAGGCCGCCCGCCGCGTCGGAGTCCCGCGCCGTGTCAGTATACCCGACGCCAATATTGAGGCGGATGAAGCGGCGCTACGTTCGGCTTTGGGCACCAAGGTGGCGGTCAAAAAGCACGGCGAAGCGGGGAAAATTGAAGTCACCTTTTTTTCCGAGGAAGAATATCGGGCGTTGGTCAAGAAGCTGACGGGGGAAGGTGGAGGATAGAAATCCGGATGTCGAACATCCCGACACTACCCTCGTTTTTTTGGTTCGCGGGTGATTTTGCGGACCCAGGCGCTACCGCCGGCCCGGGCCCCTTCTTTAATTTTATCCCGCGCGTGTTTGGTTTTGACGAATTTAAGCCAGTCGGCGCTCGGCGCTTTGCGTTTTTTGTCGGTGACAATCTCCACAATGTCGCCGGAGTAGAGCGGTCTGTCCAGCGCCACCATTTCATCATTCACCCGCGCGGCGGCGCACTTGTTGCCGACATCGGTGTGGATGGCGTAGGCAAAATCCACCGGCGTCGCCTGTTCCGGCAGGTCAATCACGTCGCCTTTGGGGGTAAAGACGAAGATGCGGTTTTGGAAGACGTCAATTTTGAGCGACTCCAAATTTTTTAAAAATTGCTGATGGTCATCAATCTGTTTTTGAATCGAGGCAATCTCTTTAATCCAGCCGAGTTCCTTGGGCGTCTTCGGGCGCTTGCCCGCCTCACTGTATTGCCAGTGCGCGGCGATACCGAACTCGGCCAGTCGGTGCATCTCCGGCGTGCGGATTTGGAATTCGACAATCTCACCGTCTTCGCAAAAAACGGTGGTGTGCAGGGACTGATAACCATTGGGTTTGGGTTGGGCAATGTAGTCCTTAATGCGGCCCTTGAGCGGCTTCCAACGGTTATGGACAATCCCGAGCGCCGCGTAGCAGTCGCCGATGGTCGGCACCTGGATTCTCAAGGCCACCAGGTCGTAGATGCGAGTAATATCGCGGTCGTGGTTTAAAAGTTTTTGATAAAGACTGTAGAGGTGCTTGGTTCGGCCGCCGATTTTAATTACCTGAACCCCCGCTTTATCTAAATCTTTTTCGATTGTTTTTTTGACGCGGTCAAAATATTTTTGTTTTTCCGCGAGGCGGTCGCTGACCAGCTCAGCTACCCAGTTATATTCCTTGGGGAGAATATGGCGGAAAGAGAGGTCTTCCAGCCGCCCACGGATTTCACCCATCCCGAGGCGGTTCGCGATTGGCGCGTAAAGTTGCATTGTTTCCAGCGCGATTCGCTGACGTTTGGGTTCGGGGACGGCATCGAAAGTGCGAAGGTTATGGATGCGGTCGGCGAATTTTATAAATAAAACGCGAACATCAGCGGCCATGGCCAAAAACATTTTTCGGAGATTTTCCACATATCGCTCGACGCCGCGATATTTCACATAGCCGAGTTTAGTGACGCCGGCGACCATACCGGCGACATCCTCGCCGAACTCCTTGCGGATTTCGCCGATTGAGGTGGGAGTATCTTCGAGTACGTCATGGAGCAGTCCGGCGACAACGACCGGGAAGGCCAGCTGCATCTCTGCCAGAAAGATAGCCGTGGCGGTTGGATGGGTGATGTAGTCGTCTCCGGAATAGCGTTGGCGGCCGCGGTGCGCGGTTTCGGCAAAACGATAAGCGCGAGCGATGACTCGCACATCTTGCTCGTGGTACCCTTCGCGGACCGCGGACATCAAGTCATCGAAAGTGGGGACAAGTTCATTGGTCATAATTCAGCGTGGTATTTCCCAGCGTAGCACGGAAAATCAGAGCGTCAAATCGTACAAAAAAAGCCGTTTCTTGCGGAAACGGCGCTGCGCCTTACCAGCGGAGAGACTTCACGACCGAGCGGTCGAGAGCCGCCTGCACCTCGGGGGAACTCCAGTCCACCCCGTAAAGCTCCGGCGGGAAGATCTGCTGGAAGAGCCCCCGCTCGACGGAGTACTGCCGCCGGTGGTAGAGCAGGGAGTTCTCCTCGCCAGTCGAGTAGAGCAGGTCCACGTGCTGGGTGGCCAGCAGGTACTGGATCTCGATCTCCCAGTACTCGCCGTATTTGGCCATGTCCTTGCCCATCACCAGATTGGGCGCGGCGTAGGGGTTGATCGGCAGGTCGGAAAGCGCTCGATGGCGCTTTTGTGCCGTGCCGTTGGTCGAGAGTCTCTTCCAGACATGCTCGACGCCGGCTTCGAACTCCTCGCGGTTCCGGAAGGCGAACCGCACGCCGCGACGGTCGGGGACCGAGAGCGGGTTGGAGAAGCCCTGCAGGAACATCTTGGCGATGGTCTGCATTATCCCCTTGCGCCTGACGACGAGCAGGGCGCGCACCGGCTGCGGCTCGCACTCGAGCGTCACCAAGTTGGCGTCGGTTTGGCGCTCCAGCCACTCGCCGGCGGGCGGCTCCAGGAACCACTCGTTCTTCTCCAGTTTGATCCCCAGACAGCGGTTATGGTTGGCCTGATCGTGGAAGGTTCGGACGTTGATTTTTCTGTCCGGGGGCTGAACCACCTTGTTGCGCCGCAGGAAGGACAGGGCGTGCCGGGCCGGGCTGTGGTACCTTCTCTCGTTTCCGCCCCATTCCTTGACGCTGGCGATGCCGAATTTCTCGGCGTCAGTGATGATCCAGCAGAAGAAAAAGGCCAGCGACAGGTCGCGGGTCGCCTCAAAGCGCTTGACCGGGTCGCCGCTTTTGACCGCCGTCTCGAGCAGTCTGAGCGGTTGGGGGTCACTCGGCCCGCGACTGCGCTTCCAGGGGACGAGCGTCTTGGCCTCGGGGAGCTCGGTGAAGAAGAGCGTGCGGAGGCGCGGCAGTTCCCGGTGCCGCACTCGCCAGAGCTCCTGGCCGAACTTGCGCCGAGAGTCGCCCTCGAAGTTGCGCTTGAGCCATTCGTCGAAGGCGCGTCCGAGCCGTTCCTTGTCGTCGGCGGCGCGGCGCGCTTCTGCAAGCAGGGGCTCGACGCTCATGGTCAACCGGTCGCGGCCGGGGTCCGAGTCGCGGCGTTCCGCTCCGAGCGCTGCCGCACCCGGAGGCGTCAGCGCCTCGTCGGAAGCGGGTAGCACTCGCGTTTCCACTGACAGTCTCCTTTTTGGGGGTTGTATGGTCCGAACGCACTTGCGTTCGGGACGACACTAACTTAAAAACCCTTAATTGTCAAGCCTGTGTGTTTACAGCCTGTGTGTTTAGTCTCTGTCTTTAGCCAAACGCCCCGAGATTTTCGAGGCGTTTGGGCGAGGACTTTTATTCTCCCTTTGCTAAAGGGAGTACCCGCAGGGGGAGGGATTTATTGCTCTTTTTCAAACTCGCAGTCTTTGTTGGAACAGCGGATTTTTCCTTTGGCGGCGAAGAGGAGCAGCGAGCCGCACTTCGGACATTTCTCGCCCGTGGGTTTTTGCCAGAGAGCGAAATCGCAGTCCGGATAGCGGTTGCAGGCAAAAAATGTCCGGCCGCGCTTGGAACGTTTTTCCACAATCTCGCCCTGGCCGCATTTGGGGCAGGCGACGCCGATTTTTTTCTCCAGCGGTTTTTTGCCGTCGCAGTCCGGCGCGCCGGTGCACTTGAGGTACTGGCCGTAGCGGCCCTCGACAATCACCATCGGTTTGCCGCACTTGGGACATTTTTCGTCCGTGGGAATCGGCTCTTTAATCGTTCCTTCTTTAGTCAGAGCTTTAGTATTTTTACATTCGGGAAAGCCGGTGCAGGCCAAGAACCGCCCAAAGCGGCCCATCTTAATTACCATTGGCCGGCCGCATTTGTCGCAAACAACGTCCGTTGCCTCTTCGGTAACGGCTTTTTTGGTGAGAGTTTTTTCTTTCTCCACCACGGTTTCATGAAACGGTCCGTAAAATTCTTTGACCAGCGGCACCCAGGCCGTTTTGCCCTCGGCGATCTCATCCAGCTCTTCTTCCATCTTGGCGGTAAATTCCAAGTCAATGATTTTGGGAAAGTGTTCAACCAGCAGGTCGTTGACCAAAAAGGCGATGTCCGTGGGGCGCAGCCGGCGGCCTTCCACCCGCTCCACATAACCGCGTTCAATGACGGTGGAGATGGTCGGCGCGTAAGTTGACGGGCGGCCGATGCCATGCTCTTCAAGCGCCTTCACGAGCGAGGCGTCGCTATAGCGCGGCGGCGGCTCGGTGAAATGCTGTTTGGGCGTGACCTCGGAGAGTTTTAATTTTTCTCCTTCCTCGAGTTTGGGGAGAACGGTGTCCTTTTGCGCTTCGGGCAGAACCTGGAGCCAGCCCGGGAAGACCAGGACCGAGCCGGTAGCGCGGCAGAGGAAGCGGCCGCCGGCGATGTCGGCGCCGGTTTGCTCGAGCTCGGCATCAGCCATTTGCGAAGCGATGGCGCGCCGCCAGATTAGGTCGTAGAGCTTCCACTGATTCGGCGCCAGGATGTCTTTGAGCTTATCCGGCGAACGGTCGGCGTCGGTGGGACGGATGGCCTCGTGCGCCTCCTGGGCCAAACGCGACTTGGCGGTATATTTGCGCGGGGTCTCCGGCAGAAATTTTGCTCCGTATAACTCCTTGATTGTCTCGCGGCTCGCGGCGACAAACGATTCGGCGAGGTTTACCGAATCGGTGCGCATGTAGGTGATGAGTCCGACCGCGCCCTCGCCCGGGAGTTCCACGCCTTCGTAGAGCTGCTGGGCGAGCATCATCGTCTGTTTGGCCGAGAGCCCCAGCTTGCGGTTCGCGTCTTGCTGGAGGGTGGAGGTGGTATGGGGCGCGCTCGGCGCGCGGCGGACCTCCTTGCGTTCCACGCGGCTCGTTTGCCAGGATTCGCGCCGCATTTCTTCGGCTAGGGCATTGGCGGCTCCTTCGTTTCGGAAAGTGAATTTTTCCAGCGTTTTGCCCCCAATGGCTTGGAGCGCGGCCTTAACCTCGTCGCCGCGGCCGGTTTTAAAAAGCGACTCGAGCGTCCAGTATTCTTCTTTTTTAAAAGCGGTGATTTCTCGTTCGCGGTCAACGATGAGCCGCACGGCCACGGACTGCACCCGGCCGGCGGAAAGCCCGCGCTGGACCTTGCGCCAAAGCAAGGGCGAGAGCTCGTAGCCCACCAGCCGGTCGAGCACGCGGCGCGCTTGCTGGGCGTCCACCAGGTGTTCGTCAATTGAGCGGGGGTGGGCGAGCGATTCCCGAATGGCCTCTTTAGTGATTTCGTGGAAAGTGATTCGTTGAGTTTTCTCCGGTTTTAAACCTAAAATTTCGTTGAGGTGCCAGGCGATGGCTTCGCCCTCGCGGTCTTGGTCAGTGGCGAAATAAATCAGGTCCGCGTCTTTGGCGGATTTTTTGAGGTCGTTCACTACCTTGCGCGCCCGGGTGGGAATTACGTAGTGCGGCAGAAAGGAACCGGTGAGGTCCACGCCCATTTCGCTTTTGGGCAGGTCGCGGACGTGTCCGACCGAGGCCTTAACTGTAAAATCTTTGCCCAGAAAGCGGGCAATGGTTTTGGCTTTGGTCGGCGATTCAACGATGACAAGATTTTTGGACATACCCGGTGCTACAACTTCGAGAGATAATAACTTTTAAGGCGCTTGGCCAGAAACCTTCTGCCTCGCGTGGTTTTGAGGTACTTTTCCCTCCTCCGAGCATCTTCTTCGTTGGTACAGGCTTCAAAGTATATCAATTTGAAAGGCCGCCGAAATTTTGTTGACAAGGACAAACCTTTTTGGTGTTCTTCCAATCTCTTTTTCAGATTTTTGGTGAAACCAATGTAGCGCTTACCATCAAGGAGGCTCTCCAGAACATAGACGAAGAACACACTCGAAGTTGTCGCACCGGGCATAGGTGGTTGTGTGAGGCGTCTAAACTTCAAAGACTATGGATAATTCATCCGCTTGTCAACCGGTGGGGCCGTGGCGAGTACGTAGAACGTAGAACATAGAATATAGAACGTAGTAACTATTCGTCATCTCGACCCGAATAGAGAGAACTTCAATTCGCCAATACAATCAATACGATAAGAACTGAAGATCCCTCGGCCTTGTTCGGGATGGACATATACTCACTACTCACTAACATGTTCTCACCCACCGGCCGCCGGAGTTCTTTGCCCAGCCGCCAAGTTCAAGAAAGGAGAGGATGCGGCTGGCTTCGGCTGGGGAAAGGCGGAGCGCGCGCGCGAGTTCGTCGATTTCCGCGCCTTCGCGCGTGAGCAAAGCGAGCATTTTGGCCTGGTCCGCCGGCAATTCCGGCGTTTTTACGGCCGCACGTTTTTTTAGAAGTCCCAGCGCCGCGAGTACGTCGTCGGCCGACGCGACCAGTCCCGCGCCGCGGCGGATAAGTTCGTGGCAGCCAGCTGAGACCTCGCGCCGGGCGTCGCCGGGCACGGCAAAGACCTCGCGGTTGTACTCGAGCGCCGCCGCGGCGGTCGTGAGCGAGCCGGAACGCACCGCCGCCTCCACCACCACGACCGCGAGTGAGACCCCGGCAATCAGCCGGTTCCTAATCGGAAAGATGTGTTTGAAACCGGCGACCCCGGGCGGGGTCTCGGAGAGGAGCGCGCCGCCGCCTTCGAGGATTTTGGCCGCCAGTCCGCGGTTAGAGGGCGGGTAGATGCTGGCGTTATTCAAGCCCGAGCCGAGGAAAGCCCAGGTGGCGCCGCCGGACCCGACGGCGGCCTCGTGAGCCGCGGCGTCAATGCCCAGGGCCAAGCCGGAGACAACAACGACTCCGGCCCGGCTGAGTCCCGCGGCGATCTCTCGCGCCATCTCCAGACCATAGCCGGAAGCCCGGCGGGTTCCAACGACTGCGACAGCGGCGGCGTCAGAGGTGAGTGCGCCGCGGACATGGAGAAACGCCGGCGGGTCGGGGATCTCTAGGAGCAGGCGGGGGAATTCTTCATCCTCCGGCACGATGGTCCGAATACCTTCTCGCTGTAGCCACGCCGCGTCCTTGACCGCCTGCTCCGGCTGACTTTTTTGGTAGAGTAGCGCGGCTTCTCCGTCGTTTAAACCTGATTCCCGAAGCGATTTTTCCGTCGCGCTCCAGGCCGCAGTGAAACTCCCGAAAAAACGGTAAAGCCGCCGGAGGCGCGCCGGACCGAGAAAGTGGAGCCGCGAGAGCGCCGTGGCCGCGCCGGCCTCTTTAGCAGAAAGGGGTATATGTTTGCGGGTTAGCGTGTTAGCGCGTTTGCGAGTTACCCCGACAACTCGTAAACTCGCCAACTTGACCTACTTTCTACTATTCACCTCTTTTTGGGCGGCCGCTAACCCTAAGCGGATTGCCTTGTCAAGGGCCTCGCCTGTGGATTGTATCGCTTCCATAAACCGTCGCTCCTCGGCCGGCGTGAATTCTTCCAAAACAAAAGATTCCAGCCGGATTTCCGCCGTGTCCGCAGGCCTCACGCCAATCCGAAAGCGGGCGAACTGCTCGGTTCCCAAGACGTCAATTACCGACTGGACGCCGTTGTGGCCGCCGGCCGAGCCGCCGGTCGCGATCCTGACTTCGCCCGTCGGAAAGGCGAGCTCGTCATGCGCCACCCAAACGTCAGTCGGCTTTATTTTATAAAAGGAAGCCGCCGCCGCGACTGCCTCGCCCGAGGCGTTCATAAAAGTCTCCGGCTTGAGCAGGATTATTTCCTCGGCATTAACTTTGCCGCGGCTGACCGAACCTTTGGCTTTTTTTTCTTTTTTCCACGCCGGGAAATTGCGGCGGGCGGCAAAATAGTCCAGAACGCGGAATCCGGCGTTGTGGCGCGTTTGGGAATATTTTTTGCCCGGGTTACCGAGACCGACGATTAATATCATAATTGATTAGAGTAGTAGTTAGTATGTAGAACATAGAACATAGAATTGCCTACTGCGTTCTACGTACTACGTTCTACCTACTACGTACTACGGCCTCACTTGCACATTTTTCGCGCGCAGGCGCAACGGCGTGCCGGTAAAATCAAATCGGCGGCGCAGGCGGTTTTCCAGATAGCGGAGGAAGGCCGGCGCCGGCGGCTCTTTGCCGCGCACGGCGAGGGCGAAGGTCGGCGGTTCCGCGCCGGTTTGCCGGAAGCTGTAGATGTAGGGGCGGGCCGGGCCTTTGGCTTTTTTGATTTCGCGGCGAAAAAAGGAGTCCAAAAGTTTTGCCGGAATCTCGGCGCGCCAGCGCGCCTTGACTTCGTTGGCAATGAGGAAGAGCGAGTCCGCTTTTTCCCCGGTCTTGGCCGAGATAAAGCGAATCGGCGCGAAGCGGAAAAACGGGAGTTCGGCATAGAGCCGTTCGCGGGCGCGCTCCATGCTCGCTACAGTTTTTTCTTTGACTGTGTCCCACTTGTTGACCACGAGAACCACCGCTTTGCCCGACTCCTTGGCGAGGCCGGCGAGCGAGCGGTCTTGGCTCGTGAGCGGTTCGAGCGCGTCCAACACCAAAAAAAGCACCTCGGCGCGCTCGATTGCCCGGGCGGTGCGTTTGACGCCGGCGTGCTCGAGCGTCCCGGGTTCGGCGCGGTGGCGGCGCAGGCCGACCGTGTCAATCAGCAAATAATGTTCCCCGTTGATTTCAATCAGCGTGTCTTCGGGCTCGCGCGTCGTGCCCGGAATCGGCGAGACAATCTGCCGTTCCTCGCGGGCCAGGCAATTAACCAGTGAGGATTTCCCCACATTGGGCCGGCCGATGATGGCGATTTTAGTGGCCGGGAGTTCGGCTGCCTCTTTTTCTATTTTCAGTAGAACAAAAATTTGGTCGAGCAGGTCGCCGACGCCGGTGCCGTTTTTGGCGGAAACCGCCGCCGGCGCGCCCAAGCGGAGTTTTTGCCATTCGCGGTCGCTGGCGAGCAGTCGGAGTTTAGGATTGTCGGCCTTGTTGCCGACGAGAATCACCGGTTTTTTGCTTTTGGCGAGATTGCGAGCGAGCGAAAGGTCCTGCGGCAGGAGGCCGGTTTGGAGGTCAACGACAAACAGGATGCAGTCGGCCTCCTCCATCGCTATTTCCGCCTGGTGAGTGATGTCGGCCGCGAGCGCCTCCTCGCCGGTGTCAAGGCCGCCGGTATCAACGATCTGGAGTGGACTGCCGCGCCAGAACAGCACGCCGTAATTGCGGTCGCGGGTCGTGTGCGGCTCCTCCGAGACCAGGGCGCGGTCTTCTTCTAAAATCCGGTTGAAGAGGGTGGACTTGCCCACGTTGGTCCGGCCGACGAGAGCGATAGTTGGTTGTAGGACGCGACGGGACGGCATAGAAGAGTGAATAGGGGATAGTGAATAGCGGATAGTAAATGGAGAGATGTAACTCCTCTCATTCCTCCCTGACTCTAAGGGGCGAAGCGCAGGATGTATTTTTTACAGGGTGGAGAGTAGCGAGGCGCTGGACTGGCCGAGAATGACCAGAAAATCCGTTGAGTGTCGCCCGCCCTGCGGTTCCGGCACGCTGGCGGTCAAGGACGGCGGCAGAGAATCGTCGGCAAACCATTCGGGAATCGTCGCCGAAACGTCGGCGTCGAGCAGGGTCCGGAGCCGCGTCAGAGCCTCCGGGTGCTTGCCGCCCGAGAGGTCGTAAATCACAGTCCGCTCATAGGAGCGGCTCGCGGCATTGCCGATGTAGGAAATCGCAAATCCTTTTTGCCGCAAATTTTCCGCGGCGCGGGCGGCAAAGCCCGAGAGCGTCGTGCCGTTTTGGAGCTCGAGGCGGACGGCGGCGCCGGCCGCGGGGAGGGGACTAGATTCGGACGAGGAGTTTTCTGCGCCCGGCGAGTTAAAGATGTCCCGGGCCAGCGCGCGCACCGCTTCAAAATTGCCGTTCGCGGGCAGGAGCACATAGGCGCCATTGGCCATGGCCGGGACGAGCAGTCCGCTGAGCTCCGGGTCAAGAGTGCGGCGGATAACGCCGTTGGGTTTCTGCGCTCGCGCGAGCGAGGCGAAAGAGAGGAGCTCCCACGGCTCAATGTTGGTCTGGACGTGGTTCGCGGCAATTCCGGAGAGCTCCATAATCTTCCCCGGGTTAGCGAGCACGCCGGCGCTCATCAGTTCTTCCTTGACTGCCAGAATAATTTTTTGTTGGCGGCGGCTGCGGGCAAAGTCCGAGCCCTCAAAATTGCTGCCGTGCCGCGAGCGGGAGTAGATGAGCGCCCGCTCGCCGGTTAGACGCTGCCAGCCGGCGGCGAAGGAAACGGTTTGAGGCGGTTCATCCGGATTAGCAGTCGGATACTCGTTGTCGGTAAAAGAGCGATCAATGTAGACGAGCACGCCGCCCAGCGCGTCAATGAATTTTTTAAATCCGGCAAAGTCCACGCGGACGTAATAGGGGATAGTGACGCCGAGAACGTTCTCAAGCACTCGGGCTGTTTCGGCCGCGCCGGAGCCGGGGGAATTGGTTTCGGCATAGGCATTGACCGAGTTGATGCGTCGCCAGCCGTAGCCCGGAACGTCGGCCAGGAGGTCGCGGGGGATGGAGAGCAGTGAGAGCTCGTGCGTGGAGGGTTTGAGCGAGGCGAGCAGGATGGTATCGGTCAAAAGCGGGCCGTCGTGTCCCGCGCCGCCGATGCCGAGGATGAGGACGTTAATCCGGTCCGCCGCCTCGCCCTTGAGCCGGCGCTCGGGCGAGAGAATCAAGCGCCCCACGCTCGCGAACACGGCCCGGGGCGAGAGCTCTTGGAGAATGGGGGTAAGATTTTCCCCCGGCGCGGCGGCGGCGAGGGTGAAGAGGCCGGCGGTCGAGAGGACGATAATAAAAAGAAGCGCGCGGGCGATGCGGCGGCGAGCGTAGCGCGGGTGGCCGTGGGCAACCGGAGCGAGGAAATCTATTTTCGGCTTGTCGGACATATTGGCTAGGCACAGTATAACAGAAATTGGCGGGAGACAAGGAGGATGTGTAAGTTTACAAAAAATCCTCCGTCTATTTTCAGAGGATTTTTTGGTGGACGCAGAAGGATTCGAACCTTCGACCTTACGGATGTGAACCGTACGCTCTAACCAGCTGAGCTATGCGTCCATGTAAGTTAATAGCTATAGTATATAGCTACAGGTTCCAAAAATTACTATTGCTATAAACTATCGCTATGCACTAACTTAGGGACCACTGGCGACAGCAATAGTTTGTTTGCTCAAATATTTTTATCACACTGGCGGCGCTTTGGACAAGCTTCCCTAGCTTCACTTGCGTTTCTTTCGGCGCGTGGCAATATATAGTGAGCCACCGCCTTTGGCGGGGTCCCGCCAGAGGCGGGATCGTGAGCAGTGAGTCGTGAGTAGGTATTGATTGGTCATCGGAAAATAGACTTACTTCAAAATAACCGTCTCCGTCTTTCGTTATGCCAAGGACAATCATCAAAGATGCCGTGGGCAAAGTCGGCGAGAGGGTTTTGGTCAAGGGTTGGGTCGCGAACCGCCGCGTTCACGGCAAAATTATTTTTATTGACCTCCGCGACCGAACGGGCCTGCTTCAGGTAGTTTTTGAACCGTCCAAAAAAGAAATTTACGAACTGGCCGGCGAGTTGCGTAGCGAATACGTCGTCGCGGTCGAGGGGACAATCAACGCGCGGCCGGAAAAAATGGTCAACAAAAACATCGCCAGCGGCGCGGTGGAGCTCGTCGCCGAGGGGCTGACTATTATCAATCAGGCCAAGACCCCGCCGTTTGAAATTGACAAGGATACTCTAAAAGTCAATGAGGAAACTCGCTTGAAGTACCGCTATCTGGATTTGCGCACCGAGAGGATGAACAACAACATCCGCCTCCGCAACAAGACCCTGCTGTTCATCCGCAACTATTTGAGCCAAGAAGATTTTGTGGAAATCCAAACGCCGATTTTGTCCAAATCCACGCCGGAGGGAGCGCGCGACTACCTCGTCCCCTCGCGCCTGCACCCGGGCAAATTTTTTGCTCTGCCCCAGTCGCCGCAGCAATACAAGCAGCTGCTGATGGTCGCCGGGTTCGAGCGCTATTTTCAGATCGCGCCCTGTTTTCGGGACGAGGACGCTCGCGCCGACCGCAGCCCGGGCGAGTTTTATCAGCTGGATATGGAGATGTCGTTTGTCACCCAGGACGACATATTGAATTTGGTGGAAAAAATGTTCACCGCTTTGGTCAAAAAATTTTTTCCCGAAAAAAGAATCACCCGCGAGCCCTGGCCCCGGATTAAACACAACGAAGCGATGTCCGAGTACGGCTCGGACAAACCAGATTTGCGCGAGAACAAAAATGACCCGAACGAACTGGCCTTTACTTGGGTGGTTGACTTCCCGCTGTTTGTCCAGCAGACGAAAGAGGACTTTTTTTACGGCGCCGGGGAAAAATACGCCCCATCGCACCACATGTTCACCGCGCCGAAGGAAGAAGACGTCGCTCTCTTGGACAGCGCACCGCTCAAGGTCAGGTCATATCAGCACGATTTGGCGTTAAACGGCTATGAGGTCGGCGGCGGCAGTATCAGAATCCATGACCCCAAGCTCCAGGAAAAAATTTTTAATTTAATCGGTTTCAGCGAAGAACAGAAAAAGCAATTTTCGCATCTGCTCGAAGCGTTTGAATACGGCGTGCCGCCGCACGGCGGTATCGCCCCGGGCATTGACCGGCTGCTCATGGTGCTGACCGGCCAGCCGAGCTTAAAAGAAATGATTGCTTTTCCGCTCACGGGCGATGCCCGCGACCCGCTGATGGGCGCGCCTTCGGCCGTTACCGAGGGGCAGTTGAAAGACGTCCACATCAGGCTCAGGGAGAAGGATATTAAGTAGAAGAGTTATTTAATCCCCCCTTTTCTAAAGGGAGTACCCGCGGGGGAGGAATTTATCGTGAACAGGGGATAGTGGACCCGCCGTCCAGCGCTTTGCGCAGGACAGGCGGGCCCGCCTGCACTGGCCGTGTGGCCTGTGC
>SCSU01000048.1 GCA_004299275.1 Patescibacteria group bacterium
TGTCTACCTTGACCCACGGCTCTTCAACCCTCGCGAGCCGCGAGGCATCCGGCAATTCCACCGGCGATTTAATCACCTGTTCGCCGCCGTCGGTAGTCGTGACGCGATAAGCGACGGTCGGCACCGTTACCACCAGTTCCAGACCGAACTCGCGCCGGAGGCGCTCTTGGATAATCTCCAGATGCAAAAGTCCGAGCGAGCCGACTTGAAAGCCGAAACCGAGCGCGCTGGAGCGGCTGGGTTCAAAAATCAGCGCCGCGTCGTTCAATTTGAGTTTAGCCATCGCCGCCCGCAAGCGCTCAAAGTCAGAACCCTCGCGCGGGAAAATTCCGGCAAAAACCATCGGCCGGACTTCGCGGTAACCCGGGAGCGCTTCAACCGGCGTCGGACCGGCCAACTCCACGGTGTCGCCGACGCGCACCTGTTCAATTTCCTTAAACCCGGTCACAAGGTAGCCGATCTCCCCGGCTCCGAGCTCCTCGGCCGCCGTCATTTCCGGCTTAAAAAAACCCAGCTCCAGCAATTCTCCTTCAACGGCGGTGGCCGCGAGGCGGAGTCGAGCGCCGCGGCGAAAAACTCCGTCCACCACGCGCACGAAAGCAATCACTCCTTTGTATTCGTCGTATTTGGAGTCAAAAATCAGCGCGCGCGGCGGACCAGCCGGCTCGCCCTTGGGCGACGGCAGTCGGGTGACGATGGCTTGGAGAATTTCGGGAACGCCGGCGCCGGTTTTACCCGAAGCAAGAATAATTTCCTTCGGCGGCACATTCAAAAGTTCCGCGAGCTCGGCGACGGTTTTTTCAATCTGGACGTTAGGTAAATCAATTTTATTGATTACCGGAATGATGGCGAGTCCGAGCTCCTGGGCCAAATGCAGATTGCCGAGCGTCTGCGCCTGGACCCCCTGCGTGGCGTCAACCAAAAGCAAACAGCCCTCCACCGCGGCGAGCGACCGGCTGACCTCATAGGTGAAATCAACGTGGCCGGGGGTGTCAATCAAATTAAGAACGTATTCCTGCTCCCCTCCCCTTAAAGTAAGGGGAGCTTGCCTGCCGGCAGGCAAGGATAAGGAGGGGTGATAATTCATCCTCGCCGGCGCCAGCTTAATCGTTATCCCCCGCTCGCGTTCAAGCTCCATCTGGTCTAACAGCTGTTCGCGCATCTTGCGTTTCTCCACCGTGCCGGTGAATTCCAAAAGCCGGTCAGCCAGCGTGGACTTGCCGTGGTCAATATGCGCGATGATGCAGAAGTTTCTAATCCGCGACTGTTCCATACTGAGCGACCTGCCCGCCGAAGCTTTAGCATAGGCGGGTTGTTCCATACACATCCTACTCTCTATACCCTATCCACTATCCCCTCTTACCTCACCTCATATCCGTCGCGTCGGCAAATCCGAGCGGCCGCGCCGCCACCACGAGCTTCCGCCGCAAACTGGAAATAAAAATCTCCGCTTCTTCGCTCCGGAGAGCTAGCGCGGCGGCTAGGAATCCGATGCCGCCGAACGCGGCGGCGACAATCGTCTGAAATAGGAGCCCTAAAAAAGTTTTGTCGCCGGCAAAAAAGGACGCGAGCAAAAGTCCCAGACGGGTTATGATTAGCGCCCCCAAAGCAGCCGTGCCGGTTTTTAAAATTGAAATCGCGATGCGCCGGCCGTCAAGCCTGCCGTACTTTAAGCGCAAGACAGCCGCGAGGGCGAGCACCTGCGTGAGCGAGGCGGCGGAAAAAGCCAAGGGCAGGGACAGGAGGCGGATATCCGGCACGCCCCGGAGCCGGAGCAGAGTGACCAGCGAGTCCACTGCTTGTCCGTCGCGCCTGAGAAATTCAAGAAAAGCGTAAGAAAGAACGACAAAGGTCAGAACCGCCGCGCCGGAAACCAAAACCGGCGTCAGCGTGTTCTTGAGCGCGTAGAAAGCGCGGGAGAGGAGCGGCGTCAGCCCCTGCAGGAAAAACGAGGCGGCAAAGAGCGCGAGCGCCGCGGCGGCAAGTCGCGTATCGTCCCAGGAGAGATTTTGGGTGCCGATTACCAGCCGGATAACATGCGCCCGCAGAACTACGGTCATGGCGGCAAGCGGCAGAAGAAAAAAAACTATTTGCCGCGCCGTCCGCGAAAAGGTGTCTAAAAAAACTTGCCGTTCGCCCCGGGCCGAAGCGGCCGCGAGCGAGGGAAAGGCGGCAATGGCAAACGGTATGCCCAAAACGCCGACCGGCACCGCTTGGATATTAGTCGCCAGGTTAAAGAGCGCCACGGAACCGACGGTGAAAGTGGAGCCGATTATTGAGCCGGTCAAAAGCGAAATTTGGGAGATGTCAATTCCCCAAACGCGCGGGAAAAAAAGCCGCCAGGTCTCTCTCACCCCCGCCTGCGCGAGCTCTAATCCCCGAATCCATCGGAAGCCGGCGGCGCGGGCGGCGAAATATTGGAGCGTAACGTGCAGCAGGGCGCCCCCAAGCACTCCGCCGGCAACCGCGTAGATGCCCCAAAGCCGCGCGCCCAAAACTATGCCGGCGATGATAGAAAGGTTGTAGACAACCGGCGCGAGAGCCGTAGCCAAAAATTGCCGCCGGGCGTTCAACACGCTCCCGAACACCGAAGAGAGCGCAAAAAGTAAAGGCGAGAAAGCCATGATTCTCGTGAGCGTGACGGCCAGGGCCAACTTTTCGCCGGTAAAACCCGGAGCGATAAACGGGGTCAGCTGCGGCGCAAAAACAAAAAGGAGTAGCGAGAGCGCGCCCACGAGGAGCGCCGCGGCGTTCGCGATGGCGCCGGCTACTCTCCAGGCCTGGATGCGATTTTTCTCATAATAATCGACAAAGACCGGAATTAGAGCGACGGATAGCGTCCCCAAGATGAGCAGGTTGAAAATAAAATTCGGCGCCTGAAAAGAGGCAAAATAGGCGTCGAGTTCGTCGCCCACGCCGAAGCGGGAAACCAAGAGCCGCTCGCGGAGCACGCCGAGGAAACGCGAAAGCAAGGACGACGCTCCGATGAGGAGCGCCGCCCCGGTAATTGTCTCTGATTCGGCAATAAGGAATCTTTCCAGTCGTCTAACCACAGGCGGGTTGGCGTTCTTACAATTACTCCGATTATCGAACCCCTCCCATCCCTGCCTGCCGGCAGGCTCCCTTTAGTCTAAGGGGAGGAATGTAGGTTTCCAACTCTATGTTATCCATGCCGGCCGCGAAACATGCCGGCGGAAAAAATTATTATCGCGAGCAACAGCCCTCCAACCAGGAGCCACAACCGCCAGTTCTCCGGATTGAAAAAACTGATAGTAACACTGGCGGTGTCTTTGGTCAGCTTGCCTTTTTCGTCCGTGACCTCCACGCTGACTTTGTAGGTGCCCGGTTTTTTGTAGGTGTGCCGCACTTTTAGCCCGCCACCGCTTTGGCCGTCGCCAAAACGCCACTGTGCCACGGCCTTGTCCGTGGCGCCGGCGCGCACCGAAAAATCGAAAGTGTTCCAGGAGATGCGTTTGATTTCAATTTTGGTCACCCGCTCGGTGGAGGAAGAAAAAGTCGCTGTCTTGGCCAGCGCGACGGTGGAAGTCGTGCTGGTCGCGCCGCCAGCGCCCACCGTTCCTAAATTGTTCCCCGCGGCAGTACTCCCGCCGTTTAGAGCCGCGGCCGGGCCGGGCGCGGTAGAAGTGTTGGTGGCGGTTTTTCCGTTAGTTTTCACCGCCGACGGCGAATTAGTGTTGGTGTTACTGTTACTGTTGGTGTTGCTGTTGGTGTTGGTGTTCGTGCTCGTTCCTCCATTTTTTGGCGGGCTGTTCGTCGGGTCAACGGGGTAAGTGTCGCAGACATCGCCGATTTTGTCGCCGTCAGCGTCCTTTTGGTCGGAGTTGGCGACATTTTTGCAGTTATCCGTGTTGTCGGGCACACCGTCGCCGTCCGAGTCTGGCAGGGGCGAAAAAAATTGTGAAATCGCCACATTATTGGCCGGATTTTCGTCCTTGGGCGAGGCTCCTTTGATCTCCGCGCGGATGTTAAAGGAGCCGGTCGGCACGGTAAAGTCCACCCAGACGTCGTCGTAAGCCGCGTTGGCGCGCACCGTGACCACTTGCGAGTCGCCGATCAGCTGGTCGCCCTTGTAAAATGTCACGTAACCGGAGGTGTCTTTGGAGCCGTAGTTGGTTACGCGGGCGTAAACGCGCACCGAATCGCCGGAAATCAGCGTGCCTTTTGAAAAAGTGATGTCCTGGTTGCTGACTCCCAAGTCGTAGTCCAAGGTTTGCGCCGCCAAACTGGCGGGCAACATTAAAAAGAAAAAAAGATTTGCAAAAAATAGCCGCATATTAAAAATTGGAAATGGTCTTTGATTCACTTTTGGCGCCGCTTTTGGAATAGCCGAAGCGGTAACGAAAGATGTCCGACTTGACCGCGCCGAGCGCCAGCATGTGCAGTTCGCAAAGGATGTACTTGCAGGCGGTGAGCAGGTGCCCGTCGCGCTCAAACCGCCTTGTGGAAACGGGGATGCGCGTGCCGCGCACTACGCCAAACCGGCCGCGCCGCGCCGCGCGCTGAGCATAGTCATGGTCTTCAGCCAAGCGGACGGCGGGGTCAAAGCCGCCGATTAGTTCATGAATCGTCCGCCGCGCCAGGATGCAAAAGCCGTGCGCGTGCGGAAAAAATTTTTGCGTGGCGAAGATGTAAGAGTTATAGAAACCGTAAAAGATCGCATCAATCTGCCGGTCGGAGAGCGGTTTGATAAAAGTCGTGGCGACATCCAGCGTCTGCCGCTCAAATTCGGCGACAAAATGCGTAAGGAAATCAGGGTCCGGCAGTTCCACGTCCGCGTCGAGGAAAAGTAGAAGTTCGCCTTTTGCCGCGGCGGCGCCGCTATTGCGGCCGACCGAGGGCAGTCCGCCGGCGACGACCGTCGCGCCGTGCGCCATCGCGATCTCGCGTGTGCGGTCGCGGGAGCCGGCGTCGGCGACAATTACCTCCAGATCGCGAAAACTCTGGCGCTTGATCGAAGCGAGCAAACGTGGCAGGAGTTCTTCCTCATCCAGCGTCGGAATAACGATGGAAAGCATAGCAATTACTATGGAAAATAGTATAGCAAAAAGGACAATTTTGAGCTATGGCCCGTAACAGACCTTGAAGGTCCGTTTTCACAGACCTTCAAGGTCTGTGTCCATACCGAAGGGCATAAAGCGCCGCGCCAGCGGCCACCGAGACGTTGAGTGATTCTTTTTTACCCAATAGAGGAATGCCCACTGTCTGGTCGGCGCGGCGGAGAATTGCCGGCGTTACTCCCCTGACCTCATTGCCCAAAACTAAGGCCAGACGCTTCGCCAAACGCGCCTGGTTAATCGGGATGCTCCCCCTTCCTGTTTCCAGTGCCACAATTTGGTAGCCGTCGCGTCGCAGTTTTTTGACGGCTGTATCAGTCCAAAAAATTTTCTCCCATGGCACGGCGTCCTCCGCGCCCAGCGCGACTTTGGCAATCTCGCGCCGCGGCGGGGCGCCGGTGTAGCCGCAGAGGTAAATTTTACTGACGCCAAATACGTCAGCCGTCCGAAAAATCGAGCCGACATTATGCAAGCTCCGGATATTCTGGAGAATCAGAACAATTTCCCTCATACGCGGTCTCCTCTGGTTAGTATAACCGTCTTTTCGACTGAAATGGAGAGAACATCAACGTAAAAATGTCATCTCGACCCCATTCGACTACGGTCCTCCGACGTAACGTCGGAGGACCTTTGCTCAGGACAGGCAGCGCGGAGAGAACTTCAATTCGCCAATTCGTCAGCGACAAGAGTAGAAGTTCCCTCGGCTGCGCTCGGGATGGGCATAATGGTGAAAACGTGTTGGTAATATCCGTCCTTTTCCGCGTAGTAAAGCGGTAGAATGAGATAATCATTCACTGACTTTAACAA
>SCSU01000049.1 GCA_004299275.1 Patescibacteria group bacterium
GGTGTAGTGTTTCATACACCGCGAACCATGCCCGCAAATACTCGGATTGTCCCATCAATCAGCTACGTTTCATGGTTGGTCACCAACCAAAATGTGGCGTATATCCCTTATATGAAAAAAGCAGGCGCACTGCAGTTGCGGAGAAAAAGCGGGAAAGTGATTTTGACCGTTTTCTGCAAAAATCTCGCGGCGGGATTGGGTGTGAAACCAGGTTTTGGCCTTCGAACTCTGCATTTCGGGACTAAACTGCGAGGCTACAATATTCAGAAGGGACAGGGGTACGGTTGGGACGGCCGTGATTACATTAGGGCAAAACGAAAAGGCAAAAACTTTTGGGTGATGACTATTCCAATCCGTGATAATGACCGACGACGGTCTGCGAGGCGCTTTATTAAAGGCAATTGTTATATCCGGACGCATCATAATGAAATTTATTATTTTGACCTCAGCAAATGGGTGATTGACCCGTCCAAGGCGAACGTAAGCGATCGTCACGGCGGACGTATTATCGAGATTGATTTTGAAAAAAATTCCATCTCTAATTCGCGCGAATGGTGGAATAGTTTAAAATACTATTCATGAAAAGGCTTGAAAAAACATTTAAGGCGTTCGCCAACCGCCGACGGCTGGCAATTATAACACTGTTAAAAAAGTGCAAGGAACTGACCGTCTCTGAGATTGCCGAGAAAATCAAACTATCCTTTAAGGCCACATCAAAACATTTGAATTTGTTGGCCAACTCTGATGTTCTTGAAAAAGAACAACGCAGTCTCGAAATGTTTTATCGTCTTAATCCCGAAGCTGATTCTACAATTCATCACTTGGTTAAAGCTGTCTCTAATTCGCGCGAATAGGCGAGTGGTTCAAAGGATGGATGCATGGTGATTATTATTCTTATGTTATACTGAGGCACTAAACAGCCACTTCCATATTTGTATGAGTTTAACGATCATCGGCATCTCTGGCTCGCTCAGAAAGGATTCCTGGAACACCAAACTCCTTAAGGCCGCGGTTCGGTTTTGTCCGCCGGAAGCAAAAATTGATATTCTTGATTGGTCAAAAGTTCCCGTTTACAACGGCGATGATGAGGCCAATATGCCTGCGCCGGTCTTGGAAGCAAAAAATAAAATCAGGGCGGCCGATGCCGTGCTTTTTGTGACGCCGGAATACAACTACAGCGTTCCCGGCTCGCTCAAGAACGTGATTGACTGGTGTTCGCGGCCGTACGGTGACAACGCCTGGCAGGGGAAGCCAGTGGCGCTCATGGGCGCCTCGCCCGGTAATTTTGGCACCTTGCGCGCCCAGATGGCTCTGCGTCAGACTTTTACTTTCTCCGACATGCAGCCGGTGATGAGCCCCGAGGTTTTTGTCGGCCACTGCGCGGAAAAATTCGATGCTCGCGGCGAATTTACCGACGAAAAAGGCAGGGAACTGGTAACCGAACTGCTGGCGAATCTTGTCGCTCTGACCCAAAAACTAATAGGTTGAACCGAATACGGCCTTGCCGGCCGGGCGCAGATTGCGTAGACTGACACCGTTTTTATGGCTATGGACAATCGGGGCGGAAAAAAGAGTTTTATATTCACTGTTGACGAGTGGCTGCGCGCTTTGCCGCGAAAGCTTTTTCGTCCGGGGCCAAAAGGCCGCGTCCGTCTTTTAGCGTTTTGCGTTCTTTTGCTCGGCCTCATCGCCGGCGCTTACGCCGCGCCGTGGTACTGGAATCGCGGGGCGGAATGGCTTCGCGCCACGGTCAAGATTCCCGCGCCCCTACTGCCTGTGCCGCCCTATCGTTTAGGTCTTGACCTCCAGGGTGGCGCGCATTTGGTCTACGAGGCGGATATGTCCGGCATCCCGGAGCGCGACCGCGGCGACGCGCTTGGGGGCGTGCGCGACGTAATTGAGCGACGAGTCAACGCTTTCGGCGTTTCCGAGCCGCTGGTGCAGACGAGCATGAGCGGCGGTAAATCTCGCGTGATTGTGGAGCTCGCCGGCATTAAAAACGTCAAAGACGCCATCAAGGAAATCGGGGAGACGCCGATATTGGAATTTAAGGAGGAGTCCGGTGAGCCGTCGCGAGGTTTGACCGAACAAGAAAAAAAGGATTTGGAAAAATTTAACGCCGACGCTCTGGCCAAAGCCAAAGATATTGCCAAGCAAGCCCTCGCTACCGCCGCGAGCTCCACCGCTTTTGCCGACTTGGCGAAAAAGTTCAGCGAAGACCCGGGTTCCAAAGACCAGGGCGGCGACCTCGGCTATTTTACGCGCGGCGCGATGGTCAAGGAATTTGAAGCGGCGGTTTTTGACAAGTTAAAAGTTAATGAAATCACCAGAGAGCCGGTCAAAACCGTGTTTGGTTATCACGTCATTCAAAAAACCGGCGAGCGTGAGACCGAACAGGATGGCAAAAAAGTCCGTGAGGCATCGGCTCGCCACATCTTGATTCGCACCAAGTCGGAGCGCGACGTCGTGCCGCTCGAGCAGTGGAAGGGGACCGGGCTCACCGGCAAGCAGCTCAAACGCGCTTCGGTGCAGTTTGACCCAAATACCGGCGAACCGAACGTCTCCCTGCAATTTAACAGCGAAGGCGCGGAGCTTTTCTCCCAGCTGACCGAGCGGAATGTCGGCAAACCAGTCGCAATTTTTTTGGACGGCCGGATAATTTCGTCGCCGACGGTTAACGAAAAAATTTCCGGCGGCCAGGCGGTCATTACCGGCCGCTTTACCGTAGTCGAGTCCAAAAAATTGGCTCAACGGCTCAACGCCGGCGCCCTGCCCGTGCCCATCAATCTGCTTTCGCAAAAAACAGTCGGCGCGACCTTGGGCGAAGTTTCACTCAATCAGTCGCTCTTTGCCGGCCTGATCGGCATTTTGGCGGTGGCGCTGTTTATGATTATTTTTTACCGCTTCCCGGGACTGCTCGCCACCTTCGCGCTGCTCATCTACACGGCGCTGGCCTTGGCAATTTTTAAACTCGTCGGCGTAACGATGACGCTGGCCGGTATCGCCGGTTTTATCCTTTCGGTCGGTATGGCCGTTGACGCCAACATTCTGATTTTTGAACGAACGAAGGAGGAGATCCGCCGCGGTCGGAGTGTCGGCTCGGCTCTTGACGAGGGTTTTAGCCGCGCCTGGAACTCCATCCGCGATTCCAACGTCTCTTCGCTTATCACCTGCGCGATTCTCTATTGGTTCGGCACCTCCATCGTCCGCGGCTTCGCGCTGACTTTGGCTATCGGCATTTTGATGTCAATGTTTTCCGCGATTACCATCACCCGCACTTTCCTCAAACTCACCATGGGCGGCTGGGCGGAAAAGCATTTATGGTGGTTTGGAGCAAAAAGAGAAATTGTCTGATTAATTATGATTAACATTATCGGCAAAAAGAAAATTTGGTTTGGAGTCTCCGGCGCCCTGCTCGCCGTTTCGCTAGCGGCGTTGATCCTTTGGGGGCTCAAGCTCGGTATTGACTTTACCGGCGGCTCAATTTTGGAATTGCACTTCCTCGCCGGCCGTCCGGAAAACGTAAGAATTTCCGAGGTGCTGAAAGAGCAGGGGATCGAAGGCGCCGCAATCCAGCCGGTTGAAGAAAGCGATTTACTGATTCGCACCAAAGCGCTCTCCGAACCTGAGCATCAAAAAATCGTCGCCGCGCTCCATGAGTCCTTTAAAAACTCGGACAATCATAAAGTTTTGGAAGAGAAAGGTTTTGAATCAGTCGGCCCGACCATCGGCGCCGAGCTCAAAAGCAAGGCAATCTTGGCGCTGGTTTTGGTGCTCCTCGCGATTATTGCCTACATCGCTTTCGCCTTTCGCAAAGTTTCGGAGCCGGTGGCGTCCTGGAAGTACGGCGTCTGCGCCGTGGCGGCCCTCTTCCACGACGTGCTGATACCCACAGGCGTTTTTGCCCTGCTCGGAAAATTTTTGGGCTACGAGGTTGATACGCTCTTTGTTACGGCTATTCTGACCGTGCTGGGCTTTTCGGTGCACGACACCATCGTGGTCTTTGACCGCATTCGCGAAAATTTAATCAAACACACGGCCAAGACCTTTGAGGAAACCGTGAACCTCTCGGTCAACGAGACCATCACCCGTTCCATCAATACCTCGCTCACGGTTTTGCTGGTCTTACTTTCGGTTTATTTTTTCGGCGGGGCCTCCACGCGCAATTTTGTCCTGGTGCTCATCCTCGGCATCGTTTTCGGCACCTACTCCTCGATTTTTATCGCCAGCCCGCTTTTAGTCGCCTGGCACAACCGCCAAAAACGCGGTAAATAACGAATTAATTGCGATATTGCAAGATTGGTTCTCCGCGGGGGACCAATCTTGTTTATATCAGAGCGGTTTTTTGCTATACTTTAATGCGTTTATGCCCACTATCACCATTGATACCACGATCTTCCAGCAAATTTTCAACGCCACCGACCCGATTGTGGCGGGTTGGCTTATTTTTAAGGCCGGCGGCTGGATTCCCGCGCTGATTGTGCTCATTAAAGGCCTCTCCTGGGTCTGGCTTAACGAACGGCAGGGAATTTTTATTTCCCAACAGAAAAAAGTTTTTTTGGCTATTGACATCCCCAAGCAGAACGAACAGCTCCCCAAAGCCGTGGAGAATATTTTTTCCCACTTGCTGGGCGCCTATTCCACGTCGACCAAAAAAGAGCGTTGGATTGACGGCAAGGTCGGCGCGATTTTCAGTTTTGAAATTGTTTCCATTGAAGGTTACATCCAATTCGTTGTAATGAGCTGGGAAAAGTATCGCGATGTGCTGGAGGCGCTAATTTACGCTCAATATCCCGAAGCGGAGATAACTGAAATCGAGGACTACACCCAATTCGCCCCGCAAAAATGGCCAGACGACGAATACCTGATGTTTGCCACTGAGTTTGTACCCAAGAAAGGCAATTTTTATCCGATAAAAACTTACCCCGAGTTTGAGGAAAAATTGGCCGGCGAATTCAAAGACCCGATGGCCGGGCTTTTGGAGTCGCTCGCCAAGCTCCAGCCCGGCGAGCAGATTTGGCTGCAACTTTTGGTGCAGGTTGGCCCCCAAGATTGGATTAAGGGAGCGGAAAAATTGGTCAAAAAACTTATCGGCGCCAAAATGCCGCAGGCAGGACCGTCATTGCTGCAGCGAGCCATGGACATGCCGATTGAGGCCCTGGCGCTCGCGTCCGCCTCGCTTAGCCCGGCCGCGGTGCCGGCAAAAAAGGATCAGGAGGCCCGTTCCCAGATGCTCCATCTCTCGCCCGGCGAGCGTATCGTAGTGGAGGCAGTGGAGCGTAAAATTGCGAAGATTGGACATAACACTAAAATTCGTTTTTTATACATCGCGCCAAAAAAATCCGCGCGCACCGGCACGGCCATCGCTTTTGTCCGCGGCGCTCTGCTTCAGTTTACTACTCACGATTTGAACAGTTTGGGCTTCAACGGACTCCTGACCACCAAACGCGATTATTTTTGGCAGACCAACAGTCTTTGGTATTATCTTTCGGCGACTTTTTATCGGACGGTCAACGAGCGGATGCGGATAAACTTTCGTGGTTATAAAAATCGGAGCTTGTGGACCGGCGGCAAAACTTTTGTTTTTAACACCGAGGAGCTCGCGACTTTTTGGCACTTCCCCGTGTTGCAGGTCAAGGCGCCGCTGGTCAAAAAGACCGAGGCTAAACGCGGCGAGCCGCCGTCGGGGCTGCCGGTTATGGGCGGCTTGGGATTCCGTTTCGGCCCGCCGTCGGCCGGCGGCGCCGCCGCCGCGCCGGTGGGGGAGCCGAGCAGCGCCACGCCAGCTGGCGGGCCGCCGTCTAATCTGCCAATTGCTTGATTTATGTCTTCTTTTTACGACCACGAACACGAGGACGAAATTATTTTTTTCGCCCAAACCAATTTTCGAAACCAGAACCGGCGTTTCGGAATCAAGACCGACGACCGACGCCGGCATTTTTACGTGCTCGGTAAGACCGGCATGGGCAAGACGACCTTGCTCGAGAACATGGTGATTTCCGACATCAACGCCGGCCACGGCGTCGGCGTGGTGGACCCTCATGGCGACTTTGCCGAAAAACTTCTGAACTTTATTCCCTCGAGCCGCGTCAACGATGTCGTCTACTTTAATCCCGCGGATTTTGATTACCCGATCGGTTTTAACGTGCTCGAAGCGGTGGATGACCGGCACAAGCATCTCGTGTCCTCGGGACTCATGGGCGTGTTCAAGAAAATTTGGCCGGACGTCTGGAGCGCCCGGATGGAGCACATCTTAAACAACTGCATCTTGGCCCTGCTTGACTACCCGGGCTCGACGCTTTTGGGCATTAACCGCATTTTGACCGATAAGGAGTACCGCAAGCGCGTCGTCTCCAAAATTAAAGACCCGGTGGTCAAGCAGTTCTGGATTGACGAGTACGCGCGCTGGGAAGACCGTTTTAGGAACGAGGCCATCGCGCCGATACAAAACAAGGTCGGCCAGTTCCTCTCCGCTTCTATTATCCGCAACATCGTGGCGCAGGTTAAATCTACGATTAATCCGCGCGAAATAATGGATGGTGGCAAAATTTTTATCATGAATTTAGCCAAAGGGCGGATTGGCGAGGACTCCTCGCGGCTTTTGGGCGGGATGCTCATCACCAAAATCCAGCTCGCGGCCATGGAGCGCGTGGACGTCCCCGAGGCCGAACGCCGGGACTACTACCTTTACGTGGATGAATTTCAAAACTTCGCCACGCAGAGCTTCGCCAATATTTTGTCCGAAGCGCGCAAATACCACCTGAACTTGATTATCGCCCATCAATACATAGAACAGCTGGACGAGGACTACGTCCGTCCGGCAGTGTTCGGCAACGTCGGGACGATTATGACTTTCCGCGTCGGCGGCAAAGACGCTGAATTTCTGGAACAGGAATTTACACCGCAGTTTGTGATTGAGGATTTAGTGAATCTCGGGAAATACGACGTTTATCTGAAGCTGATGATTGACGGCGTGGCCTCAACGCCGTTTTCCGCCCGCACTCTGCCGCCGATTTCCCAGCCGACCGGCAACGAGGATAAAGTGATAAAAGTTTCGCGCGAAAGGTATAGCCAGCCGCGCGCGGTGATTGAGGAAAAGATTTTGCGCTGGGCCGGGTTTGAGGAGCCGGCGGCGGATGAGCATCCCGCGCCGCCGCGCGCCGTCGCGCCTGCCGCCCCAAGAGCGGCAGTTGTCCCGCCGGTCAGCGGGGCGCCAGCAGGCAAGCCGGCGCCCAGGCCGTCAGAGCCGCCGCGCTCAGCGCGGGGGAAAGGTAAAATTTCCGTTGTGGTAAACTGTTCTAACTGCGGCAAGGAGACGGCGGTCGGCTTTAAACCCGACCCCAACCGGCCTTTCTATTGCGACGAATGTTTTAAAAAAGTCAAAGCCGAACGCGAGCGGGCGCGCCAGGCTTCCTCCGAGGTCAAAAAATCGGAAGAAACGCCGGCGCCGGTTTGAGTGCGGCAAATAATACTTAATCCATCCAAAATATGTTCCTTCGCCAACGTCCGGCAAAAAGCGGATTTTCTTTTTCTCGCCGCGGTACGGTCTCAGCCAAGACAACTGTCTTGGACAAGCTAGCTAAAATATTCCTTTTACTAGCCGCCTTTTTGGGAATTTTCGCCGTGAGCCCCTGGGCCGCGGACGTTCACCAGTTCCCAAAGTTTTCTACTTTTACCCTGTTCGCAATTCTGGGAGCGTTTTTTTGGCTGTTGGGGCGGGTGCGAACCAAGGATTTTTCGTTTTATGAATTTCCGGGCTGGCAGGCGCTCGCGGCGGTTGTAGGCATTGCTCTGCTCTCCGCGCTTTTCTCCGGCAACCCGGGCCTGGCCATCTTGGGCAACCCGGCCGGCGTTGGCCTGTCTTTTGTCGGTTTGGCGGCTTTATACCTTTTTATATTCAGCGGCAGGCAGTATTTGCAAAACCCGAACGGGCTCCGACGTTTGCGAGCTGGTTTGGCCTGGTGTGTTGCCATTGCCTTCCTGTTTTTCGCAATCAGAACCTTTGTGCCCTTGCCGGTTTTTTTCGGCCGGCTGGGCCTGTCCATTTTCTCCCGTTTGCCGTTGGAAATGGCGGCAGTGGCTGCGGCCATGGCCGTTCTCTCGCTCGCCGTTCTCTCCACCAATGTTTTTACGCCGCTAAAAACGGCGTTGTGGTCCGGCCTCGGAGTGCTCGCGCTCGTGCTGGTGGTGCTAATCGGTTCCCCGGCCGCCTGGGCGGGGCTGCTCCTCGGCTCTCTGCTCACACTCGCCGCGACTGTGAGCCGCGGCAGATGGCGCGGCGTCTGGTCCGCAGTCGGCGCCCTGCTTGTCCTCGCGTCTTTGCCCTTTGCCTTTTTCGGCACGCCGCGGGCCTTGCGCCTGGCCTTGCCTATTGAAAATACGCTTAACGTCAACGAGTCGTGGAGCATCACCAAAAATGTCCTTTACCGCGACGCGAAGCAGTTTTTGCTGGGCACTGGTTTTGGCGGTTACCCCGTGGCCTTCGCGGCGTATCGTCCGGCGGAATTGAATTTTTCATCGGCTTTTGGCGCCACGCTCCTCGCTCCGGCCGGCGTGTTTTATCTGATGCTCGTTGAGGGGGGCGTTCTAATGTTTATCCCTTTGCTGATTTTCATCGCCCTGACGCTCGTCTCGGTTTTCCGCGTCTGGAACCGGCGTCCGGCCGAGGGACCCCGGAGCCGGATTAAAGCCGCTTTAGGCCGCGGCGGCGAGAGCCAATTTCAATTCGGCGATGTTTGGCCGTTTATCGTCGCCTTTCTGGCGTTGCGCGCGGCCACTTTTTTCAGCGTGCCGTCGTTTTCAATTACGGTTCTGATGATTGTTTTGCTGACCCTTTACTTCGCTGGCTCAGCCGGTTTTTTGGGCGTAGCCGAACCAAGCGCTTCCTACGCCGCGAAATTATTGGCAAAGCCGCGCGTCCGGCTGGCCAAAACAATTACCGCCGCAGTCCTTCTTGTTCTTTTTCTGTTTTTTTGGGGCCAGCAGACAATCGCCGAGGCCTATTTTGGACAAGCCATCAGGGCCTACGCTCAACGGGATTTGACGGCGGCGGAACAGCTGGCGCGAACGGCACAGTCGCTTAACGGAGGAGACGCCCGTTTCGCGCTGGGGCTGGCGCAAGTGCTCGCGGAACGCGCGTCGGCGGAGCTAAAAAATGCTGCTCAAACCGCGGCCGCCGTTGCGGCGCTCTCCCAAGCCGCCGCCTTCAAAGGTCAGGGCGCTGATTACTGGATTGCTCTTGCGGCCGCGGCGCGCGGACCGTCGGCAACTAACGAACAGGCCAAAAAAATTATGAATGAAAGCGCTGAGCGGGCCGAGGCGGCCGTGCCCGGGAATCCGGCTCTGCGTTTGGCCGTCGGCGACCTCTACGCCGCGAGCGGAGATTACGCTAACGCGATTGTTCGTTATCAAGCGGCGATACTTTTAAAAGCGGATTATTTGGCGGCCTACTTCCGCGCCGCCGACGTGGCCCTTAAGGCCGGCGATACGAATCGGGCTCAAGGTTTCGCGCTCACCGCCGTGCAGATTAATCCGGCGAACGCCGACGCCCTGACTTTGTTCGTCAACGTTTCGCTTACTAGACGCGCGCCGGGCGACGAGACTGCCGCCGCCGCGGCGCTGGAGAGCTTGGCGGTGGTTCAGCCCTCAAATACCGCCGCTCTGGCTATCCTTGGCCAGCTTTATGAAAAACTGGGCCAGCTCACCGAAGCGCGGCGAGTTTTTGAACGTCTTAACCAGTTGGCACCGGAGACGCAGGGGCTCGGCCAAAAATTACAGGAGCTCAACGCGGCGATCGCCGCCGCGGCCTCGAGCACGCCGGCGGAAGCTCCTAAGGAAAAAACAGGGACTAAAAATTAGAAAACAGTCCTACGCAAGTACGAATTAAATACGAAAATACGAATCCTAAAGGACTAAGAAATTACGAATTCGTAGTTTCGTGCTCGATTCGTACTTTCGTAGCCTAAAAAAACTATGGAAAAAATTTCGTTTGTAACTTCCGACAGGGTGACGATTGTCGGCGCTTGGCAGGACGCGTCGGGGAAAAGGGGAGTGGCTCTGCTGCTCCATATGATGCCCGAAACCAAGGAGAGCTACGCCGAGCTCCAAACCCGATTAGCCGCCGCGCTCATTGCCTCGCTCGCGATTGACCTGCGCGGACACGGCGAAAGTTTGGTCTGCGACGAGAACGCGACGCTGAATTATAAGGACTTTGACGATGGTGGCCATCAGGCCTCGCGATTCGATATCCAAGCGGCGGCGGAATGGTTAAATAAACAGCAGGTAATGGGTTTGAATCGCCTGGCGCTCGTCGGCGCCTCCATCGGCGCTAATCTGGCCCTGCAGTTTGCGGCGGAACACCGCGAGGTAGCGGCAGTGGCGGCGCTCTCGCCCGGGCTAGATTACCGCGGGGTCGCCGCCGCCGGTCCGGTTACTGCGCTGTCAAAAAATCAAAAATTGCTTCTGGTCGCGAGTGATGATGATAGTTACTCTGCGGAAACGATTCAGGAACTGGCAAAAATTTCACCTGCCAAAATAACCGTAATTAAATTCAAAAATGCCGGACACGGAACCAATATGTTTAAAGCTGAACCGGCATTTCCTGAACAATTGACTCGCTGGATCTCGGAAGCCGTTTCCGATTGACAATTATAAGCAGCGCGCTATCATTACCGGCTGACCCCGGAGGATTAATGGGAGAAAGCGCCAGAAATCAGCCCAGAACAACGGTTGGCCGGCCGCCGCCCAAGCTCCGTTTTCGGCTTTTGCCGGGAGTGGTCGCCAAAACCGTGGACGACGCCGGTGAGGTCGTCTTGGCGGTAATCGACTTCCAGCGAGGCTATGCCAAACTGGTGGAGGTCTACGAGACCGGTCCGGAGCAGGGATTGGCTCGGAGCATCATCATCAACTTCAGCTCCGACGAGGTGTTCCTGGCCAGGGCCGACTACGCTGAGGCGAGCAGAGAAGCGCGGGCCGCTAAGCAGGTGGTGCGCTACGTCCGCTACACGGTGAGATCGTTCGGTCAGCGGATAGAGATTCGTGAGTTCTATCCGCCGCACGAGCGGCACCGTTACGCGCTCGTAGACCCGGTCGCCGGCGCGCTGGAGTTGCCGGGTTGGATAGGGGAAAACGTAACGCATAACTCCGCCACTGACGCCTATCAGATTGCTTTGGAGGCGTGGAAGAGCGGCGGAGTCGAGCGCGGCGAGTCGCTGTAGCACCCGCCGTATTTTTTTTCGCGACAACGAATTATTTTACGGCTTTGACCAGGCTCGTGTTATGCATCCAGACGATGTACCAGGCGAAGACCCAGGCGAAGACAAACAGATACACCGCGCCGAAAATTATGCTGCCGATATTGCCCCAGACGAAACCGGGGAGCAGCTCGAAAAGTGAATGATGAAGTTCAGCGGTCTTGCCCGTAAGGAACGTGCCATAAATTAAACAAACAACATAGAATACTTCCGTCCCGAGGACGCAGAGCCAGCCGTAACGTTTTAACTGCAGCATATAATTAAGTTTAGATGATTTAATTTTTGCAGCAATCCTGCTGTCCCTTTTCTTGTTCACGATAGATGATAGCGCAGACCAGGGCCGAGATGCCGACAAGGGTCAGGACGATGGCGTCGTTATAGAGATGCGGCTGGGAAAATCCCCATACCCTGCCGTTCTCTCCGGCAACCCACGCACTCACTAGGGCCAGTCCGCCCGAGATGCCGAAAATGCGGCCGAGCCAATGCATGATGGATGATTTTTTCATAGCGTCTATTTGATTGATTATTTTTTCGCGCCATCGACCTCTTTGGCGCGAGGTGCTATTTATTTGACAGGGTATAAACCCGGACTAGCTCTTTTATGGCTTTTTCTTCCTCATTTTTCCGGCCCATTTGGCGTCTGACATGAGTCCGTAAGTGATTCTCTAGGAGAAAAGCATCGAGACTTTTGAGCGAGCGTTGGATGGAGAGCGATTGTGCCAAGAGCTCGGGGCAATAGATTTCTTTTTCAATCGCCCGAATAAGGCCATCCAGCTGACCTCGGATAATTTTCGCGCGGTGGACAGACCGTTTTTTGAGTTTTTGGTTCAGCACAGGTTTGAGTTGATTATTAAGTTCTTAGGGCGATATTGCATAGGATATACCCCCTCCCCCTATCAGTCAAGAGGAACTGTGGATATCCGCCGCCCGAACGACTGCCGCGATTCAATCCTCGTTTAGTGACAGGACTGTTCAAAAAGGTTATACTGTCGCTCGTTATGAAGTTAACGCGAAAAAAATCAGGTAAAATTAGCGAAGCCGTCGCGCCAAAAGTTTTACTGGCCCTTTCCGGCGGCGTGGACTCGGCGGTCGCCGCCTTGCTTTTAAAAGAACGCGGATTTTCTGTTATCGGCGCCTTTATCAGGATGTTTGAGAGTGCCGAGAATTGCGGCTGGAGAGCCGAGCAGCGTGACGCTCTCGCCGTCGGGGCGCGGCTGAACATCCCGGTTATCACCTTTGATTGGAGCGCGGAATATGAGCGGCAGGTGCTTCGTGATTTTTATTCCGGTTATGCCGCCGGCGAAACGCCCAACCCCGACATCCTCTGCAACAGCCGCGTTAAATTCCCTCTTTTACGGCGCGAGGCGGAGCGTCGCGGGATTGAATATATTGCCTCCGGCCATTATGCCCGCGTTAAAATCTCCAAGGACGGGACGGCGCGGCTGCTCGCGGCCGCGGATAACGAAAAGGACCAAACCTACTTCCTCTCCGGCCTAGAACAGGACGATTTGAGAAAAACGATTTTTCCGGTCGGCGAACTGACC
Organism: Patescibacteria group bacterium; assembly: GCA_004299275.1. Taxonomy (GTDB): domain Bacteria; phylum Patescibacteriota; class Patescibacteriia; order 2-12-FULL-57-11; family 2-12-FULL-57-11; genus SCSU01. The sequence goes on from SCSU01000049.1 coordinate 12,797, forward strand.
AAAAAGGAGGTAAGGGCGCTGGCGCGCGAGGCGGGACTCGCGGTCTGGGATAAGCGCTCCACCCGCGGCATTTGTTTTGTCGGCCAGGTTGACTTGCCAGTTTTTTTGAACCGCCGCGTTGCCGGGGAGCCCGGCCCGATTGTTGACCGCGACGGCCGCGAACGCGGGCGGCACGGCGGCATTCATTCCTTCACCATCGGGCAGAGGCATGGATTTGGCGTCGGCGGCGGCGCGCCGCTTTATGTCTTAGAAAAAATATCGGAGCGGAATGCTTTGGTGGTAACAGCCGACGAGGCAGACTTGTATAGTAGTCAGGTGTATTTGCGCGATTTGCGCTGGATTGCCGGCGCGCCAGCCGCCGACGCTGAGCTTTGGGCGCGAGTCCGGTATCGCGCGCCACTTGTGCCCGCGCGGCTTACAGATGACTTAGTTCGGTTCCAAACGCCCTCCAGAGCCGTAACACCCGGACAACAAGTGGTTTTTTACCGCGGCGAGGAATGTCTCGGCGGCGGGACAGTGCGATCATTGTGAATAGTGAGTCGTGAGCCACCCCGACGTAACGTCGGGGCGGGGTCCCGCCAAAGGCGGGATAGTAAGTAGAACAATGATGTATACTGAAGTCGAAAGTTCCGAAGATCTCAATATCATGAAACGCATTAAAACAATTATCACAGCAGCCGCATTTTTTTTCTCCAGCGCGGCGTCAGCCACAGCTCTGGCCACGACCGCGCCAGAATTGACCAAGAGCTGGGGCGATTTGCCGGAAACGGAGCTCTCGGCCAAATCGGCGATTGTCGTGGACTGGCGGACAGGCGCTCTTCTCTATTCCAAAAATCCTGACTCGCCGCGTTCCGCCGCCAGTCTTACCAAACTGATGACCGCGGTGATTTTTTTGGAGCAGAAACCGCGCTGGCAAAATTCTGCCGCCTTGCTAGAAGAAGATGAAGTCGGCGGCGGCCGTCTGCGCCTGGCCGCGGGCACCCGCCTCACGGTCAAAGATCTTTTTTACTCCGCGCTGGTCGGCTCGGCCAATAACGCGGCCATGGCTCTTATGCGCCTATCGGGAATGGAGCGACTCCAATTTATCCGAGACATGAACGTTAGAGCCGCCACTTTAGGCATGGTTGGCACCTCTTACGTTGAACCCACGGGCATGAGTCCGGAAAATGTAACGACCGCGCGGGATGTGATAAAACTGGCGGCCTACGCTTTTGCCAATAAGACAATAAGGAGGGCGACGCAAACCGGCGAATACCGTTTTAAAACGCAAAAGCCAGTAATTGAAAAACGGATTAAAAACACCAATTCTCTGCTTTTGGACGACAATAACGGCTTGTGGATTACTGGCGGCAAGACTGGTTATTTAGAGGAAGCGCAATATAATCTGGTCATCGCCGCGGAGACGCCCGGGCACGACAAACGGATTATCGTCGCGATTCTCGGCGCCGATAGCAAACAAAAATCGTTTGAGGAAGCTGAGCGTCTGGTAAAATGGGCCTGGACTAATTATGAGTGGATCAAATAATTTGTTGTTTCTTGCGGCGGCGGTCGTGCTTTTTGGTTTTGTCTGCAAACGTCCCAACCCGACGCCGTTCGTTTTGCCGACCAACGCACCTCCACCGCCGCTTGTAAACATGGAGGTAAAAACCGTTGCTATTTATCTTATTGCCGAAGACGGAACTTACGCCAGGGATGATGCCGCCAAGGTTTTTGGCGCCAAAATAATCGGCTGTAATGATTACGCTGTCCCGGTCAGGATTCCCTCTGAAATTGACGTTTCCCTAAAAAATTATCTGACTTTTCTCTTAGGCTTTTCGGATCGCAAAGCCACAGAAGATTATGGATATAGGAATTATTTGGCCGCGCAAAAATTGACGGTTGATACCGTAGACAAAACGGCTGATGGGAGTTTCTTGGTAAATCTCAAGGGCGAGATTTTTTCCGCTGGTGTCTGCGACGACCCGCGCATTATAGAACAGGTGGAGCTTACCGCCGCTCAATTCGGCAAAGTAAAGATATTATTGAATGGTTCAGAATCCGCTTGGCGCTGTTTCGGCGACCAAAGCGGACTTTGTAAATAAGATATGACTGGATCAGAAATCAGAAAAAAATTTCTTCAGTTTTTTAAGGAACGGGGACACGCGATTATTCCTTCAGCTTCGCTCGTGCCAGAAAACGACCCGACCGTGCTTTTTACCACGGCCGGCATGCACCCGCTCGTGCCCTATTTGCTTGGTGAGCCGCACCCGGGCGGCAAACGATTGGCCAGCGTGCAAAAGTGCGTCCGCATGCAAGATATTGACGAAGTCGGCGACAACCGCCACGACACCTTTTTTGAGATGCTCGGCAACTGGTCGCTTGGCGATTATTTTAAAAAAGAGACGATTGAATGGAGTTTTGAATTTTTGACGGGCAAAAAATGGCTTGGCATTCCCGCCGAAAAAATTTACGTCTCGGTTTTTGCCGGCGACGATGACGCGCCCAAAGACGAGGAATCAATCCGTATCTGGCAAGAGCTCTACGGCCGCGCGGGAATTAAAGCGACGGTGGCCGACGCCAAAAAGCCCGATATCGGTTCCGGCGCGCGGATTTATCCTTATGGCAAAGAAAAAAATTGGTGGGGACCGGCCGGAGAGACCGGCCCCTGCGGTCCGGATACTGAAATGTTTGTTGATACCGGACAGCGCCACGACCCAAGTTTCGGCGCGGCCTGCCACCCCGCCTGCGACTGCGGCCGGTTTATTGAAATCTGGAACGACGTTTTTATGGAGTATCGGAAAACCGCCCAAGGTAAGTTTGAACCCCTACCGCAAAAAAATGTGGACACCGGACTCGGCTTGGAACGCGCCGCCATGATTCTGCAAAAAAAAGAAGACATTTTTTCCACCGACCTTTTTGCGCCTATCCTGGACTGGATTAAAAAGGCGGCAAAAAATTCCGATGCCCGAGCGGAACGGATTGTAGCTGACCATGTTCGCACCGCTGTTTTTATGCTGGCCGACGGCGTAGTGCCGACGAACCTCGACCGCGGTTACATCCTCCGGCGCATTATCCGCCGGGCGGTGCGTTACGGCCGCAATTTGGGTTTCAAATCGCTCGAGCTCGCCGGACTGGTTCCGGTAGTGATTGAATTATACGGCGATGTTTATCCCGAACTCGCGAGCCAGCGCGAAAAGATACTGAATGAGCTTAAAAAGGAAGAGAAAAAATTTGAACAAACGCTCAGCCGCGGCTTGCGCGAGTTTGAACGGCTGGCAGAGAGCTCCTCGGCGACCGAGATTATTTCCGGTAAAGATGCCTTTAACCTTTTCCAAAGCTACGGGTTCCCGCTGGAGATGACGGCGGAACTCTCGCGGGAGCGGGGCCGGGGAGTGGATGAAAAAGAATTTTGGAAAAATTTTGAAGAGCATCAGGGAAAGTCGCGCGCCGCGGCCGGAGTTTTTAAGGGCGGTTTGGCCGACCACACGGCGGAGGTTACGCGGTTGCACACGGCGACCCACCTCCTGCACCGCGCGTTAAAAAATATTCTGGGCGAGCATGTGACCCAAAAGGGTTCTAACATCACCGCCGACCGGCTGCGTTTTGATTTTTCCCACCCGCAAAAAATGACGCCGGATCAAATTGCCGAAGTGGAGGCGATGGTGAATCGCGTTATCCAAGAAGACTTGCCGGTCCGCTTCGAGGAGATGACGCCGGCGGAGGCAAAATCAACCGACGCCGTCGGATATTTTCAAGATAAATACGCGCAGCTTGGCGGCAATCTTAAGGTTTATCTGGTCGGCAACGAGCAGCGCGGCTATTTTTCCAAAGAAATCTGCGGTGGTCCGCACGTGACTCACACCGGCGAACTGGGCAGTTTTAAGATTGTCAAGGAAGAGGCGGTCGCGGCCGGCATCCGCCGGATTAAGGCCGTCGTCGTTTAGAATGTCGTTTTTACCGCCCCCCAACGCTATTTTCGGCCATTTTTGAGTTACCGGCCCTTTCGTGCGAACAGGCCTAAAAGTGGTCGCTTGGGACGTAAATCGGGGGGGAGCATCGGCTATTGACAGCATCATTAAAGGGGGCGAAAATACGAACAATCGGGGCAATGGCGCACTCTTGCCCTCATTTTTAACTTATGATAATATCGGCGCGCATGGCAGAAAGCCAAAAGTCGGAGTCCAGTCAATCAAAGGAATTTATCCAAGTCCGCGGGAAAGTGGAGGAACTTCTGCCTGCCGCTAATTTCCGTATTCGTCTGGAGAACGGCCACACCATTATCGGGCACCTCTCGGGTAAAATGCGCATGAACCGCATCCGGCTCCTGCCAGGCGACGAGGTTAAGGTTGAGCTTACCCCTTACGACCTCTCCAAGGGTCGTATTGTGTACCGGTTCTAAAAATATTAGTCATGAAAGTGCGTTCGTCCATCCGTAAAATCTGCAAAGAGTGCAAGCTGGTGCGCCGCAAACGGCGGCTTTTTGTCATCTGTAAAACACCCAAGCATAAACAAAGACAAGGATAACTATGGCCCGTATAGCCGGTATTAACCTGCCCAACAAACGTCTTGAGGTGGCCTTGACCGCCATTTACGGCGTTGGCCGTTCGACCGCCAATAAAATCCTCGCCAATCTGGCGATTGACAAAAATCGCCGGACTAATGACCTTAGTGAGACGGATGTGAATCGCTTGCGCGAGGTCATTGAACGTTCCTTTAAGGTCGAGGGCGAACTCAGGCGCGAAGTGCTCTCCAACATCAAACGAATGAGGGATATTGGCTCCTATCGCGGCACCCGGCACGAAAAGCATTTGCCAGCGCGCGGCCAGCGCACCAAAACCAATTCCCGAACCGTTCGGGGCAATACGAGGAAAACCATGGGCAGCGGCAAGCGCCTCTTAACTAAGACCTAATTTTATGGACGGAGAATCCCTAGAACAAAATGCCGCGACTGCCGCTGAACCGGCCAAAAAGGCCAAGGTCAGCGCGCCGCGCGGGCGGAAGAAAAAAACGGCGGTTTCCGTGCCTACCGGCCGGATTTACGTGCACGCTTCCTATAACAATACCTTGGTGACGATTACCGACCAAAACGGCAACGTGCTCGGCTGGTCCTCGGCCGGCGTGGTCGGGTTTAAGGGCCCGAAAAAGGCGACGCCCTACGCCGCGTCGGTCATCGTCCGCGACGTGCTGGAAAAGGTGAAACACGCCGGGCTCCGCGAGGCGCATGTATTGGTCCGCGGCATCGGCGGCGGGAGGGAAGCGGCCGTCCGCGCTTTTAACGCCGGCGGCATCAATGTCCTTTCAATCAAAGACCAGACGCCGATCCCGCATAACGGCTGCCGCGCTCCGCGTCCGCGCCGCGTTTAATTAATATGAGCATAAAGATTACTTGTAAAATGTGCCGCCGCGAAGGCGTTTCGATTTGCGGCCGCGAGCGTTGCGCTCTAAAGCGCCGGCCGTTCGCGCCCGGCGTGCACGGACCGACCTCGCGCAGCAAGCTCACGAGCTACGGACGCCAGTTGCGCGAAAAACAAAAGGCCAAACGGACTTACGGCTTAATGGAGCGGCAATTCCGAAAATATTTTGACGCGGCGGCAAAAAAGAAAGGGAACACCGGCGAACTTTTGGTCCAAACACTGGAGGAGAGGTTGGATAATGTCGTCTACCGCCTGGGCCTCTCCAAAACTCGGCGTCAGGCGCGCCAGCTCGTGAGCCACGGGCACCTTGTGGTTGATGGCAAACCGGTTAACATCCCCTCCTACCATCTGCGTCCCGGCCAAATGGTGGAGGTTAATAAGCGCAGTCAGGAGTCGCCGTACTTTCGAGGTCTAAGCGAGCAGCTGGAAAAACATCTGGTGCCGAGCTGGCTACAATTTGAGGCGGCGAATTTTTCCGGCCGGGTCCTGGAGCACCCCGCCGGCCAGGAATTGGAGCAAAATTTCGACCCGAAATTAATCGTTGAATTTTATTCGCGTTAATATTTAAAACGCCCCTTGGGCTCACTTTTCTCCTCTATGGAGGACATTCTCTACCCTTCAAAAATCGAATTATTGCCCGGTGCTTCGCGGCACGAGGCCGTTTTGGTCGCTGAACCATTTTTTCAGGGCTATGGCATGACCGTTGGCAGCGCCTTGCGTCGCGTGCTGCTCTCCTCGCTCCCTGGCGCGGCGATAACGGCCGTTAAGATTAAGGGCGTTCAGCACGAGTTTTCCACTCTGCCGCAGGTCAAGGAGGATGTGCTGGAGATTATCCTCAATCTCAAAATGGTTCGATTAAAATCTTTTTCGGCCGAGCCGGTGCGTCTGCGCCTCGCGGTCAAAGGCGAAAAAGAGGTTACAGCCGGAGACATTCAAGCGACCTCTGACGTGGAAATTGCCAATCCCAAATTGCATCTGGCGACGCTCACCGACAAAAATGCCGAGCTGGAGATGGAGGTCTTGGTTGAACGCGGCCGCGGCTATCTGCCGACTGAAGAGCGCGGCAAAGAAAAAAAAGAACTTGGTTTGATTGCGGTGGATGCCTTATTTTCGCCGGTGATTAACGTCGGTATCCGCGTGGAAAACGTCCGCGTCGGCGAAATTACCAACTACGACAAGCTGATTCTGACCGTGGAAACCGACGGCACGATAACCGCCAAACAGGCGATTGAGGAGTCGTCGCGCGTGCTCATTAATCACTTTAATCTGTTTGGCTCCCTGACCGATTTGAAGGGCGAAGTTGCGGAGGAGGGAGAAGCTCCCGCCAAGCCCAAGCGCGGCCGGAAAAAGAAAGCCGAAGAGGAAAAGTAAAGTTATGCGTCATCGGAAAAAGACCGTAATCTTGGGCAGGGAAAAGGGGCCGCGGACCGCGCTGCTCAGGAATTTGGCTACCAGTGTGGTGCTTTTTGAACGAGTGCAGACGACCCGGGCCAAGGCCAAAGCCGTCCAGCCGCTGGTAGAGCGTCTGGTGACGGTTGCTAAAAACAAAAACGCCTCCGCCCGGCGCGAACTAAACAAAATTTTGACCACTCGCGGGGCGGTGCTAAAGGTAACGGGGGAGCTTGCCCCGCGTTACGAAAAACGCGCCGGCGGCTACACCCGCATCACCCGCTTGGGTTTTAGAAAAGGCGACGCGGCGGAAATTGTCCAGTTGGAATTTGTTTAAATTATGAAGACAGCGGTCCAGCGAAAAGTTGAGGTGATTGACGCCGCGGATGCTCCGCTCGGCCGTTTGGCGAGCCGCGCGGCGGTTTTGCTTATCGGTAAACATAAGGCCAATTACGCGCCCAATGCTGATGCCGGTGATTTTGTTCATATAAAAAATGCCGCCAAAATAAAATTGACCGGCAAAAAGCGTCAGCAAAAAGTTTACAAGTGGTATACCGGTTATCAAGGCGGTCTCAGGACTGAGCCGCTCAAAAGCGTGATAGCTAAAAGCCCCGCGGAAGTCATAAAAAAAGCGGTCAAGAACATGCTGCCTAAAAACACTTTTCAGACGCCGCGTCTGCGCCGTTTGCGGATTACTGATTAATTATATGGAACGAAAGTCTGCGTCCAAAAAAACAGCCGCGGCCAAGCCCGCGCCAAAGAAGACGGCCTTGAAAGCCACAATCAAAAAAACGCCGCCCAAAGCGGCGACCGCGCCGAGCCCGGAGCTGGAGGTTAAGGAACAGGGTCCGAAGCGCGAGTTTGTCAAAGCGCTTGGCCGGCGAAAGGAGGCCACGGCCGAAATCCGGCTTTTTCCCGCCGGCGCCGGTGAGATTACGGTAAATAAAAAGCCGCTCTCCAGTTATTTTCCGCAATTTGAATTGCGCGAGGCGATTCTTTCTCCAATTCGGCTGGCCGGCCGAGAGGGGAAGATTGACGCATCGGCGCGTCTGCGCGGCGGCGGCTCGCGCGGGCAAGCCGAGGCAATGCGTCTCGGAATTGCGCGAGCGCTGGTTAAATTGGATGAGCAGCTGCGTCGTTCAATGAAAAAAAGCGGATTTCTCACCAGAGACGCGCGCGTCAAGGAACGCAAGAAATACGGTTTGAAGAAAGCTCGCCGCGCGCCGCAGTGGGCAAAGCGCTAGCGAGAGTTGTATCAAGATCGGATCTCCCAAGGAGATCCGATCTTTAAATTATTTGTAAAATTCCGTTTTTTTGAGATAATAACACTGATTATGCCCCTGCACAGCACGGAAAAGGTGGTTAAAAATACTATTATTTACACTGCCGCCACCGTCGCCCAAAAAGCGATTTCTTTTATTTATTTTTGGACTCTTTCGGCCAATCTCCGGCCCGCCGAATTGGGCGCTTATCTTTCGATGCTGGCTTTGGCCTCGCTATTTTCCATCGGCATGGATTTGGGACTGACGCCGCTCCTGACCCGCGAGGCGGCCCAGCATGAGGAACAATCGTCAAAATTACTTCGCGCCACTTACGCCATAAAACTGCCTTTAGTTTTTTTGACCACTCTTTTGCTCTGGCTGGCCGCTATTTTGTTTTTTGATCTGCTCGCGGCTGAAAAATTACTGCTCCTGGGAGCGACCTTGATTGTCGCAATTGACGCTTTTACCGCCGGCGCATACGCCATCCTCCGAGCGCGTCAGAACATTGTTATCGAAAGTCGCGCCATTCTTATTTTTCAGAGCACGGTGATGACCGGCGGCCTGCTCGCGCTCTTCCTCACCCGGAACATTGTTTTTATTATGGCCGCGCTCCTACTTGGTAGCATGGTCAACGCGGTTTATACCATCGGCAGCGCCCGGCGAATTGTCGGTGAAAAAATCACCCCGGCCTTTGATCGGCCAAGGATGCGACATTTGACTGCCCGCCTGCCGGCTTTTGCCGCGGCCGGCATCTTTACCAAAATCTACCAGCAGGCGGATGTCGTCCTGTTGCGCTTGCTCGCCAGCACCCACGCGGTCGGCCTCTACAGCATTCCGGCAAAAATCACCACCGCGCTCCAGACGCTCATCCCCGGCGCCTTTAGCGCGGCAATCTATCCCACCATGTCCAACTTCGCACGCGTTGACCGCGCGCGGTTGGCGGCGCTTTTCAGCTACACCTTTGGCTCGCTTTTCCTTCTGGCCTTGCCGCTTGGACTTTTCCTCGCGATGCTCACGCCCACTATCCTCGCCACTGTCTGGCCGCAATATCTGCCGGTCGCGCCGGCCATGCGGCTGATGCTCCTCGCGGTGCCGTTTCTCTTTTTGCCTTACGCTACCAGTTCGCTGCTTAATGCCGTCGGCCGCGAAAAAAGAAACTCGCTAAACCGCGCGGCGATGACGGCGATAAATGTCGGCGCCAATCTCCTGCTCATTCCGTTTTATCGTGAGTTTGGCGCGGCCATAGCTTTTTTTTCCGCCAACGCCCTGCTTTTAATTTTGGATTTGGCGGCTGTCCGGAGGGAATTTGCGCTTTGGAACGCGGACATTCGTCGTTTGACAATCGGTTCGGTCGTCTCCTGCCTGCCGGCGCTCATTGCGGCCTGGCTCGTGCTCGGGTTCGTCCAGAGTCGCGCGATCGGTCAGCAGGGACTGTTGGCGTTTGTGGAATTGAACGTCATCTCCTTTGGCGCGGCGATGATTATCTATGTTATTTTCCTGGCGCTGACGCGGACGATTCGTCGTGCCGATGTCGCGGCTTTGCGTCAAATGATTAAACCCAAGACAGCCGGCCTATGAAATATTTGTTAGTAACTCCGGAATTTCCGCCGGACACCGGCGGCGTAGCGCGTTACCTCGGCGCGTTAGCGGCGGAAAAAGATACGCGATTAGCAGTGGCTTCGCCTCATGGACCTATTTTATTTCGTCCGGATTGGAATTTTTGGCCGCGCTGGCTGCCGCTCCTCTGGCGTCTCCCGTCTCTAATTCGCGCGAATGGTTCCAAGGTGCTTATCATTTCCCATGTTCTGCCTTACGGCTATGCCGCGTTGCTCTCTGGTCTGCCCTATGTCGTGATTTGCCATGGCTTGGATGTCGCCGCGCCGCGTCGACGCCCTTGGAAGCGGTTCTGGGCCGGAGTCGCGCTGCGGCGCGCTAGCTGTGTCGTCGTAAACAGTGAGGCGACTAAAAAAATTGTTCTGCGTTATGGTGTTCGGGAGTCGCGGCTCCGTGTCATTTATCCGCCACCTTCCTGGGATCCGGCAGAAGTAGGGGAGAGGGCCGAAACAAATCTGGCGGAGCGCTATAATCTTTTTGATAAAAAAGTGTTGTTGATTGCCGGACGATTAGTGCCGCGAAAGGGCGTTGATGTCGCGCTTCAGATTATGCCCAAGGTTAAGGAGCGCTTTAGTGACGCGCGGCTCCTGATTGCCGGCGAAGGCCCAGAGCGTCCGCGCCTGGAACAACAGGCAGTCAATGTGGGGATAAAAGACAGCATTATTTTCCTCGGAAAAATTTCCGACGCCGAATTGCGCGATGCCTACTCGCTGGCCTACGCCGTTCTCTATCCTTCCCAAGAGTTGCCCGGGGACATTGAGGGCTTTGGCATCGGTGCGGCGGATGCCGGCCTCTTCAGCAAACCAGTGATCGCCAGTCGCACGGGAGGATTGCCCGAGGCAGTCAAAGATGGAGTAACTGGTCTGCTCGTGCCTCCGGACGCGCCAGGCGCGCTGTTAGAGGCCATTTTGGGCCTTTTAAGCAGCCCAGAAAGCGCGAAAACCCTAGGAGAAGGCGGCCGGCGGCTTGCGGCTCAAAGAACAAAAATTTCGTTCCGAAACGCCTTCTTCGAAGCATTGTTATGACGATTTCAATTATTATTCCGGCGCATAACGCCAGCCGGACAATCGTCAAAACCATCAAATCAATTTTGGCGCAGAGCAAACTGCCGGAAGAGATTATTGTTGTTGACGACGGCTCTGCTGATAACCTTCAATCGTATCTATCGCTAATTCGCGCGAATGTGCGCTTGGAGAGGATCGCCCACGCCGGCGCGGCGGCGGCGCGGAACGCCGGCGCGCGGCAGGCCAAGGGTGATGCCTTATTTTTTTGCGACGCTGATATTGAACTTTTTCCCACTGCCTTGCAAAAATTAGAAAAAGCGCTGGCGGATAATCCTAACGCCGTTTTTGCTTACTCGGCTTTTGAGTGGGGCGGCAGAATTTTTGGCAATCGTGATTTTGACCCCGAGGAAGTCCGCCGCAACAATTACATCTCCACCATGAGTTTAATCAGCCGTTCCGCCTTCCCCGGTTTTGACGAAACCCTGCCGAGGTTCCAGGACTGGGATTTGTGGCTCACTATCATTGAACGCGGCGGCAACGGCGCGCGCGTGCCGGAAGTTCTTTTTCGCGTGCTGGAAGAAGGAAAGATGAGCCGCCGCGGCGGTCTCTCGCGCCTCCGCGCCACCGCGGCAGTCAGGAAAAAACACCGTCTCTCGTGGCGGATTTCCGACTTTTGGCTGGCGTTTAAGGAATCGCTACGCGCCGGTCGCCTATGAACCCGGATTTGACTATTGTTATTGTCAATTACAAGACCAAAGAATTGGTCAGACGTTTGTTGGCCTCAATTTTCGCGCGAGTGAAAGGGGTTACCTTTGAGGTCTATCTCGTGGATAACGCTTCGGCTGACGGAGCGGTGGAAATGGCGGCAAGGGAATTCCTTCAAGTAAAAGTCATCGCCAATGAACAAAATTTCGGCTTTGCCCAAGCCAACAATCAGGCGCTGCGGCTCGCCGCGGGACGTCATATTCTTCTTCTTAATCCGGACACCGAACTCATTGAGGACACGCCAACAGCTTTGGTTCGATTTGCCGACTCTCACCAGAATGCCGGCGTTGTCGGTTGTAAAATTTTGAATTCTGACCGTAGTAGGCAAAAGTCCGTGCTGGCCTTTCCCACGGTTTGCTCACAGGCGTTTATCATGCTCAAATTGCACCATCTCTTGCCATGGCTTCCCTGCCTACGGCGTTATTTCCAAAATGACTTTGACTACTCGAAGACAGCGCAAGTTGACCAAGTGATGGGTTCAGTGTTTTTAATCACCCGCGCCGCACTTGAACGAGTTGGCTTGTTTGATGAAAGATTTTTCCTCTGGTTTGAAGAAGTGGACTATTGCAAGATGGTAAAAAACGCCGGTTTGGAAGTTTGTTATACGCCGGAGACATCAGCCGTCCACCATGGAGGCCAGAGCTTCGCCCAAGTTTTTGCTCCGCGGCGACAGCGGCAATTCAACGATTCTTTGACTAAATATTTTCGCAAGCACCACGGCGTCGGCGCTTGGCTTTTGCTTAAGGCGCTCCAACCGTTCTCAATAATTTTGGCTTTGATTGTCGGACTGCTCGGACTAAAACGCAAAAAATACGCATGAGCAACCTTTCTTGGCGAACAGCATCGCTCGCATTGTTTGGAACGCTTGTCGTTTATCTAATTTCTTTTTTGGGCTCGCGAAATACTTTAGCAGAAATAATTTGGTTATCGGCCATCTTAATCATAACAGCGTTCGGCCGCTGGCGTTCGCTTATTTTTGTCACATCGCTCGTCGTCGTGGAACTGGTCGCTGGTTCGCTCGGCCGGCTATTTGCATTTCCTTCCGGTCTCTCGTTGCGAGAGGGGCTCTTCGCCATCGCGTTACTTGCCACCCTCTTACGGCTTTGGCGTAACCCGGATGAACTCGCCTATCTCCGCCAGCACATTCTCAAATGGCCTTTTCTTTTTTTGGCGGCAGTGATTATCTGGGGCATCCTCCGCGGTCTCACGCTGCACCCATTTCGGTTGGTCATTGCTGACGCCAATGCCTACGGATATTTTTTGCTTTTGCCAGCGTTTTTGCTCGCGTATCGCGAAGAAAAAAACAGGGAGCTGCTGTTTTCCACAATCTTGGGCGCGACGACGGCAGCAGCGCTGCTGACACTTTTTGAGCTCTATATTTTTACGCATGGATGGAATGAGCCGTTTCTAGGGGCACAGTACAAGTGGGTACGCGATTTTGGATTAGGGGAAATAACGCGCGCGCCCGGCGGTTTTTACCGTGTTTTTTTTCAAGCGCATTTCTGGAATTTTATTGTCTTTATCTGGTCACCGGCGCTCATCGTCAGTCACCTTGGAAACATTCGCGCGAATGATTCCAAGGTTTGGTGGTTGTTTGTTCCGGCGGCGCTGTCTGCGGCGGCGCTGTTTGTCAGTTTTTCGCGCACTTTTTGGCTGGCCGCCGGACTGGCCGCTCTCCTAGGCCTTGCGATAGTGATCGCGCGTTCTGACCTGCGTGGCGCGGCCTTCCGTTACCTCGGCGCGCTCATCTTCATTTCCATCCTCGGAGTTGCCGTGCCCTTTGCCATTACTCGCTCGGTCGGCGGCGCGGCGTTCTCGCGAGCCGGAGCGCTTGCCGGCGAGGCGGCGGCTGACAGCCGGATGAATCTTTTGGCCGTCATGGCGCCGGTAATTAGAGAACATCCAATCCTCGGCTGGGGTTTTGGTAAGGAACTGACTTATATCACCAAAGACCCGCGCTTGCTCGCATATTTTCCCGACGGCCGTTACACCACTTATGCATTTGAATGGGGTTGGTTGGATTTCTGGCTCAAGATGGGGCTTGGGGGAATGATTGCCTTCCTAGCACTTGTTCTAACATTGCTCCGAGGGCTCTGGCGGGGGATAGCGGTCGCGGATGATCGCTGGCTGTCTCTGGCTCTGTTTTTATCGCTCGTCGGCGTCTCTGTCGCGCACCTGTTTTCGCCATGGCTTAATCACCCGCTGGGTATTGGGCTCGTGCTTCTTATTGTTGCCTTGTGGCAAAAAACGAAATCGGATCCGTATATTAAAAAAGACAGCTATTTCTAGCTGTTTTCCACTTCGAGTGGATAATCCGGACTTAGTAGCAACGCGACCGCGGCGTTGGGCTGGCGGGGTATTCCTTAGTGCTTCGGCGTTCTGGACCGTTTTCCCTTGACGCCCTTGGCGGGAGGAAGTAAATGCTGCTTTCGTTCGGTAAGCGGAGCGCACGCGCGCGAAGGTGAGCTTGCAGTGTTCGAGGGGGCGGTCAAGCTTACGATCACCCCAACACGCACACTTTCAGCCGAATTGCCGGTAAAGATCTCACCTGCTTTTTCTGCCAGATACCGATTGATGGCGGGGTGACTGTACTCGCCGCGGTCGAACATTTCGATCGCGCGCCCGACGATCGATAGCTCCACGGTTGTTGAGAGCCACCTTTCGTAAGCTTGTAGCAAGAGCGCCCTTGCCCTGACCTTCTGCGCCGGTGTTGCCTCCTTGAGAGCATCACCAAGCAGTTTCGATGCTGAGGTTTCTCCCCCCAGATATTCGTCGATCTCCGCATCGGACATCGGCACGAGTTCGTCGTAGTCGCCCATTTGAACCTCCTTTGGTTTCAATCCGTAGCCGTTGCCTATCAAAGACCTTAGGAGAACTCCAATTATTTGTCAATGCTCCGGCACCCATTTTTACGCACCTGCTGAGTTTTGGGTGCAGACCATATAATTAAAAAAGCGGGGCGGTTGGTGTCATGCGGAATCCGGACACCTCACGCCCCGGGCAGTGCGGTTTTCGGCTTTGCGGTTGGCGAGCGGTTTCGCCGAGGTCGGCGTTAGACGCTCTTCGGCCACCCCAGGAGAGTTCGGACCGAATAACGACTTGTCCGACAAATAACCGCGACGCGACGGCGATAGACTGCTCAAAAAAGGGGGGGAGCGAGCCGCCTACACACGTTGCGTTTAGCCGTCTGCTACACTGGCCAAGAATTATTAAAACAAATCTCAATTGGGATGTCAAAAAATACAGCCTGAGCAATGGCTCGGCCGTGATGCATCAATCGTCGCTATTCTTATTGATTGTCAGATTTTCAAATTCGCCAGTTATCGAATTGTAATCTATAGAACCAATAGTTTTTAGAAAATTTTCGCCTTTCGCATCATACTCTTTTCTGTCGAATTTTTTGATCCTAAAATTTGCAATTTTGCCGTCGAAACTTTGTGCGTTAAAACAGTATTTACCGGAATTGAAATCGCGAAGGAAAGAGTCAGTCAAAACATTCTCCATGACTTGATGCGAACCAGAGCGATCCTCGCGGATAAGTGGAAGCGCGGCATCACCTTCAAGCTTACAGGGGATGAGATAGGAAATTTTCGCTCGATAAATCGCAGTCCCTGCCGGTGTCAGAGAAACGTCATAACCCGGGAGGTGGAAGGTGAGATTCTTCCCGTCAAACAGCGGGGTTGGAAATACCGGGTCGTCAAAACCGCCTCCATATAAAAATTCGCATTCCACCGCGATCGCTGTTGGAAGTGGGAAAGTGCGTCCATTCACGACGATACTTGTGAGTATAGTTCTTGGGGTCTGATCACTCTGCTCGCTTAGGCACTTTCCTTTTTGAACTATTATTCGAGCATTTATCTCCTTCGTACCGATGCGAGCGATCAGTGTTTTGCTATCTTGATTCCATGTTCCATTTTTTGTTTCAGCAATGACATTCCCTGATGAATTCAGGAATTTTCGATGCAAATCGCCCACAGCCTCACCCGGGGAAAATTGCGCATCAACCAGCACGCCATTAGACCATTCTCCTAAAAAAATGTTGTTTCCACTACCGATGCGAAGTGGCTCAGCTATGAGTTGGACCGCTCCGCTCGCCGGCTCCAATACCCAGACACTTCTTACACTTACGGGACCATTGATACTATTATCCAACACTGCAATAATCTTTCCGGACGAAAGCTCTCGCACCTGCTGATATGTTTCCATGGGGAATGGAGAAAATTCAAATAATTCGTCGCTCGTTTTGCTGGAGAGACTAGAAAAGACACCGGGCTGTTCCTTTGGTGGTAGTGTGGATTGTGAAGACGTGATTTTATTTTGTTCTGTTAGTTCTTTTATTCGTTCCTTGGCACTCAGTATTTTTTTTTCGGACACCAGCAGCTTGTTTAGGGTTTGAATGTAAAGTTCTCCAGCGATAAAAATAATAGACGTAAGCAAGAAAAGCAGTATGCCAAAACCGATGTATCGCCGGGTGATTTTCATATATTACAGGATAACAATTCGGCGGCTTTTACTCAAACCGGCCGTTGTAAAAATCTGGGAAACCGCGGGTGAGCTCATTGGGGGACATTGGTTTTTTCCCTTCAAACTGAAGCGTTGGGGCAATGACCACGCCTTCACTGGCGCCGATTATCAGTCGCCCATTATCGGCCGCTATAGCGCCGGGCGCAAGTGTCCGCGCGCCGATTTCTAACTCAAAAAGTTTAACGCGTAATCTATTTTTGCCATCGCTCCACTCGGTCCAGATTCCCGGCCAGCCGGCGTAAGCGCGGCTCATACGCTCAATTTCCACGGCAGTTTTGGTCCAATCAATTTTGCCGCTCTCGCGCGAGAGCAGGGGACAGTAAGTCGCTCTGGCGTGTTCTTGATCTTGGGGAACAAGTTCGTTGTTTAAATATCGAGGCAGAGCGGTAGCGACGAGGTCAGCGGCCGCTTCAGAGAGAATCTTGGAAAGTGAAGTAATGGTTTCCTTCCCCGTGAGCGGCCGACGTGTTTGGGCGATGAGCGGGCCGTGATCCATTTCGGAATCAAGCAGCATCAGCGTCACCCCGGTTTCCTTGTCACCCGAGAGTATCGCCGCCGCGATCGGCGATGGGCCGCGAAGCGCCGGCAAGAGCGAGGGGTGAACATTCAGCGTTCCTTTGGGCGGGATAGCTAAGAGCGCGTCGGGGATAATCCGGCCGTAAGCGATGACCAAGGCGACTTCCGGCGCGAGACGCTGGATTTCTGCCGCGAAAGCCGGCTCCTTTAGTTTTTCAGGCGTGAGAACCTTGAGTCCTAACCGCTCGGCCGCGATTTTAACCGGCGACGGCGTCAAACGCTGATCGCGGCCGAACGGCGCGTCCGGACGCGTAATCACGCCGACTATTTCCATTTTCTTTAGCTCGAAAAGCCGTTCCAGGATAGGAACGGCGAAATCCGCAGTGCCCCAAAAAATGAGTTGTGATTGGTCGAGGGACTTCATTTAGTCTTTTTAGACTTATCCTCTTTCCAAGTCCGCGCGGCGCGGTCAATAAAAAGAATGCCATTTAGATGGTCAACTTCGTGCTGAATGACTCGCGCGAATAAATCGCGCGCGGAGAATTCAATTGCCTTGCCATCAAGCGCTAGGCCTTTAACTTTTATTTCTATCGCCCGGCTGACCTCACCGGAAATCCCCGGCACCGATAAACAACCTTCGGGGTTGAGTTCTTTTTTTTCGCCGAGGCTCACAATGGCGGAGTTAATCAAAAAGAAAGGCCCGTTTTCCGTGCTGACCACGGCGACATTAATCGGACGTCCGACTTGAATCGCTGCCAGTCCGATGCCGTCGGCTCGGTACATCGTCAGAGTCAGGTCATCAAGGAATTTTTTGAATTTCGGTTCACTAAGTTCAGCCGGAGAAATGTCAGCGGCTTTGGTTCTTAAAATCGGATTGGGATGAGTGACTATTTTGAGCAATCGCGGCATAAATACTTATTTAACTTCCCACCGCCAGTCTTTCGGCAGTTTTTGGAAGGCGACCGGCACAAGTTCGTCCGCGCTTCGAAGCTGTAAAAGATATTCGTTTTTTGCGATTTGGTCAAGTTGGCGGCCTGCCCCGGGTAAAAGTTCATCAAGCATTTTACGCACTCTTTCGAGGTTTTCAGATACCGACGTTTCGAGCCGCAAGCGGAGATACGCCGGCGGGTAGCCAAATTCCTCACGGACGGAAAGCTGCTGTTTGTAGAATTGCTCCGGGGTATCTCCTAGGGCCAAAAATACTTCGTGTTCGGGGATAAAGGTCTGCAAAATTAGCGGCGCCTTTTTTTCCCGGGCGAGCGAGGCGAGTCCGCGGAGCAGGGCGTAACCCTCCTCGCTGTCGGAAAAATTGGCGCCGCACCACAGCTGTTCGGCGAGCGGCACGGCGACGGCGCCAAGCTCCAGTTTCTCCAGCTGTGGCCGCAGGGAATGGAGTAAAACCTCGGTCCCGACAATTATATCGCCATTGATATTATTTTTCCCCGGCGCTTCGCCAGTAACTTCAACGACCTTAGCGGCAGTAAAATATTTTTTAATTTCAGCAGTTAGGCGGCTAATCGCGAGACCGTTGTCCTTGAGGCGGGCCGAGCCGCAGGACGGACAGACGGTCGGTGTCGCGGTTTTATTTCGGCAGCGGCCGCAAAAAAGTTCGCGGGGGTAAACCCGCATTGTTGAACCGCATTCGGAACAGGAGACGCGTTGGCCGCAATCGCGGCAGATGAGCGAAGTCGCCGCGCCTTTACGGTTCACAATAACAAGAGCGGTTTTCCTTTGGGTCAGACTCACCGCGATTGCCGCGCGCAACCGCTCGGTTAAAAAGCCCCAAAAGCCGCCGCGGCGTTCCTCGGCTAGAGAAATCAGAGTTAAGTCCGGCGGTTCTGCCAGTAAGACGCGATTTTGGGCGGTATGCCAGGCAGAGAGAGTCGGCGTGACGGCAAGAGAGAGCAGCTCACGGCCCTCGGCGCGGGCGCGGGCGCGGGCTAGTAGCCGTGCGTCATAGCGCGGTTTGGCGTCAAACTGGATAAAGCTCGGCTCTTCCTCCGCAAAAATAATAATCGGTAAACCCTCAGGCAGGGGAGCGAACACCCCGCTCCTAGTCGCCACCAGCGCGTCGGCGCGGCCGGCGGCCAGCGTGGTCCAGGCCGCGAGAGCGGTCGATGGTCTGAGCTCGCCAAAATAGCTAGCGACCCGAAGACCGGATTTTGTCAAACATTCCGAAAGCCAGTTACCGTGAGCGACGGTGGGGACGAGAATCAGGGCCGGGCGTTTGTTGGCGAATTCGGTGATAACGCCGGTGATTTTTGCGGGATTGAAGATTGATTCCACCTGTTGGCAAGAGAGGGCCGCGTTTCCGGCGGCAGAGCCAATTTTTAAACTATCAAATTCGCCGATTTTTTCGGGAATTTGTGGCAGGAGCTGTAGTAAAAACAAAGGTAACGGCGCTTGGTATTGCAGAGACAACCGCGAAAGCAATTCTAGAAGTTCCGCGGTAAAAACCGGGTTGCCGTTGAATAATGCCGAATGTAATGGACGAAGCTTTGAAGTCGGCAGTTCGGATTTTTCTTGTACGGAATGGACAAGACCGACGATTCGTCGGCTGCCAAAACTGACGCGGACCAACGAGCCGGGTTGTAGAAGCGGCGCGTCTTCCGGAATCAGATAATCGAAAAGCCGATTGAATGGCAGCCGCAGGGCGGGTATAACTCGCGTAATCATGGCAACTTTATAAGGCAGTCCCCCGACCTGCCTACGCGAGAGCTACGGCAGGCAGGCAAGCTCGGGAACTAAATAAATAAAAGAGTCCCTGAGCGAAATTGAAAGGCTACCGTAATATACATCAAAAAAGCCGTCGAGGGCGGCATTTTTTGTCATCCCAAACTTGATTTGGGATCCAGAAGTAAAATTTCTAGATTCCTGCCGGCGCAGGAATGACAGAATTCTCTAGGACAACACCAGATTAGCCACCAGATGCCCGATGCCGAAGGGCGCCTCGTAGGAATATATTTTTGGTTCGTATTGGACGCCGTCCAACACCCCGAGCAGTGTGGCAATCGGCTGGATGCCGCAGGATTGCGCTTTATCACAAAGTTTTGAATCTAAGCCGATAACGCCGCTGGAATTTTTGGTGGAAAGCAGTTCCTGAACAGTTCGGTCGAATTCCGCCCCCTCTTGGGCAAAACCAGCCGGAGCGTCTTTGGAGAGAGTGTGTGCCAAATCAGCCGAGGCGAAAACCGCGACGCGCTTGTTGGAATCCATTATCTCTTCTTTCAGCTCTTTGCCGAAAACGTAGTGCGCTTTTAAATCTAATTTTGAAGTAATCACCGGAACGACGGTGATTTTTGGTAAATGTTCGGTGAGGAAAAACAGAGGGATACCGGTGCCGTAATCGACCGCTTCCTGACTGCTAAGCACGAGTTGCGAATTTTTTCGGATGCTCCTCTGGACATGGTCAATCAGCAAAAAATCCGAGGCGTAACTGCGAGATGTTTGAAAGTCGCCGAATTCTTTGAAATCCAAACGATAAGTAGCGGACAGATTAATCTGAAAAGCGTCGGGCAAGGTCGCGGCGTGCGGCGAAATAATCACAATGGTTTCCGGATTGACCAGATACAGCTCTTGTTCCAGGCGCTTGAGCGCCTCGGCGGTACCGGACATTTTTTTTGTTTTCTCCTTGCCGATGTTCGGGATAAGGAGAGGGGAGTGAGGGACAATCCCGGCAAAACTCAACATACTATTGTGGGGTAACGTGCTTTAGATATTTGTCATCCCGGGCATAATGGTGAAAACGTGTTGGTAATATCCGTCCTTTTCCGCGTAGTAAAGCGGTAGAATGAGATAATCATTCACTGACTTTAACAATATGGAGAAAAAAACGATGTCCGAACTGTT
>SCSU01000050.1 GCA_004299275.1 Patescibacteria group bacterium
AAGTTCGCCAGAACTGTTGCGGAATTCGAAGCAAGATTCTCCAAACCAGAATTGTTCAATTCAGTGCTAACCTTCCTTAAAAACTCCTTGTACCCTGTAAAATTTGCTTTCTAATACCCACTCTTTCGGCCTTGACAACAATCAAATTACGCCATATCCTTAACCGCTTCCGCTGGACAAAACCGCCGGCGGGAAAAGGAGGCAAAAATGACAGGCATTCGCAACGGCGGGCCGAAAAAAAGCCCGTCCCCCAATCCGGCGCCGTCGGCCGGGAAGGGTGTTTCTGAATTCCGCTCCGGCGTCTTTGCCGCCGAAGCCGGCACGGTTTTGGTGGAATCCGGAACCCCCTGCACCGGAATCTTCCTCTTGCTCTCCGGCGCGCTGGCGGTCCGCTACGCCGACGGCACCTCGCGGCTTTGCGAGGTCTCGTCGGGTGCCGGTGAGGGGCAGAAGAGGCACGTGGTGGAGGCGCAGTACCACGCCGTGGAAACCGGCCTCTGGACCGGACGCGTGACAGTGGAGAAGCCCTCCAAGCTCCTCTTTCTGGACATCAAGACGCTCCTCGGCAAGCAGGCGGCGCTCCAAGGGGATCTCGCTCAGATGCGCGAGGAGAACCTTGACCTGCGCCGGCGCCTGAAGCTCTTGGCTGGCGAGGCCGAGCGTCGGGCCGCTCTGGGAAAAGAGCTGGCCGAGCAGATTCGACTCGCTACCAGACTGCGCGAGGTAAACCGACAGCTCAACGCGAGAAACGGCAAGTTCCTCGCCGAACTCCAGGGGCAGGATCGCCAACTCAAACGGCGTGACGAGACGATCGCCGAACTCGAAGCCGAACGCCTGCGGCGCGAGGCGGAAGTGGCCGAGCAGCTCGCCGAAAAAGACGAGCGGATTCGCTCGCTGCAAACGCGGCTCGAAGCGGCGGAGGCGCCGAGCCCATCGGCAATCGGCGCCGTACTCATCGAGGAAGACGAGGTTCCGCAACGCAACACCTACGAGTACGGCATCGCGCCGCTGGAGCGAGTTTCCGCGCCGCCGCGGGACACCCTGCCGAGCGCTGGCCAAGCTAGGCCTAGCCGACAGGCAAAACCGCCGTCTCTGCCGAACGAGCCGCCCGCGGCACAGCCGAGCCGCGGCCTGTTCACCACACTACTCGGCCTCCCGGCAGTGAGCGACGAGCTCGACGGGCCGCGAGTGGAGGTCAGAATGAACGCGGAGCCGATTGCTCTCGACTTCGACGAGCTCGAAGTGCCGTCCGACCGGCCAACGCTCGTTGGCGTCGCGCCGGCCTCAACGCCGGCGCCCGCGCCGGCCAAGCCGCCCTCCAAGCGGTAGATCGCACCGGAGAGTTTGAGTCACCGCGACCGCTCTCCGGATTTTTTATAGGAAACGAATTACGAATCAATACAAATATACGAATTACGAATTGGTACGAATGATGGCGGCGAAAGTAAGAATCAATTCGTCCCGACGTAAAGTCGACGTCACTCTTTGCGGGAAATTTGCGAATCGCGGAAGAATTCCAGTTCCTGCGCTCGGCCATTTTCGTATTCAATTACTTGATAGTCGCCTCGCCGCAAACCCATAGTGAGACCTAGGTGTTTTTGCACGGCGCAAAAAGACGAACCGTGTCCGATTACTAACGCCGTTCGTGTCTCTTGCCGTCCGAGATATTGAAGAAACGAAAGGTGCCGCGCCAGCACATCACCGCCATTTTCCCCGCCAAAATGGCGGAAATCCCAGCGTTCGGCCGTCTGCGCTTCGGGGTCGCGGTCAACTTGGCGAATTTCATCTAAAGTCAAACCTTCCAATCTGCCGAAACAAATCTCTCGCAGACGTTCATCGAGTTTTACCGGCGCCTTGACGATTGTCGCGATAATTTCCGCCGTTTGAGACGCCCGCTTGAGATTAGAAGAATAAATCCAATCAATTTTTTTATCGGAAAGCAACTGCCCCAGCTTACGGGCCTGCTCTCGGCCCGTATCATTTAACTCCGTATCCGTGTGCCCCTGCATCCGACGCTGGACGTTCCAATCGGTCTCACAGTGTCTGGCGAGGATGATTTTCATAGACGAACATGGCAGCCCTTCGACCCGCCTACCGGCGGGCGGGCTTCGCTCAGGGACTTGTGAATTAAAGTTCCCGAGCGAGCAAAACGAGTCGAGGGACTGCCTTTATTTCAATCTGCCCGCTAAACCCCCACGCGAAAATTCACGACATCGCCGTCTTGCATAATGTAATCCTTTCCTTCAGTACGGATGAGTCCTTTCTCCCGCGCCGCAGTTTCGCTTCCGGCATCCAGTAATTCTTTCCAATTAACAATTTCCGCGCGAATGAAGGCCTTTTCAAAATCAGAGTGAATCACGCCGGCGGCTTGCGGCGCCTTGGTCCCGCGTGGGATGGTCCAGGCGCGCGTCTCCATCTCGCCGGTGGTTATAAAGGTTATGAGCCCAAGCGCCTTATAACTCGCTTGAATCAGCTGCTCTAGTCCGCTGGCTGTAATTCCCAGTTCTCGACAGTACTCCGCCGCCTCTTCTGGCAAAAGGTCAGCCAGCTCCGCTTCGATTTTTGCGTTCATCGCGATTTGCGGCGAATACTCAGCCGGCAGCTCACCTTGCCAACTCGCCTGCTTCAGCATTTCTTCATCGACATTCAGCGCGTAAAGGAACGGCTTCGCTGTTAACAGTTTAAGTTCGCTGACAAAAGGTTTTTCGTCATCGGTAAGTTGGACGCTGCGCGCCAGCCATCCTTTTTGCAATCCCGCCTGAATTTTATCCAATGCCTGTATTTGTGTTTCCAACAATTTTGTCGAGCCGCCTTTCAATTTCTTTTTTAAGTCATCGGCTCGGCGCTCTACCGTTTCCAAGTCCGCCAGAATCAATTCGTAATTGATAATCTCTACGTCGGCTTTGGCGTCAACCTGGCCGGAAACATGGATAACATTCGGGTCGCTAAAAACGCGAACCACCTCCACAACGGCGTCCACTTCGCGGATGTGCGCGAGAAACTTGTTGCCCAACCCTTCGCCCTCGGACGCGCCGCGAACCAGTCCGGCGATATCAACAAACTCAATCACCGTCGGAACAATGCGTCCCGACCGGGACATTTTGGCCAGTGGAGCCAGCCGTTCATCCGGCACCTCCACAACTCCGACATTCGGGTCAATTGTGGCAAACGGGTAGTTGGCAATGAGAATCTGCTTCTTGGTAAGTGCCTTAAACAAGGTGGACTTGCCGACATTGGGCAGACCAACGATGCCGATCGCAAAAGACATAGCGAGACAATTATGGCAAATTTAATGCGTAAATCAATACGCTAAATTGTGCGACACAAGATTGTTTTCAATGACAGGATATCCCACTACCCCACAACCTTATCCACAATCAATGATTTCCTTTTAGAAACGTTGCAAATAAAATGTTTCACGTGAAACAACGGCTGTCGGATATTCAAAATCCGATAATTATCGGATTTTGAATATCCGATAAAAATCAAAAAATGCGACAAAATCGCATTTTTTGAGTGGACCAATGGGGATTCGAACCCCAGACCTCTGCAATGCGAATGCAGCGCTCTACCAACTGAGCTATTGGCCCGTGGTGGACCACAAGGGAATCGAACCCTTCACCTCTTCCATGCCATGGAAGCGCTCTACCAGATGAGCTAGTGGCCCGTTTGTGTACTCTAGTGTATACAAACGAGTATATAGCGATAGTTAATGACAATAGTATTCATTAAAACCTCTGGCTATAAACTATAGCTATTAACTCAACTTGCCTGCGATTACCCATGCCCCTGGTATGAATCGAACATACATCTACCCCTTAGGACGGGGTTGTTCTATCCATTGAACTACAGGGGCACAGGCAATGGCGGGCGGGTATAACCTTCGAGGAGCAATTATGACCATTGGGCGTACTCCAATATTAATTGTTTCACGTGAAACAATTTACTGCTTCTGTGTCGCAAAATAAAACAACTTGAATGTCAAAACTTTTGTGGTAAAATTATATCCTAAATAATGGCTCGCGTCAACGCATGACAACCACAAATATTCTGATTATCGCGCTTTTTGCGGCTATCACCGTTTTTGTCTTTTTTTTACTCAAAATCAGCAAAAAATTGGCTGAACTTGGCGCCAAAAGCCCAAACGAACAAGCGCTTTCGCTCATTAATCAGAACATGATTAATGTTCAGGAACGGCTGGATAAAGCCACCGAGTCGCTCAATAACCGGCTGGATAACGCGGCGAAGATTGTCATGGGTGTCCAAAAAGAACTCTCCACGGTCCAGGAAATCGGCCGGGGCATCAAGGAATTTCAGGAAATGCTCAATTCGCCAAAGCTCCGCGGTGGTATCGGCGAGCATATTTTAAACGACTCACTAGCGCAGGTGTTCTCACGGGAACATTACGCGGTTCAGTATCAATTCCGCGACGGCCAAACCGTGGATGCCGTGATTAAAACCGATAAGGGCATCATCCCGATTGATTCCAAATTCCCGATGGAAAATTTCCGTCGGATGCTCTCTGCCGAAGATGCCGCAACCAGAACCGCCGAAAGAAAGGAGGCCTTGCGCGCCGTAAAAAAACACATTGACGACATCGGCAAAAAATATATTTTACCCGCCGAAGGAACGGTTGACTTTGCGGTGATGTATGTACCTTCGGAAAATATTTACTACGAAGTGATGATGGCCGACGAGGAAATTATGGAATACGCGCGGGGCCGCAAGGTGCTCCTGGTCTCGCCCAATTCTTTTTTCCACTTTCTCCGCGTGATTATGATGGGGCTCGAGCGCGTCAAGTTGCAAGCGGAAGCGCAGAGAATCTGGGAACTGCTTAAGGGCATTCAACAGGAGTCCGTGAAGTTCGGCGAGACCTTGGCCCTGGCCGGGAAACACGTCACCAACGCCAAAAACGCCATGGACGCAAGCGCGGCGGAATATATGAAGCTCTCCTCGCGTATTGACCAAGTAAAACTATTAAAGTAGGATTAGCCGGTCATAAACTGTTAACGAACAACTGCCAACTTTATGCCCAACAAACCCTCGGCCAAAAAAGCTCTGCGGCAAACCATCAAGCGTCATCAAAAAAATGTGACCGCAAAGGACAGCCTTAAAAAGATGGAGAAGAGCGTCATCCGTCTGGCGCGTGAAAAAAAATCCAGGGAGGCCAAGGAGGCCCTGCGTCTCCTCACCAAGGCGCTGGACAAAGCCGCTGGCCGTCACATCATTTCCAAAAACGCGGCGAGCAGAATCAAAAGCCGGGCAGGCAGGGCGGTCAACGCGGCAATTTAATTCTCCCTTTGCTAAAGGGAGTACCCGAGGGGGGAGGGATTTGAGAGGAAATAAAATCAAAAAGCGACCCGACAACCGTCGGGACGCTTTTTTACGTGGACACGAAAGTACGAATTTGATTTTTTTGCTCGCCAGAGGTTCGACCTCCTCGGGAGGTCGAACCTCGTGCTCGCAACTGGCCGGCGGGCTCACAACTCACGACTCACTTCGTTTGCCGCCATGGACACGAGTATCTGTTCCACCGCCAAACTCGGCGAAAATCGGCCTGTCTTAATGCCGCGTTCGGCGTTAAACAGGGAGTCCACGAGCCGCACCAAGAGCGCCGGTGAAAAATTTTTTGCGGCTTGAATCGTTTTTTGGGCAACAAAGGGGTGCAGCCCCAGCTCCCGCGCCACTTCTTCTTTTCCCGCCCGCGGGGATTGCGACAAGTAAGAGCGTGCCATAAGCAGTATCCTCACTTGCCGGAGCAGCATAGACAAAAGCAGCTGCTCCTCCAGACCGCCGGCGACCTGCGCGCGAATTAAACGGCTGGCGGCTGAAAAATTCTTTGCCGAAATGGCATCCAATATGGCAAAGATATTTTCTTCCGCTTCGCCCTCGGTCAGCGCTTCCACGTCTTGGGAACGAATTTCCGCCCCGGAACTGTAAGCTAGCAGTTTTTCAATCTCGCCGTGGAGCCGCCAGAGATCAGCTCCGACGTGTTCCACCAGATGTTGAACTGCTCGCGCTTCGATTTTTCCCTGCCGCCTTTTGACTTCGTCTTTCACCCACTTAGTGAGCGACGGACCGGTCAGGGGGTCAAAAACGTGGTGGGTGGAATTTGGGGAGTGAGGAAATTTTTTCAGTAGCGCAATTTTTTTGGCGGTCTCAGAGGAGAGTTCATCCCAAAGCACGAGTACTGTCGTCTCCGGTATACTGGGGAAAATCACCGCCAGCGCCTCGTGGTCGGCGTTCTTTTTGGCGAGCAGGCCCTCGACGATGACGAGCCGCTTGCCCTGACCGAAAAATGGCTGGCTGCGCAAGGCGCCGGATAAGTCATCGGCGGCGATCTTCGCGCCATCCAAACGAATGATATTCACGCCGTCCGGGTCGTGTTTTTCGGCAAACGACTGCCGCAGTTCGCGGAGCTTTTCCCGCGAACGGTAAGTGTCGGCACCGTATAGGAAAATCAGCATAGCGTTAACCGGCTATGGCCAGCGCCGCCAGCATGGCTTGGATGTCTTCCGGTTTGTCACGGCGCCAGGAGAAAAAACGGTCGCGGGCGCAATAGGTGCAGTTGCCGTCGATTGTAATTTTTTCCGGCAGGAGTCCCGAGAAAATCAAAGCATTCCGGCAGGCGAGCGGCAAGTCCACAAACAATCCCGCGGCGGTGCGGCGGCGGACCTCGGGGGGGAATATCTCAAAAACCTCCCCGCCAACCTCAAAATGGCATAGCCCGATGCACGGTCCGATCCAGGCCCGGAGGTCAGCCGGAGCGCTGCCGAAGGCCTGTTCAAGCGCGGCGATGGTATTCTCCAAAATGCCGGTGGTAAGCCCGCGCCAGCCGGCGTGGACCGCGCCAATCGCTTTTTTCTTTTCATCCGCCAAAAAAACCGGCGCGCAGTCAGCGACGGTCACGCCGATCGCCGCGCCTTTGGCCGAGGTGATGAGCGCGTCCGCGTCCTGGATGTAATAGTGCTGCGCCGTCGCGGAAAAACTCTCCGCTCGCTCTGATTGTTTCGATAGGTCGGGCCGTGGCAAGTCGCTCACCACGCCGGCGCGATTGCTGTGGGTGAGAAACGGCGTAAAGAGCGAGCCGGAAATTCCCGCCTGAATCAAAAAAGTCCGCCGGCCGGATTCGCGTTTTTCTTTTTCCGCCGCCGGCGTGTCCGGCCCGATGCGCAAATTGCCGTCGGCGCGTTCGGACAGCGCGGCGCGGAGCCAGGAGATGTCGGAAAATACTCGCATGACACCAAAAAAGTGAGTCGTGAGTTGTGAGCAAAAAGTCGTCTACATACTGCTCCGATTGCCGGCAGAAAGCAATTATTTTGGAAACCGGGAAACCCCCCTTCGCTCCATGCTTCGCTAGCCGTGCTTCGCCATAACGGCTACGCGACGGCGAGAGCTCCGCGGGGCTTCGGAAGGGTTATTCCCCTTCGCCGCGGTTCCGGGGAATAAAAAAACCGACGAGACAAAACTCATCGGGTCATTCCTCCGGAAGCCATTCTGGCCAGCGGCCTTGGGTGCGCGCCCACCAGGCCACGAGCTTGACTTCCGTCTCCATTTCGTTGCCGTGGAGCGGCAGGAGTCGGCGGTTCCAAGCCGTGATGCCGCGCGCCCGCAGGAGCTTGAGCCAGAGGGGAGCCAGGAGTTCCTCCTCTTCCCGGCGCAAATCTTCCCAATTCCAAAGTCCGCGTTCGGCGGCGAGCGTAAGTGCCGCAGTCCGGCAGACATATTCTACGGTCTCATCGTCGGCGCCGGGTACCCCCTCGACAAAACTCTCCAGCAAACCGAGATGGATGCCGCGGAAAACCCGGTCGTCGGCCACGAGACCGGACTTGCCAGAGACACGCCGGACCAAACCCTCCTCCAAAGCCCAGAGGACCAACCGATGCGTCGTGACGGTGACCGGCTCGAACTCTGGGTGCAGGATTATCTCGGCCAGCTCCTCGTGGTTTTCACCAAGGAACTCAAGAAGCCGCGGATCGTCGAACTCATCGGCTATCTCGGCTGTTGTATTCTTCTTCACGGCGTACTCCTTTCGCGCGCTATCCAAGCACCTCGTTCTAATCCTGTCAACCTGGTAGATTAGAGCTGGACACGGACCTTGAAGGTCTGTAAAAAAACGGACCTTCAAGGTCCGTGCTAATAATCTTAACTATGCCCCATTGGAACCAACTCCTCCGTTCGCTTGACTTTAGCGAGAGCGAGGCCGCCTTTTACCTCGCCGCGCTCGAGGCCGGCTCGGCCTCCGCTCAGGAGCTGGCTAAAAAAGCCGGAGTTTCGCGCGTGACCGCCTACGCCGCGATTGAGTCACTCACCAAACGCGGCTTGATGAGCGCGGTGATCAAAAGCAAACGCGCTCTCTGGAGCGCCGAGTCGCCGGAGCGCCTGATTTCTTTTTTCCGTAGCCAACTTGCCGAAAGACAAACCACGCTCCAAGAACTGGAATCGTCGCTCGGCGAACTCCTGCTGCTCAGGCGCGGCGAGCGGCCGTTCATCCGCGTTTTTGAGGGCAACGAGGCGGTCAACGCTTTCTATGATGATTTAATCTCTTCCGGCGCCGACCTGATGCTTGAGATCGGCAACCTGGAGGCAATCCAGGGCGTAATACCGCTAACGGCGCTCAAGCCCTACAAAAAACGGCTGGACAAAGCGGGGATAAAAGTCAAAGCCATCTATCTCACGACCAAGGACTTTACGCCGCGGCCAACCACCGAGCTGCGTTACCTGCCGAGCAAATTATTCTCCTTTAACGGCGACATTGCGACTTACAAAAACCGGGTGGCGCTCCTCACTTTCCGCGGCAAAGTGGTTGTCGTGCTGATTGAGAGCGAGGAGCTGGCCGAGACGGCGCGCGCTTTTTTCCAGCTCGCCTGGGACAGCGCGATTTTTGAAAAAGGAAGTCCCTCGACTACGCTCGGGAACTAAACGATGTGCGGATATTCAAAAACAAAATCCGAAATAATCAAAGTTCGTACTGATTCGTAATTCGTAATCCCGCTATTCGTGAATTCGTTTCAATTTGTAATTCGTAACCAATAAAAAAACACCGGGGAATCGCTCGCGATTGCGCGCGACTCGCCCGGAGTCGCTAGCGTCTCGCCTATGGAGCATGAGAGTCTCCTGTGGCGTCTGTCCCGAAGGGTGAAGCTCGGACAGAAAACTTGTACTTGCGTCGGCAGAGGACATCGGTCCTTGGCGCTTTACTTCGTTTGGCGTCCCTAACTTTTGGAGCGCTGGTCCGATGAATCTGGTCCTAACCACCTCTGGGCCCGCTTGATCGCGTCGCTGTTTAACCGTCGGAATGCTACGGTTTCATGCGCGCGGGGCTGAGGTGCGCCAGCTCCTAAGAGCTAGGCGTGGGGGAACGCGCCGCCCATTTTCCACCCCTCACCCGTCTGGATGAGAAGTTGACCGTTGGGGTCGGCCGTTGGGACAACCATGACCCTGTCCCTGTGGGCCCTAACAGGTGCGGCATTCCGTGCGCACCTTGGCTAAATATGCAGCACTTCCCTGAACCTTTCCTTTGGCTGAAGTGGTTGTTGCCGGCCTTGTCGGCCGGGCATCCTAAGGGCAAGCGAAGAGCTGCTACTTTTAATATGACAGACAATAGCTTGGGCGGTAAAGCATTGCTCGCCACGCGTCAAGACCCCTTATTCTGAAGTTGTCCACAACCCTACAACGACTTCATTTCCCCCCAATTTTTGCCGAATTCAATTTCCACGGTCATCGGCACGGCAAAACGGTGGGCATTCTCCATTTCTTCTTTAAGCAGGGCGGCAACCCCCCCAACA
Source organism: Patescibacteria group bacterium (assembly GCA_004299275.1). Lineage (GTDB taxonomy): Bacteria > Patescibacteriota > Patescibacteriia > 2-12-FULL-57-11 > 2-12-FULL-57-11 > SCSU01. Next base: position 9,789 of record SCSU01000050.1, read on the forward strand.
TCTTTCTCCGGGCATTCGACCACCAACTCGTCGTGCACGGTTAAAATCAGCTTGGCCGCCGGGTCTTTTTCCTTAAGCGCGGCGTGGACGCGAATCATCGCGAGCTTCAAGAGGTCGGCGGCCGTGCCCTGCACCGGATGATTAATCGCCATACGCTCGGCCGCGGCCCGAACTTGCGGCACACCAGAAGTAATTTCCGGCAGATAACGCCGTCGGCCAAAAACCGTTTCCGCGTAACCCTGTTTGGCGGCCAGCGCCTTGGTGAGCTCAATGTAATCGCGAATCTGCGGGTAGGCCTCAAAGTAACGGCGAATAAATTCCTTGGCCTCGGCGAGCGAAACGCCGGCGCTCGCGGCGAGCGACCCCGCGCCCATCCCGTAAATCAAACCGAAGTTAATCGCCTTGGCCGCGCGACGTTGTTCTTTGGAAACTTTTTCGAGCGGTGTATTCCACATCTCGGCCGCGGTGCGTCCGTGGATGTCGTCGCCGCGCTTGAAGGCGTTGATCATCGCGGCCACGCCGGCAATCACGGCGACGAGCCGGAGTTCCAGCTGGGAGTAGTCGGCGGCGACCAGAACATTGCCGCGGTCGGCGATAAAAGCGCGGCGAATCTCGCGGCCGAGCTCGGTGCGAATAGGAATGTTTTGCAAATTGGGGTCGGAGGAAGACAGCCGTCCGGTCGCGGTTACGGTCTGGTTGTAGCTCGTGTGCACGCGGCCGGTTTGCTCGTCAAGGAGCGCGGGCAGGGCATCAAGATAGGTGGACTTGAGTTTGGTCAGCTCGCGGTATTCAAAAATTTTTTCAATAATCGGATGCAGGCCGCGGAGTTTTTCCAGTTCCGCGGCGGCGGTAGAGAGTCCGGCGCCGGTCGCCGTTTTTTTAATCCGCTCGGCCGGAATCCGCAGTTTTTCAAAAAGAATCGTTTTGAGCTGTTGCGGCGAGGAGATGTTGAATTCCTCGCCCGCGTCTTGCCAGACGGCGCGAGACAATTTTTCAATCCGCCCGGCGAACTCCGCGCTCAAACGCGCGAGCAGTGCCGGGTCGATTTTGACCCCCAGCCGTTCCATGTCGGAGAGCACATAAGCGAGGGGCAGTTCGAACTCGCGCAAGAGATGAGTCTGGTTCCGCTCGTCGAGCATTTTGGCGAGGAGCGGCGCAAGACGTTTTAAGACATCAAGCAGACGCGCCGCGCCGGCGGCTTCCTCCGCCGGTGTTTGCGGCAAGAGCGTGCCTTGTCCGGCGCTCTCGGCCGGCAGTTCTTCCCGCAAATGCTCGAGAGTGAGCGCCGCGAGCTCATGGCTACGGCTCCCGGGCGCGAGGAGATAGTCCGCGAGCACGGTGTCAAAAATCACGCCGCGTAGCGCGAGGCCTTCGGCCCGCAAAATTTTATCAGTGGCTTTTAAATCGTGAGTCACCTTGGTAACCCTTGGTTCCTCCAGCAGCGTTTTAAGGGCGCGGACCGCGCGCGAGCCGTGGACAAAAACCGTCTCATCGTCTTCGCGGAGCGCCACGGACGGCCCCGGCCCCACTAAAATAAAAAGCTCGCGCCCGGCGCGTTTGACCCAAGCGAGCGCCTCGGCCGGCTCGGTAATCACCCAAGGCGCAGCTCCTGATTTTTTTATTTTTTTCTTCACCTGAATTTTGTTCGCCGACTGTTCGCCGCGGCCCGCCGCCATCGCCTCGGGAATCCGAGCCAGAAGCGATTTGAACCCCAGCTCGGCAAACAGCTCCACCGCGCGCTCGCGCGGCACCGGGTGGAGCGCGGCGCGGCGCAGGACAAAATCCAATTTTAGGTCGCGGCGGATGGTCACGAGGTCCTTGGCCAGGGTGGCATCTCTTTCTCCAGCCAAAAGTTTTTTAACCAGTGTTTCTTTTAACGAACCGGCCTGGCCTCTTTTTAGCCGGCTGAAAAGTTTTTCCAGCGTACCAAATTCGCGGAGGAGTTCGGCAGCGGTTTTTTCGCCCACGCCCGGCACGCCCTTAATGTTGTCCGAGGGGTCGCCGCGGAGCGCTTTATAATCAACCATCTGCTCCGGCGAAAGCCCGTAGCGCTCGCGCACCGCCGCCTCGTCGTAGAGCGCGGTGTCAGTGATGCCCTTGCGCAAGGTCAGCACTTTTGTTTGGGGCGAAACCAACTGCAGCGTGTCCAAGTCGCCGGTGAGAATCAGGGTCTCAATGTCTTTTTCTTTTTCCGCCAGCGCCGCGATGGTGCCCAGCACATCATCGGCCTCAAAACCATCGGCGCCAAAAGTCGGCACCCCGAGGATGCGGAGCGCGTCTTCCAAAATCGGAATTTGCTGATAGAGCTCGTCCGGCTGTTTAACCCGTGTGGCCTTGTACTCGCCGTAGGCGTCATGGCGGAAGGTTTTCCCCGGACGGTCAAAGGTCACCGCCAGATAGGCGGGGTCCACGTCCTTCACCACCTTAAAGAGGGTGGAGAGGAAGCCGTAGACGGCGTTGACCACGCGGCCGCGGCGGTCAGTTAAGGGCGGCAGAGCGTGCCAGGCGCGGTGGAGCAGGGCGTTGCCGTCCACGGCAATCAGGATTTTCTTATCTTTTTTGGACATAGGGGCACAGACAGAGTACCGCACGCGGTGAGTCGTGAGTAGCCCGCTGATTATTGTCGCTGATCAACACTGATGTCATCAGCGATATCAGCGTCGTAAAATCAGCGGGCGATGAAAAATCCAAATTCGTACTTTCGCACTGATTCGTAATTCGCAGATTTGTACCGATTCGCAATTCGTAACCCCACCATTCGTACATTCGCTTAGATTCGTAATTCGCAACCAATAAAAAAACGCCCCGTTGAATCCCGACGACTGGATTCTTCGGGGCGGACCGACGCGTGATTGCAAACGCGCGGTCTAGGGCCGTTTTGACGCCTGGCCCTTAGCGTTCTCCTCCCTCCGGAGTGCTAGCAGGCCTGGGCGACGAGGTTCTGGATGTGGCCGGCCGCGTTCCTGGGCGTGAGCCGGATGGTGCGCTCTCCGCCCTTCATCCCGAGCTCCAGCACCACCGGGACGCCGTTCCCGCCCGGCGAGCCGACGAAGTAGGCGTCGGTCTCGGTGCGGGTCAGGATCTTGGCCGTGGCGTTCGGCTCGGCGTTGATCTGGCCGAGGCCGATGGCGTTGGCGATGCCCTTCTCGGTGGTGGCGACGAGGGTCTGCTTGCCCTCGTGGACGCGGTTCAGGTAGCGGATCGTCTCGGGCAGGGTGACGATCACCCGCGCCGTGTCGGCGTTGGCGTTCATCTCGCCCGTCTCGCTGTTGCGAGCGAAGTAGACCACCTGCCGGTCGCGGCTCGCGTAGAGGCCGTTCTTGGCGATCCGCGGGTTGGCGAAGGCGTTCGCGTTCTTGCCGGTGATGATCGGCTCGATGGCCGCGCCCATCACCTTGGCGCAGTCGAGGACCGGCGCGTCCTTGGGAGCCGCGAGCAGGAGATCGCGCGCCTGCTTTCCCTCCTTGGCCTGCGCGAGAACGACCCTGGCGACGGTCTGCACCACGGCGGTGAAGTGCTGGTTGCGGATGGCGTCGGTCTCGGCCTCGGCGAAGATCGCCGGCTTGCCCAGCCACTGCTGGATGCTCCCGAAGTGGTAGAAGCCCGGCGTCCGCCTGACGGCGAGGTCGAGCTTGGAGTCGAGTTTCGCGGGGTCGCCCGCGAGCCACTGTGCCTCGACGAGGTCATCCTTGATGGCGAGGGCGACGAGCTTCTGGATCGTGATCTGGTTCTGGACGAGGAAGCCCTCGAGTTCGTTCACCGGGAAGGCGGCGATCTGGAGGTTGACCTGGTTCGAGCCGTTCTGCTTGGAGGTCTGGTTGTGCACGGTAATGTCCTTTGGCTGGGCCCCGATGTTACACCGGGGCAGTCATCCACCCGTCGCCCGCCCCATGCGGACAACTGGCGTTCGCGGCCTCGGGCTGACCAGGCCCCGAGACCGGTTTGCGGGTGACAAATTGTTCCAGCCCCATCTTGCGGAGAGGAACTGTGCGCCCGCTCACTGCTGGCCTTGGTGCGGCCGGTTTTCCCCTTGTCGGGGCTCTGGTGCCTATTGGCCGACCGCGAGCCAACCACGCTCGCGGCCTATGTCTAAGCTAGTTAAGGAACAAAAAAAGGCGAGAAAGTCCGAAAAACAGGACTTCTGGCCTGGTTTCCAAACCCGGTAGGTTCGGGAATCAAGCCGGAAGGTCGTACTGCCGGGAGTCCGCCAAAGGCGGACCCCCGACGCACGGTTTCTTGAGAAAGGAACGGCTGTCCTGAGACAGGTGCCAAGAGACTACCAGTCGGGCTAAAAGCCGTCAAGCGAAAGCTGGGGATATTCGGACCTTCAAGGTCCGTATTATGCACGGACCTTGAAGGTCTGTGGTATACAGGCGGTTGACAAAACCGCGATTTTGTGATATTTTTACGTCTCCATACGAAAGGCGTATGGAGGAACCAAGGAGACTACATTGACAACCAAATGCGTGTTTTTCGTGGTTTTTTGCGTCCTCACGGCCGTCTTCGGCTGTGGCGGCGCCGACGACATCACGGTGAACCCGGTGGACCCGAGCGGTCCTCCGGCCAACCAACTGATTCCCACTGCTTCGTCGACTCCGACGTCGCCGCCAACCGCGCGGCCCGCGCCGCTGGAACCCGGGGTGAAGGAAGGCCCCAAGCCGCCGACGGTCAGCGTCCCGGCCGACAAGGCCGAGCCGAAGGGCTGCACAGCCAAGGTGAACGGGGCGTCCGTCGGCGGTCGGCGCACGCTGGCCGCGAGCCCGGACGGCTTCCTCACGCTCGAGTACGAAAACTCGACGCCGCGGGTGCGCTGGTGGGACAGGAACGGCAAGCCCAACCCGTCGGCGTATCTTCTCCCGAATTCGATGGGTGAGGACGAGATCCTGAGCGGTTCGCCGCACGGCTTTCTGGTCCACTCGAGGATCTCGAACGGCTCGGCTGCCAACCTTTACCGGTTCGACGGCAAGGGTGCGTTCGTGCACGGCGAGAAATCGCCCGTGAACTGGGCCGGCTACCTCTCGGTGCTGGTCAACGGCGGTACCGAAGTACTATGGAACACCGAACGGAAGTTTGAGTCGGAAAAGACCGGCGGCAAAACCTTCTTCACGATCGCTCCGGTGAGTCCGGCCGGACAGGCCGGGGCGCTCAAGCCGGTGCTCACCATCGCCGACGCGTTGTACCAGTACGGCGTAGGCGCGAGTGCGCTCAATGGCGACCGAATCGCCTTCGAGATGGGGAAAAGCGCCTGGGTCGTGCCGCTCACGGAGCAGGGAGAGAAGACAGAGCCGTTCAGCACCGACCTCACGATCCTCGACACCGGAACGGGCGGCACCACAACCTCAACGCTCGACTCCGGGATCAAGACCGTGAAGGATGGCGTGCCCAACCTGAACAGCTTCGTCATCAACACGGTGGCAACGAAGAGCGGCTTCCTCGTACTCTGGGCGCGAATCAAGAACCCAATCAAGAACCCAGGGAACCCTGGATTCGAGAGCTATCGCTTCATCACCGAGGTGAACATCACGGGCAAGGTCGGCCCGACTTACGAGGTTGCGAACTGGACCATGTCGATGATTCCTATCGGCCCGGACCGCATCGCAACCCTCGTCGTCAACCAGGGCTTCACCTCGCTCACGCTCGTCATCCTGGACCAGAAGTTCCAGCCGGTCCAGAAAGTCCTCCTCACGGAGCTGACGGCGGGTCAGAACTCCATCTACCCCCTTCCGGGTTTCGGCTTTGCCGCCTCGGGAGAGGACCACATCGCGGTGTCTTGGGTGCAGCACGGCAAGAACGCCACCGCTTTCGGCCCCCGCCTCGCTTTCGTCGCCTGCGAGTGAGGCGCTCCAGCTCCAAGGAGTAAAACGGAGCACCGGGACCGGCTGCAGCGCTCGCTCGAGCACTGCGCCGGTCCGTTTTTTTATTTTTCAAGGACAAACCTGGGATGTTCGGATTTTCAAAATCCGATGATGTAAAAAATTCGTGAAGCGCTCCACGGCCTGACGCCCGTGGCTTTCTGGTGCGCGGGTAAATCCCTCCCCCTGCGGGGACTCTCTTTAGAAAAGGGAAAATTAACTTATCCTGATTTTATTACGTTCGCCCGAATACCGCCCCGACGTGACGTCGGGGCGGTATCCCGGCCTTCGTAGCCGAAGCTGCTTCGGCGGAGTTGGCTCGGGCGAACGTAATAAAAACAATCAGTGTAGACGCGCGGTGCAGACACCGTTTGAGAACAGCGGCGTGGTGTCCACCGTGTAGCCCGGACCCGCATTGATATACATGATGTCTTTGCGGGTAATGTAAGCTTCGCAATTCGCCAGTGCCGGTTCCGGCTGCAGCGCGCTGTTCCCGCCCATGAATAGGTCGGTGCGCCACTTTTGTCCGTTGTTCCAATCATTGGTGCATGCTCCGCAGGCATCATCCATCCTAAAGTACTTCTGAAGAAACGGCACATAGATTATCGTGTGCACAGGAATTTCGCGCTGGTCGGTGGCAAAGGTAATTGGGTCGGTATAGGTCCCCAGGCCTTCCGTGGCGACGGGGTGAAAACTGTCGGGATAGGCAATCGCCGCGGTGCCAAAATGACCCTGGCCGTCGTCGTTGTCGTTGTAACCATAGGAGGTGAAGTAGGTCGACTGCAGTGCGCCGCCGCCACCGCTGCCGGAAGTTTTTGATGGAGCGCCGGCAACCGGCCAGGTATCCTCAATCGCCGCAATCCAATCCTTGGCCTGACGAAACCCAGGCGCTTGCTCGATACTGAAAAACTTCTGACTATTGCTTGACGCCGGCTGGCCGCATTCCTTACCCGCCGCCACGCCGTTCAAATATCTGCCCTGGACGTTCGTCGTAGCGTTAAGAGAACAGCTGGGCGTGTCACCCGGCACCTTCACCGACCAATCCGGGTGCCGCTTCAACAGATTTGTCTTCAGGGCAAGTATGCTGCTGCCGCTCGCCGGCGCAGTCTTCAATCCATTTGTGATGTAGACGCCCACACCGGGACAGGTCGTCGCGGCCATGCCGTGGAACTGGAGTTGCTGCCAGAGGCGACCGCCATACCAATCGTTTAATTCCTGCGTTGCCGCGGAAGACATCGAGGCGGTGTTGTGCGCCGCGTCGGATGAGGAATGCGCGCTGTCGGGTTGGCAGGTGCTCGGCGCTCCAATACCTCGGGTGGCGCCGGCCATAAAAAACGTTCGGCTCTCCGTGCCCTTAAACACGCCAATCCCCTGTTCTTCCGTCTGCCAATCATCCACGGGATGGGTGATGGCGATATTGAGTTCGCGTTGGGGAGACTGATTGACGATAAAGACGCCCCAGCCGTGGTCTGTTTTGAAATCATTGTTGGCATCCTGGGTGTCCATCAGCACGCAATACGTTTGGGAGTTTTCGCTGTCCGTAAATATTCGAAGGGAATAGATGTTTGCGAGACGCGCTGGCAAGGGAATAGCCGCACAGCCGCCGTTCAACAGGGAGCGAACCATGGCGCGAAAATCCGTTTGCTCGAGTGCGGTCGGCGGGATGAATGGACCGAATTGCTGCATGGCGCAGGTGATGAGCGATTCCAGCGTTTTAGCCTTTGGGCAAGATAACTGATTCGCTGGAGGCAGCGTTGATTGAGTCGGAATTGGTGAAGGAGCAGGAACAATCTTCAAATTCTCCTGCACTGTTGGCACGGCAACCATTTGCGCCTTGGCATCGTAGAGCTCGGGAGAGGTGACTGGGTCACCCGGGGTGTAGTCTGTAAAAAACGCATCTGGAACATCGGAGACCAGGGTGTTCCAAGCAGGGCCGTAGAGCTTGGCGGCCAGCGTTTCTGTAGTGACCCAGCGCAGGACGCCATTCTTGGCCACAGCATAGACCTTGGGGTCTGTTGTAATCTTGAGCAGGCGGGCCCCGGGGCGATAGGTGACATTCCCTCCCAAAGGAATTGCAGCGATTTCCCCCGAGCTCAAGACGGTCAGGTCTTTGCTGCCTGCCGGATACCAGCTCTGGAATGTTCCGTAGTTGGGGAAGACATACCTCTTCCCGTCTTCCGCCAGAAAGTAAATGGTGGGCGAGGCGCTTGTTTTAATCAGGGTGCGCGGAGAAAACGCAAACAGAGACGCCGGGGGCGTCACGATGCCTATCAACACCAGGGCAATCAGGCTCCACACACGCATAATCTATGAACGCCTAAGCACTCACAAAATGAACCCAACCCCGTTCCGACGTTACGTCGGAGCGGTATCCCGGCCTTCGTAGCCGAAGCTACTTCGGCGGAGTTGGCTCGGGCGAACATAATAAAATTATTTTAGCGCTTCCTGGACGCCAAAATACGCCGGCTTTTTGCGAAGATTCTCGTCGAAGAGAGTTGGGTGCACCTTTGTAAGCCAGTAGGGGTCGCTGTCGCGCATCCCCCAAACCACGATGGTCTTATGGCGGCGCGCTTTAAGGAACGTTTCCACGACGAGTTTGAAAGTCTGTTTTTGTGCTTCGTAGTCGCTGGCAGTGGCATTCTCCGGCAGTTCCACATCGAGCTCGGTGACGTAGTTGTCGAACCCGAGGTCTGCGATCTCGTCCAGGCGCGTGAGCCAGGTGTCGGGGTCAAAACTTTGCGGTTTGACGTGCATCTGCCAGCCCAAGGCCTGAACTGAAACAGCTTGACTCTTCAACTTGATGAGTAGGGCCTTCACTCCATTATATTTTGCCGTATCACTCTCAAGGAGGTAATCGTTATAGCGCAGGATTGCGTTCGGGTCGGCGGCCCGAGCCCGAATAAATGCCTTGCGAATGTAGTCGTCCCCCATGGCCTCGGCCCACTTATGACCCTGACGAAGGGTGCCAGTCTCATCATTCACTGCTTCATTTACGACGTCCCAGAGTTTTACTTTGCCCTTGTAGCGGCCGACCACGGTATCAATGTGCTCGTTCATAACTGTCTGAACGGCGGATGTTGGTAAGGCCTTTACCCAGTCAGGCATTTCATCGAACCAGACCAGCGGATGACCGTGGATCTCCATGCCACTCGCGAGACCAAAGTTAACCCTGGCGTCCATATCTGAGAAGTCAAACTCGGTTCGGCTCGGGCGAGAACCGTCTGTCCAATATATCCCAGCGGTCATCAGGTTCATCTCCGTCTCAAAAATTTTGTCATAGAGGTCGCTGCGAAAATAAGATTGGTACATGGAGCCAAAGCGAATGCCGCGCTTTTCAGCCAATGTTTTTAGCGGAGGAACTGCGGTAATTTTTTTGTCGGTATTGATATCGCCAACAGCCGCGAGCTCTCCCGTCGGAGAAAAATCAGAGGTTGTCGCGATGTCCGCTCCCGCCGCGTAGTTCACAAAAAAAGCATCGGGGATGTCATCTATCTTCTTGTTCCAATCTGTTCCATGGAGGGATTGCGCGACCTCCTCTGTCTTTACCCAGCGGAGCGTCCCATAGGCACTCACAGCATACACTTTCGGGTCTGTCGTAATTTTGACCAGTTTAAATCCCGGACGATAAGTGACGTTGCCTCCCAGAGGAATAGCCGCGAGTTCATCGGCGGTGATTATCTTGACGGTTGAAAAGTTTGAATACCAAGTGAAGTACGTTTTTGAATTTGGAAACACGAAGCGTTTACCGTTTTGCCCGTAGTAGTAAACGGCGGCAGTCGGCCCTTTGATGAGGTCACCGGAGGAGATAGAGGCGGCAGACCTCGCCGGGACACTGAATACAAACAGCAGCACCATCATGCAGCCCATGAGGATAAACAGGGGACGGATGGAGAAACGCTTTTTTTCAATTTCTGAGTTCATACGCAATCTTGCGAGATTAAATCTTGGGGGAAAACCGCTTACTTAAAATACATCGGAAGGGGGGTGTTTGGAAACTACCGTGAATTGCCCCGAGGTCAGACCTTGTTCGGTGATATTTGTTCAAGTAAAGTGGCTGTGACCAACTAAAGCAGCTCCAAAACCTCAATGGACGCATCCTTTCTACAAAAACTGATTCCTGAAGTTGACCCAGCCTTCCTCAAAGCATGGTCTGCTTTCGCCGTGCCCACCAGTATCGAAGGGACGCTCCGTACCTACGCTCTTGTGCTCTATGATTTTTTCCTGCGCAAGCGCGACGCCTTCTCCCGCGGCGCGCGTGAAGAACTGGCGGGGGTACTGGAGGAGGAAAAGCGTGTCATTGATCAAGTATGACCATGCAACGTGAACGCGGGCCCGAATTTCTGCCCGAATCGCAAGAGACGCTGGCGGAACAGACCGCACAATTTTACGAAACACAGCGTCAGGGTTCCGAAAAAAATCGTCTGAAACAGGCGCTAGTCGGACTCATGGCCCTAACCTTTGCCGAGGGTGCGGCAGTGCGTTCAGACAGAATTTTGAACCGATTTTTAATCCGCGCGCAGCGTTCATCCCACAGATTCCCTCGGAGGCGGCAAGAGGGGAGAAGCCGATTGCGTATGTGGAGGTCTATGTTGGACTCCGTGAGAAATTCCCGCCGCCCAAAAACAAGGAGAAAGTGGAGGTTCCTCCCTGGCATCGAGAAGACGGCGAGCTTTTGACCGTAGAAAACCAACAATACATCGTGATCCGTCGAAAAAGTCCGGAGCTCATTCGCGCCGTGGACGCGAGATCTGTAGACAAAGATCTAAAAGAGCGCCTCAGGGAGGAGGCGGATTTAGCGATTGCGCGCGCCCGCGCGATCCTGCAGAAACCGGACAGTGACTATGAGGTTTCCTCCGGAGTCACGCGCGTCGAGGTTGACCTGCGGCCGGAGCGCGCTGAACTCGTCTTTTTGGTCCCAATCTCGGAGATACCCGAATCGCGACGCGGCCACGGGTTTGTTGGTCAGTTTTGATACTTCTACAAGGTCAGGCCTTGGATGTTCGGATATTCAAAATCCGACCCAGTCGGATTTTGAATATCCGGCATTAACGCCCTAATTTGGTTGGTAATTTAGGTCGACATTTCACAATCGGATGGAAGTGGAGGAAGCCCGTAATCCAGCGAATGAGCGATTCGGGCGTCCGGCATCCGCGAGAGCGAT
>SCSU01000051.1 GCA_004299275.1 Patescibacteria group bacterium
TTTTATTCGCCTTCGCAGAGTCTTCTCCGCCGAAGTAGATTCGGCTACGAAGGCTGGAATACCGTCCCGATGTGACGTCGGGGCGGATGAATGCGCAAGGCGAACCCCGCGAAGCCCGACCTTCGTCGGCCGTAGCCGACTTCGGTCGGCGTAGACCGAAGGGCGAAGCGGGGTATGCTTCGGCGAATGAAAATGGTCAGTATTTCAGATACCCCGGTCGTAAGGCCGGGGGTCTTCATAACAACCCCTTCCCACACATTCTTGTTTTTGATATCGTTGGTTCACATTATTCGGTCTAAACCTGTATCTATATGTCAGCCGAACCGCAACGCGTTATTCATTTGGTAAGCACCGGCACGATTATCAAAACCGTCTTAGTCCTCTTGGGCTTGGTTTTGCTTTTTGTCGTGCGCGATATATTACTAATTTTTTTCGTCGCTTTGATTCTTTCGGCGCTTATTGTTCCGCTGGCGGAAAAGCTTGAAGAGCGCAAGGTGCCGCGAGCTCTGACCGTGCTCGGAGTTTACATCTTGCTCATTGTTCTGTTGCTGCTCATTGTCTCTTCGCTTATTCCGCCGATTGTCGGCGAGCTTAGAGAACTAGCAGCTAATTTTTCCGTCGTCTGGCAAAAAACGCTCGCGAGCATCGGCGCTCTCTCCGCTTTTGGCCAGGGGCTCGGGGTGGCCGAGGGCTTTGGGGGGCTGGAGGCCTTGAGCGCGCAAATCCCGCGGTTTGTCCAGAGCGCATTTACCGGTTTGACCGGCGCCGCCGGCGGCCTCTTTTCACTGGTCATCGTTTTTGTCCTCACTTTTTACATGGTGGTGGAAGGCGAGGGAGTCAAACGGTTTATCCGTTTGCTCGCGCCGGCTGAATACGAGACTTATGTGGTCGGGATTCTTACCCGAGTGCAAAAAAAACTTGGTTCCTGGATGCGGGCGCAGTTAATCCTCTCCGGCATCGTGGCCCTGCTCGTCTATATTGCCCTGCTCATATTGGGCATGCCCTACGCGCTCGTCTTGGCGCTGCTCTCGGGGCTTTTGGAATTTGTCCCTTACGCCGGGCCGGTGCTCGGCGCCATCCCCGGCGTGCTCATCGCTCTCTCCATTTCGCCGCTTAAAGCCCTGCTGGTGCTCGCGGCTTATCTTTTGGTTCAGCAGATTGAGAATCACCTGCTTGTGCCAAAAATCAGCCAAAAAATCATCGGCATCAATCCGATTGTTTCCATTTTGGCGCTGCTCCTCGGCGCGCGGTTGGCCGGGTTCCTCGGCGTGTTGGTCGCAATTCCCATCGCGGCTTCGCTCACCATGCTGGTTGAAGATTTCGTGGAACACGGTGGCCGCGGCCGGCAGGGGACATAAAATAACACCCATCCCGAGCGGAGGTCCGACGCAAATCGGACCAAAGCCGAGGAATCTTCAATTCTCAATTATCATTGCCGAATTGAAGTTCTCTCCGCCTACCCGCCCTGCCTACCGGCAGGCTTAGGTCGAGAAGACATTTTTAAGAACATCAGCGTTTTACAACCCGCCATGGTTCTCTTCCGTTACTTCGCAGCAGTTTTGCCGGCTGTGACTGCGATTTTGGTTCTCTCGGCGCTCACGGTTTGGCCAGCCGCGCTCGCGGCGCTGATCGTTGGTTGGCTTGCCGTTGCCGCCTTGACTTTCGCCTTTCTCGGAGGACAGGAGGCCAAAACGTCGAACTATTGGCAGTTGGTCCTGCCGCCGGCGCTTCTTTTTTTATCAGCCGTCGGGTTTGAATTGCTGTCCGAAGCCGCGGCGGTTCATCTGGCCGTCGCGATTTCGGTTTCGGCGCTCATCCTCTGCTACTCCTGGAACCTCTATCTGTTTCTCCACCAGCCGCTCCGTTATACGGCGCGCACGCTCGAACGCCTGGCCATCCTTTCCAATCTCTCTTCGGTTTTTTTGGGCGGCGCCGCGCTCTTCGGGCTGCGGCTCTTTCTCTCCCTGCCGGCTTGGAAGCTGTCGCTCGCGGTACTCTTGGGCGGCGCTCTGCTCTTCGGACAGTCCTTCCGTTCGGCCAAATTGCCGAGCCGTCCGGCGTTCGCCTACCTGCTTATTTTTTCTTTTTTGATGTTCCAGCTTTCCGTGGCGCTCATCAGTTTGCCGATTCTCTACACGGTTTCGGGCGCGGTGCTCACCCTGGCTTTTTATGTTTTTTTAGGCATCGGGCGGCATTTGCTCGGCGGAACTTACGCCGCGGGCATCGGCCGCCGTTACGCTTTGATTACAGCTTTCTGTCTCGTGTTAGTCCTTGGCACCGCCCGCTGGAGTTAATATGAAATTTGACCGCCCTCTGCCGCGTTTAGTCGGTTTAATCGCGCTCTGTCTGCTCGCCGGTCTTTCCGGCGCGGCCACGGCTCTGCTTTTTTTGCCGCCAGCCATAAATCTTGATTCCGGCTCGGCCGAGAGAGTGCCTATGCCGGTCGCGGTCCGCTTGAGCGAAGCGCCGCCGCGACTGCCGGTGGTGAGCGTCGCCCTTGTCCCAAAAAAATCGCTTAAGCCAGTCGCGGGCGGAGTGGCAGTCGCCGATGGCGATATTGCAGGGAGCGCCACGGTTTTGACTTCCGACGGCTGGCTGGTGACGGACAAAGAGACCTTCAATTCTATAATCGAGCCGCAGGTGTTGCTGCCCAGAGGTGCCGTTCTGCCGCCGGTTCAGACGGTCACGGACGCCGAACTTGGTTTAGTTTTTTTCCGCGCGGAAGCCAAGGATTTGGACGTGGTCCCTTTCGGCGAATCCGCGGCTTTGCCCTCGGGGGTGACGCTCTTCCGCGCCGTGAGTGACCAGGCACTCGCCTCGGTCGTTTTGGCCAAAGCGCGAGCGCGCCCGCGCCGAACAGCACAGGATGTTGTTAGAGTCTCCTCTGCCGCGCCAGAACGGCTGATATTAGCCGGCAATCTCCCCCGCGAAGCTGGTGGGAGCGGACTACTCACGGCGAGCGGCCAATTAGTCGCGATCGTCGGCGGCGAACCGCCAAAGACCGGAGTGGTGGACGAAGCCGTGCCGATTGAGGCCGTGGCCCGGACACTCCGGGACATCGCCCGGACCGGGGGCATCCACCGGCCCACGTTGGGGCTAGCCACGGTAGACCTCACCGAGCTCGCTAGTCGCGACGCCCCGCTCCAACGTTCTTTCGGCGCACTGGTCGTGTCGGTGGAAACGGCCGGGCCGGCGAAAGTGGCGGGGCTCAAGGTTGGCGACCGCATCGTCTCGCTCGGCCGCGAGGCCCTGGACGGCAACCGCCTGCTGTCAGATCTCCTCTCTTCATATAGAATAGGGGAGACGGTCTCCCTGGCTTTTGTCCGTGACGGTTCGGAAAAGACGGTTGAGGTCACTGTTGCCGATACCCTCGCCACCGGCAGCAAGAAAAAATAATCGTAGATCGTGGCCCTTCGACCCGCCGAATCCGCCAACTGGCGGAGTAGGCGGGTCGAGGGACTACCTAAATGTTTTTTTATGAATTATCTTAAATCCGTTTATCCCCATAGCCGTCTGGTCGGTTTGTTCGTCTTAGTTGGGCTCCTCGCCGCCGCGGCGTTCACTTTCGCCCAGCCGCTGCGCTTCGGCGCCACGGTCCGGATGCTCATCATCCAGCGCTCGGCTTACGGGCTTGACCCCTACACCGCGGTCAAATCCGCCGAGCGCATCGCCGATAACCTGTCGCTCGTCGTGCACACCGAGGACTTCCTGCAAAAGACGCTGGCGCAAGACCAAAACATTGATCAAAAACAGTTCCCCGCGGACGCCAACCGCCGCGTGCGTTTTTGGAACCGCGTTTTGCGCGCGCGGCTCACGCCCGGCACCGGACTGCTCTCGCTCACGGCTTACGCGACGGAAAAATTCGAAGCCGAGCGGATTGCCCAAGCGGCCGGCAACGTGCTGATCATCCACGGCCGGGAGTATATCGGCGGCGACCTGGAGGTGAAGCTCGTGGACTCGCCGCACGCGACACCCTATCCCGTCTCGCCGAACATCCCGCTCAACTTCGGTCTCGGCGCCCTGCTCGGGCTTTTGGTTGGAATCGGTTATTCATTTTGGAAAGGTAATAGGGTGGAAAAATTTCAAAACCCAAATTTAACAATCAATAACCAGTGATAGGGTGATGAACTTTGCCATCCTTAAATCAAGCGAGCGCTGGAGGAATAAAGTGGAGATTAAAAAAACGCGTAAATCACCCGGGGATGCCGACGTTCCCAACTTTGAACATAAGCGAGCTATAACACCGCCACGCAGTGGGCCGTGCCAAGCCGCTTTGCATAAGCGGGGTGGAGGGGATTAATAAGGGTGAGGCAGGGGCGGCAGTCCCTCCTCACCCTTATCAAAAATGGTAAAACCGCCTAAAAACGGCGGTTTTTTGTTTGATGCCCGGGGGTATTAGAAAGCAAATTTTACAGGGTACAAGGAGTTTTTAAGGAAGGTTAGCACTGAATTGAACAATTCTGGTTTGGAGAATCTTGCTTCGAATTCCGCAA
>SCSU01000052.1 GCA_004299275.1 Patescibacteria group bacterium
CTTCCGATCTAATTACTACGGCGCCGGCCAACAGCTCTGGAAGATTCTGCCGCGCGCCGCAATCACCGTTCATCGAGGAGAAAAACTGCCGCTGCACGGCGGCGGCGCGGCGCTCAAAACCTGGATTCACGTCCGCGACGCGGCGCGGGGGGTGATTGCCGCGCTCGAGCGCGGGAGAGTCGGCGAGGTTTATCATTTCTCCGACGCCGCCAATGTGCTCACCGTCGCCGAGGCGGTGCGGCGAATCAGCGCGGCGATGGGAGTCAATTTTGAAGAGGTGATCGAGATGGCGCCGGTCCGGCTTGGCCAGGACCCGCGTTATCTCCTGGATTACAGCAAAGCC
This sequence comes from Patescibacteria group bacterium, assembly GCA_004299275.1. Taxonomy (GTDB): domain Bacteria; phylum Patescibacteriota; class Patescibacteriia; order 2-12-FULL-57-11; family 2-12-FULL-57-11; genus SCSU01. The sequence continues at coordinate 344 of SCSU01000052.1, forward strand.
GGGCGCGAGCTCGGCTGGCGGCCGGAAGTAAAGTTTGACGACGGCCTTCGCGAATTAATCAGCTGGGTTCTGACCAATTGGACGACGATTAGCGGTTTGCCCCGAGAATATGTCCACCGGGCCTGAAATTGAGAAAAAATATTTTTCTGTTAGCCGCGAGCGCGACCGCTGTATCGTCTGCGGCCGGGCCGGACTAACCGAAGTTTTGCCGCTTCCGGCCTTGCCGCTTACCGGGATTTTCTTACAGCCGGGCGAAGACCGCTCGCGCTATCCGAATTTTGACCAGGCCCTGCTTTTTTGCGACGAGTGCGGCCATGGGCAGCTCCGTTTTTTTATTGACCCCAAAGTCGTTTACGGCAGTATTTACACGCACCGTTCCTCACGAAGCCCGATTGCCGCCGGCGGCAACGATTTTTTCGCTGCCTTTGTCGGCCAAGTCGCCGCCGGCCGCAATTTCAACCGCGTGGTGGATATCGGCTGCAACGATTTATATCTGCTTGGCAAGTTTCGGGGCCGCGCGGCGGAACTCATTGGCATTGACCCCATCTGGCGGGGGAAAGCGCCGCCGGAATCCGGCGGGGCGCGGGTCATCGGCAAATTCGCGGAGGAGGTTGATTTTGAGCGCGAGGCCGGCGGCGCCGACCTTGTTCTTTCGGCCCACACTTTTGAACACGTGGATTCCCCGCTCGCCCCGCTCGCGCGCGCCCTCGCCGCCGCCGCGCCGGGCGCGCTTTTCGTGATTGAAGTGCCGAGTTTGGACACCTTGCTCGCTAATCTGCGTTTTGACCAAGTGTTCCATCAGCACGTCAACTACTTCAGCCTAGCGTCGATGAGCCGGCTCATTCGCGAGCTCGGCGGCGAGTACCTCGCGCATACTTATAATTACGGCTACTGGGGCGGCACGATGCTCGTCGCTTTCCGTAAACCCGCCGGCCGTCCCGCTCCGCCGCCGGAGTTCAACCGGCCCGCTCGCGAGAGTATTGCCGAAAGTTACGCGCGTTTCCGCGAGCAGATGGACCTCGTCCGCCGCGCGCTTCTCGCGGCTCGCCACGAGACAATCTACGGTTACGGCGCTGCGCAGATGCTGCCGACCTTGGCTTATCATCTTCGGAGCGACCTCTCATTTTTGGCCGGTCTGCTCGATGACGACCCGGCTCGGGGCGGTTTGACGTATCCGACGCTGCCGATTATCATACGAAATCCGGCGGACGATTTTTCGCTCGCTAATTCAACGGCGCTTTTGACTGCGCTGGACTCGGCGCGGCCGATACTTCGGCGCTTAATTGCTCTCGGCGCGCGCCGCATCATCCTGCCATTACCTATTCTGTAACTATGGACTTGGGACTAAAGGGCAAACGCGCGCTAGTGACCGGCGCTGGCCGCGGCATCGGCCGCGCCATCGCGCTCGCGCTCTCCCGCGAGGGCGCCAAGGTCGCGGTTTTCTCGCGGAATGACGCGGACGTGAGCTCGCTCCTCGCGGCGATGGGCGGCGCGGCGGCCGGCCACTATGGGGGACCATTTGACCTGATGGCGCCGGGTGCGCCGGAGCGTTTGGCCGAGACGCTAAACGCCCGTTTCGGACTGCCGGATATCTTGGTGCATAACGTCGGTGGGACGCTCGAGGTGACCGACCCGTTTTGTTCGCTCGTGGATTGGCGCCGGGTCTTTCGATTCAATTTTGAGATCGCGGTTGAACTGGATCAGATTTTTATTCCGGCGATGCGCGAACGGCGATGGGGGAGAGTGGTGCATGTCGGCTCGACTTCTTCGATGGAGAATAACGGCCCGATTACCTACTGCGCCGCCAAGGCGGCGCTCGTCGCTTATTCGCGCAGTATGGGGCGCGTGCTGGCCAAAGACGGAGTAGTGATGTCTGCGGTGCTCCCAGGCGCCGTTTTTACCGAAGGCGGTTACTGGGACGAGGCCCTGCGCGAACGGCCGGAGCACGTGCAAAAATATCTCGCCGACCGGTGCCCCTTGGGCCGCTTCGGCCGGCCGGAGGACATCGCGGCGATGGTCGTTTTCCTTTGTTCTGAACTCGCGGAGTTCTGCCAGGGTTCAATCGTCCCGGTTGACGGCGGGCAGAGCCGGCATTTTTTTGCCCAATAAAATTATTACAACCTCTATGGAACGCGCTTCCAAAGAAATCCATAACCAAAAGCAGTTTGACCTCTACGCCGAGCTCGGTCCGGTTCGTTTGGGACCCTACACTTCCTATATCTGGCGCACCGACCCAAAGCATCTGCAATTTTTACTTTCCCGTTACCTGTTCGTGAGCAAGATGCTCGCGGGCAAATCCGAAGCGCTCGAGGTCGGTTGCGGCGACGCCTTGGGGACGCCGATAGTGCTCCAAACGGTAAAAAAAGTTTACGCCCTGGATTTCGAGCCGATCGTGATTGACGCCGCGCGGCATTGCATTGACCCAACGCTTAATTGCGAATTCGTGGTTCAGGACATCACCGAAGCGCCGTTCGCCAAAAAGGTGGATGCTGTTTACTCGCTCGATTGTATTGAACACATACCGCCGGAAAAGAGCGAACGTTACTTTGCCAATGTCGCCGCTTCAATAAACAACGATGGCATCGCGATTATCGGCACGCCGAATATTACGGCTAATGCCTACGCCTCGGAGGGCAGCCGCACCTGTCATGTCAACCTCCAGAGCCACGAGACGTTGCGAGCCGCTCTCGCGGCGCATTTCAAGAATGTCTTTATCTATTCCATGAACGATGGTCTGGTGCATACCGGTTTTTACCCCATGGCCCATTACTTGCTCGGGGTCGGCGTCGGCAAAAAAATATGATGAATGTTTCCGAATACATCGCGGACTTTTTGGTGCGGCAGGGCATCGGACACGTCTTTGTCGTGACCGGCGGCGCCGTGGCCTGCCTGATTGATTCGGTCGCCAAGGACCGGCGGCTCGCTTACGTTTGCACTCAGCACGAGCAGGCGGCGGCTTTTGCCGTGGACGGCTATACGCGAGTGACCGGCAAGATGGGGGCGGCGATTGTGACCACCGGCCCGGGAGTCACCAACCTCGCGACCGGTGTCGCCAATCTTTATTATGATTCGTTGCCGTCTATTTTTATCGCCGGTCAGGTTTCTACTTTTCGTCTGGCCGAGAACGCGCCCGGCGTCCGCCAGCTGGGTTTCCAGGAGGCGCCACATGTCGAATTGATGAGACCGATTACCAAGTACGCGGTTTTGGTGGCGGATCCCTCTCACATCCGTTACGAATTGGAAAAAGCGCTGTACCTGGCGGTGACTGGCAGGCCGGGTCCGGTTTTTCTGGACATTCCCGACGACGTCCAGCGCATGGAAATTGATCCCGAACGCATGGCGGGGTTCGAGCCGCCTCCAGCGCCGACCAAAGATTTATCCGGACTTTCTTTACAGGTTGATGAGGCGCTCCGACTGCTTGCGGCGGCGCGGCGGCCGATTGTCGTCTTGGGCGCGGCGGTCAAAATCGCGCGGCAACAGGCGCAGGCGATTGAATTTGTGGAAAAGTTTGGTTTGCCGACCGCCCTCACCTGGGCGGTTTGGGAACTTCTCCCGACCGACCATCCGCTCCAGACTGGCGGCTTCGGCGTGAGTTCCACGCGCCGCGGCAACTTCGCCATTCAGAACGCCGATTTCGTGCTGTCAGTCGGCTCGCGGCTTGACACTCACGCGACCGGCACGCCCATCGCGACCTTCGCCCGCGAGGCGAAAAAAGTCATTGTTGAATTGGACGCCGCCGAGCTCAATAAATTCATGAGCGGCGGGATGCGCGTGGATGTGCCGATACTCTCCGACGTCCGTGATTTTTTTGTCGCTCTCCGCGACAAATTTACGGCCGTACAAGTCGGCGACATTACGGAATGGCGGGCAAAAATCGCCGAGTGGCGCGAGCGTTACCCGGTTTGCCTGCCGGAGTTCCGCGAGAGCCGCGGCAGCGTCAACCCCTACGTTTTCCTGGAGATGCTCTCCGAGGAAACCGCGCCGGATGATATTATTATTCCCGATTGCGGCGGTAATCTAATCCAGACTTATCAAGGGTATCGCTTGCGGCGAGGCCAGCGGATATTTTCCGCCTTCAATAATTCCCCCATGGGCTACTCGCTGTCCGGCTCCATCGGCGCATGTTTCGCGAACGGCGGACGCCGGGTTATCTGCATCACCGGTGACGGCGGCCTGCAGGTGAATATCCAAGAGCTCGGCACCGTGGCCCATCACCATCTGCCGATTAAGATTTTTCTTTTTAACAATCACGGTTACGGGATTATCCAGCAGACTCAGGACGACTGGTACGGTTCGCGCTACATCGCCTCGCGGCCGCAGACGGGCCTGGCTGACCCCGATTATGTGAAGATCGCCGAGGCCTACGGCATCCGCGCCTGGACCGCGCGCTCGCATGACGACCTGCGCCAGATTATCCGGCTCACCCTGGCCCATCCGGGCCCGGCCCTCTGCAACATGGAGTTCAGTCAGGACCAGCGCCTCCACCCGATGCTTAAAGCCGGCCGGCCGATTGAGGACCCCAATCCGCTTTTGCCGCGGGAACAATTTTTCCGCGAGATGCTGGTCAAGCCGCTTGACAGCTCGCTCTGCGAAGACTAAGAAGACACTCATTATGGCTCAAACTGACAACGCGCGAAAAAAGACAACGCTCCTCACCTTGCGGGCGATGAAGCAGCGGGGCGAGAAAGCGGTTTTTATCACCGCCTACGACTACCCCTTCGGCCTTTTTGCCGACCGCGCTGGCGTGGACATGATTTTGGTCGGCGATTCGCTGGCCATGACCACGCTCGGCCACGCGACCACTCTGCCGGTTACCATGGATGAGATGATCTCCCATGCCGCGGCGGTGCGCCGCGCGGTCAAGTATGCCTTCCTCATCGGCGACATGCCGTTTATGTCTTATCAGCCCTCGGACCGCGACGCCGTGCTCTCGGCCGGACGTTTTATCGCCGAGGCGGGCTGTGACGCGGTTAAGTGCGAGGGCGGTCGTCGAGTCGCGGCACGGGTCAAGGCCATGGTTGACGCCGGTATCGTCGTCATGGGCCACCTGGGGATGACACCGCAGAATATGGCTCAAATCGGCGGCTACCGCGTACAGGGTAAAACCAAGGCGAGTTATGACGCGCTGCTTGATGACGCGCTGGCTCTGGAAGAAGCCGGAGCGTCATTTCTCTTGCTCGAAGCCATGCCCGCCGAAACCGCCGCTCTGATTCGCGATCGGCTTAAAATCCCGGTTTACGGCATCGGTGCCGGTGACCAGGTGGACGGGCAGCTCGTGATTATCCATGACATTTTAGGGATGTTTGAACAGTTTAAGCCTAAGTTTGTGAAGCGTTTTGTGGAGGCGGGCGCGTTGATCGAGGAAGGAATTACCCGCTACGCCTCCGAGGTGCGTTCCGGCAAGTTCCCGACGCGCGAAAATTTTTATGAAATTGACGGAGACGAGCTGCAAAAGATTTGTTCCGCGCCGCGCGGCGAGGCGGCGCCGGTCTCGGCCGTCCAATTTTTACTTGGAAAAGAAATTAATCTCCTGGATCGTTATCCGCATTCTGCGCGCAACATTGCCGCGCGCGCCGATTGGCTGGCCGCTAAACCGGAAAACCGCGCCGTTGCCAAACAGTACGGCCGGGAATACTTCGACGGCACGCGCGACCAGGGCTACGGCGGTTACCATTACGACGGCCGTTGGATTCCGGTGGTGGAGCGTTTTATCGAGCACTATGGGCTCAGATCGGCGAGTTCCGTGCTGGATGTCGGTTCGGCCAAGGGGTTTTTCCTCCACGACCTCAGAATGCTTCGCCCGGGCATTTCGGTCGCCGGCCTTGATGTCTCGGAGTATGCTATTCAAAACGCCATGTGGGACGTGCGGCAATTTTTACAGGCGGGCAACGCCGTTTCCCTGCCGTATCCCGACAAATCTTTTGATTTGGTGGTGGCGATAAATACGCTGCATAATTTGAAACGCGAGGATTGCAAGCGCGCGCTCCGGGAGATTATGCGCGTCTCCCGCGGGCCGGCCTACATCCAAGTTGATTCGTATTTAAATCCCCGGCAAAAGGAAAATCTGGAGCGCTGGCAGCTCACGGCGGAGCTCATCTATTCGCCGGAAGAATGGCACCAACTTTTCCGCGAGGCGGGATATACCGGCGATTATTATTGGACAATCATTGAGTGAACATGCGTGCCGCAGTACTTATCGCTCCGGGCAAGCCGTTAGAAATTTGGGACGTCGTTTTGCCGGAACCGGGTCTTGGCCAAGTCCGGGTGCGTTTGCGCCGGAGCGGCATCTGCGGCAGTCAATTGCTCGAAGTTAGCGGTAGCCGGGGGGAGGACGCCTATCTGCCGCATCTCCTCGGTCACGAGGGTTCGGGAACAGTGATCTCCGTCGGCGCCGGCGTCACTAAGGTGCGTCCCGGTGACCGGGTTATTATTTCTTGGATGACAGGAGTTGGTCTGGACGCCGGCGGCCTTCGGCTTACTGCCGGAACCCGAACGGTCAACGCCGGGCCGGTCGCCACGCTGGCGGAGGAGGCAATTGTGCCGGAGAACCGGCTAGTTCCTATCCCCGACGGTGTTCCGCTCCCCGACGCCGCGCTGGTCGGCTGCGCGCTGGCCACTGGCTGCGGCATCGTGCGCAATACTCTGCAATTACGCGCGGGACAATCAATCGCGGTATTTGGCGCCGGCGGCATCGGAATCAATGTTGTCCAGATGGCACGTTACTCGGGTGCCGGCCCGATAATTGCCATAGACGTTGACCAAAAAAAGTTGGCGTGGGCTAAGGAATTCGGCGCCACCGAGGTGATTGACGCGCGCCGCGAAGATGTTCTCGGCGCGATTTACGCGTTCTCCGGCGGCGGCGTTGACGCGGCGGTCGCGACTGCCGGTTCCCGCTCTTCAATGGAGCTCGCTCTCGCCGCGGTCAAGCGCGGCGGCACGGCGGTAATTGCCGGGAACCTCGCGGCCGGCGAACGCGTGAGCATTGACCCGTTTGATTTGATCAAAGGAAAGCGGCTTATCGGCACCTGGGGTGGAGAGAATAATCCGGACAGCGACTTTCCTTTTTATCTGGATCTCGTGAGGCAAGGAGCGCTGCGGCTTAAAGAACTTGCCAGTCACAGCTTTCCTTTGGAAGCGGTCAACGAGGCGCTGGCTGCGCTTCGCGCCGGCAACGCGCTGCGCGCTGTTGTTGATCTCGCGCCATAAATATGCCCGAGCTCACCATTGTCGTCCCTTGTTACAACGAAGTAACGGTCATTGCCAAGACGCTTTCAAACATTATGGACGCTTTGGCCGGACGCAGTCTGGAGGCCGAAGTTTTGGTTGTTGACGATTGCTCAACGGACAACACCGCCGGTGTGGTCGCGGCGTATCAGAACGCGCACCCGGACGCAATGGTTAAATTGCATCGGAATCCCGTGAACCGCGGCTCCGGTTACAGTTACGCCGCCGGCGCCGCGTTCGGAACCGGCCGGTGGTGCATATTGGTCCCGGGTGATAACGACCTGCCGGCAGATGCGCTTAGCGCCATTTTTAATCGTCTCGGTTCGGCGGAGATTCTTCTGCCCTACCCGCGACTGGAGGATTTCCGGGAGCGGCCGCTGCTCAGGCGCGTAGTTTCGCGCGCTTATAACGCGCTGATTTGTTTTGCCGGCGGTATCAGGGTGCGGTACGTGCACAGCCCGCCGGTTTATCCGCGGGAGTTTATTGTTTCTTCAAAAATTTCGCCATCTGGTTTTGGATATTTTGCCGAATTGCTCTGTCTAGCCGTCAGGACTGGACTAACGGTTGCCGAGTTCCCGGTACCGGCCCTTTACGGCCAGCAAGAGGGCACCAGCGCGTTTCGTCTCGCCAACCTGCGTTCGGTTGCCGCGAGCATCGCCAGGATTTTTATGCGGCGCGTGCTTCCGCGCTCTCACGGTTGACAGCCGCCTCTCCAGCGGTTAATCTTTCTTCTTCTTTCAATGTTTTAATGTTTCGGTCATGCTCGGGTGGGTAGATCACGCGGACTATCGCAAATGGCAGTCGCGTCAGGCGAAGGGAGACCTGCCGCCTGATTTTTTATCGGGCCTGCGAGTTTTGGTTGTCGGCGCCGGTTCGATCGGCAAGCGGCATATCGGCAACCTCACGGCGCTTGGCATCGGCAACGTCGCCGTCGTTGAGCCGCGCGAAGACCGGCGGCGGGAGGCGCAAGAACGTTTTGGCGCGCTGCCGTTTTTTGCCACGGAGGAGCTGGCTTACGCGGCCGGCAGTTATGACGCGGTCGTGGTGGCCAATCCGCCGGCGTTGCACGCCGCGAGCGGGGAACGCGCCTTGCTCGCTGGCGCGCACGTGCTCATGGAAAAAAGCATCACCGACCGCGTGGAAACGGCGGAGCATTTTCTCCGCCTGGCTCGGCGCGCCGGCAAAGTCGTCGCGGTAAATTATGTCTACCGCTATGCCGACACGCTCAGAACTGTCGCGGAGCTCCTCTCCCGCGGCGAGATCGGCAAGATTTATTCGGCACAGATTGTTTTTTCGGAATGTTTGCTGGACTGGCATCCGGGCGAGCATCCGCGCGCCTGGTATGCCGGCCACAAGGACCTGGGCGGCGGCGAACTTTCTGACGAAAATCACGCCGTGGATATCGCGCGGTGGCTTTTTGGCGAGGTGCGCGAGGTAATGGCTTATGTCGGCCGGTTGGGTGAATTGACGCTGGACGCCGATGATTTCGCCGAAGTGACACTGACGCACCAAAACGGCATCATCTCGCAAATCCATCTGGACGCGCTCGGCCGTGAGCCGCGCAAAGAGATGCGGATTATCGGGGAGGCGGGGAGCATTTTTTGGGATTCCTATATGGGCGGGAACCGCGTGGAGCTTTTCCGCGCCGCGGACCGCCGGCGGGAAATTTTCCCCGGCGCGATGGCGCGTAACGACTATTTTGTCGAGCAGCTCCGCGATTTTTTACTCTGCGTTGCCCGCGGCGGCCGGCCGCTCGCGGGCGGCGACGAGGCGCTCGCGGCGTTAAAAATTTGCGCGGCGGCGGAGCGCTCCTCGCGCGAGGGCGTTAGGGCCCGACTTTAATTGTTACTGTTGACACTCGCGGTGTCAGCCGGTATCTTTCGGGCACTTGCCTATGGCTATATTGGAAATTTTTGACCGGCGGATCGGCGCCGGCGAGCCCGTGCTCGTCATGGCCGAGATCGGCGTCAATCATCAGGGCAAGCTTGATTTGGCGCATCGCTTGATTGACGCTGCCGCCGACGCCGGAGTCGACGTCGTCAAATTTCAAAAACGGAGCTTGTCCACGCTGTATCAGGAAAAATTGCTGGAAAATCCCAATCTCGGGGAGCAGGCTTTCCAGTATCTGCTGCCGATTTTGCGCGAGGCCGAGTTTGGCGAAAATGAATTTCGCGAATTGATGTCCCATGCCCGGAGCCGCGGGGTGCGGTTTTTATGCACGCCGTTTGACGAGGAGAGCGTTGACTTTCTAGAACGGCTGGGCGTGGTCGCCTACAAAGTGGCTTCGGCCGATCTGACCAACAATCTGCTGCTCCAGAAAATCGCTCGGGCAGGGAAGCCGATGCTCGTCTCCACGGCCATGGCGACGAGCGAAGAGATCCAGGGCGCGGTTGATTTTTTGCGTTCTTTGGGCGCGCGTTTCGCCCTGCTCCACTGTGTGGCGGCCTATCCCGCGCCGCCCGAGGATTTGAATTTGCGCTTTATCACCGAACTGGAGCGGCGTTTCCCCGAGGTGCCCATCGGTTATTCTGGCCACGAACGCGGCATCGCCTGCACTTTGGCCGCGGTGTCGCTGGGCGCGGCGGTGGTCGAACGGCACATTACGCTCGACCGCTCCATGGAGGGGCCGGACCACGCCGCCAGCTTGGAGCCGGACGATTTCCGCGCCATGGTCGCGATGATCCGCGAGATTGACCGGGCGTTGGGCGTGCCGCAGAAGATTTTGAGCCACATGGAGCAGGCCAATCGCAAGGTCTTGGCTAAATCGCTGGTAGCGGCGCAAGACATCGCGGCTGGCACCGTGATTACCCGCGAGCTAGTTGCGGCTAAGAGTCCGGCCAAGGGTCTGCCGCCCTACCGTCTGCCGGAGCTACTCGGCCGTCGGACAACTCGCGCGATACCGCGCGATTCCTGCCTCTCACTCGAGGATTTCGGCGCGCCAACAGCGAGCTTTGCGCGGCCAGATTACCGGACGCCGTGGGCGCTCAAAACCCGTTTTTCCGAAATTGATTTTGCCGAACAGTTTGAGCCGCCGATGTTTGAATTCCACCTGTCGGACAAAGACATTGACGAACCATTCGTTCCCAAAAAACATTACCGCCAGCGCTTATTCGCGCACGCGCCGGATTACATGGGCCGGCGGGTCAAGGATCTGGCATCGCTCGATGATGACCACTGGGAGCGCTCCATCGCGTTTTGCCAGCAGGTGATTGACAAAGTGCATAGTTTAGCGCCATTTTTTGAGGGGCCGCCGGCTTTAGTGATCCACGTCGGCGGGGCCTCAATGGACCCGGTTTGTAAAAATCGGGAACGCCTGCTCGCGCGCTCGCTTGCGGCCTTCCGCCGGCTTCGGACGGACGGGATTATTTTGCTTCCGGAAAATTTGCCGCCCCACGGCTGGTATTTTTCCGGCCAGTGGTTTAACCACATTTTCGCCGAGGCCGAGGAGGTCGTTAACTTTGCCCGTGAATTGGGGCTGCGCATCTGTTTTGACACGGCCCACGCTCGCCTTGCCTGCAACGTTCTAAAAAAAGATTACCGCCGGTTCGTGGAAACCGTCGCGCCGCTGACCGATTACGTGCAGGTATCCGACGCGGCGGGGTTCTCCCGCGAGGCGCTCCAGATCGGCGAGGGCGAAATTGATTTTGCCGAAACTTTTGATATCCTCAGACGCCACCCCGGCTGGCGCTGGTGCCCGGAGATTTGGGAAGGGCACCTCAATGGTTACCGCGGATTTTTAACCGCGCTCGAACGGCTCAAGCCGTTTATCCCCTAATTACCGACATCTATGGCCAGAATTCTCATCACCGGCGGCGCCGGCATGATCGGCTCGCATCTCGCGGACGCCTTCCTCTCCCGCGGCGATTCGGTGACAGTTATGGACACGTTGGTCAGTGGCAAACGCGAGTTTGTGCCCGGCGGCGCGGCGTTCCTGCAGCGCGACATCCGCGATCCCTATTTGGATTTTTCCGGTTTTGACGGAGTGATGCACCTCGCGGCGGAGCCATACATCCCCGAGAGTTATATCCGGCCGCGCGAATTTTTTGACGTCAATGCTTTCGGGACGTTGAATGTTCTTTTTCAGGCCAAAAAAGCTGGCGTCAAAAAAATTATTTTTTACTCGTCGTCGGAGATCTACGGTTCGGCCGTCACCGCGCCGATGGACGAGCGCCACCCGACCCTGCCGCATTCCACTTACGCGGTCTCCAAGCTCGCCGCTGACCGGCTGGCCTGGACGCTCTGGTACGAGCACCAAATACCGGTGGTGATCCAAAGACAGTTCAACGTCTACGGCCCGCGCTCGATGCAGCCCTATGTCATACCGGAGATAATCAAGCAGCTCCAGTCGGGCCGGACGGCGGTCCGCCTCGGCAACATCGAAGCGCGTCGTGACTTTACTTACGTTTCCGACGCGACGAGGGCGACGACTCTGCTCTGGGAGCGGGGACTGCCGGGCGAAGTGTATAACGTCGGCACCGGCGTGGCGCGCACCGTAGGGAGCATCGCGCGTGACATCGGGCGGCTGATGGGCCGGGAGATAACGGTGGAATTAGACGCAGAACGGCTGCGTCCGCTGGATGTTAACCACCTTGAGGCCGACGCGGGTAAAATCCGCTCGCTCGGGTGGTCGCCGCTGGTCGGCTGGGAGGACGGTCTCCGCCAGATGATTGCCTGGCATGGGGAGAATAGTCATCATTTTTCACCTGTCCGACCTTCGGGCTTGCCTGTCTTTGTATAAATATGGCCTCTAACACATTACCGCGGGATCAGCTGTTGTCAGTAGCGGCTAAAGTTCAGGCAGTTGTGCTTGACGGCGACGGAGTCATCTTTACCGGTCGGGTGCTGACGCATCCGCGTGATGGAGAATTTCTTAAAGAACGCAGCCACATTGATGGGCAGGGGATTTCGCTTTTGCGGGCCGCCGGGATGCGTATTGCTTTTGTCACCGGCGAGAATTCCGGTTTCGTGGAACGGCTGGCGGAAAAATTGAACGGCTTGCCTTCGGTCCGCGCCGGCCATTGGCCGCCGGTTTTTTTGGCGGCGAACGAACAGGGGAGAGGTAAGGTGGAAGTTGTTCGCGGCTGGCTCCAGAGTTTTGAAGCTGATTTCCCGGTTTGCGCGGTGATGGGCGACGACCTTTCTGATCTCGCGCTGCTTGAACTCGCGGGCCTGGCCGCGGCGCCGGCACAGGCCGAGGCCGTGATAAAAGAGCGCGCGCACTGGATTGCGCCGAGGCGCGGCGGTGACGGCGCGATCCGCGATTTGGCTGACCTCATCCTCGCCGCCCGGGGCGTGGATGTCCGCACGTTGCCACTCCGATAGCTCACTGTTAATTCGTCGCAATACAAAAATCCGAGGCTCGGAACCACCGAGCTTTTTTGCTGGAGGCAAGCACTTTGTTCTAACCCATCAAGTCCTTGACCGGCGGCGGCGGACCGGTTATTATTGATAACCCATTTAAAAAAGTAAGTTTTACCTATGAATGTGCTTGGCGTCATTACTGCCCGCGGCGGCTCAAAGAGCGTCCCCAAGAAAAACATCCGGCCGATGGCCGGCAAACCCCTGCTGGCTCATACCATTGAACAAGCTAAGGGCTCGGCGCGGCTCACGCGGGTCATCCTTTCAACTGACGACCCCGAGATTGCCGCGGTCGGCCGGGAGTGGGGCGTTGAAGCGCCGTTTATCCGGCCGGCGGAGTTTGCTCTAGACCGGACGCCGGACCTGCCGGTTTTCGTCCACGCCCTAAATTGGCTTAAGGTAAACGAGGGTTATTTCCCGGATGTCGTCGTGCACCTGCGTCCGACTTCGCCGGGCCGGACCAGCGGGATGATTGATGAGGCGGTGGATTTGCTCTTGGCGCATCCGGAAGCCGACTGCGTCCGCGGCGTGGCACTGCCGCATGACAATCCCTTTAAGATGTGGACGATTGGCAACGATGGTTATTTAAAGCCGCTGTTAGCCGTCCCCGGCGTTGCCGAACCATACAACGCGCCACGGCAGGCGCTGCCCGAGGTTTGGTATCAGCTCGGCTACGTTGACGCGATTTGGCCCAAGACGATTTTGGAAAAAAATTCCATGACCGGCAGCCGCGTCTACCCGCTCCGCCTCCAGGTCGCGGAGTATACGGATATTGATTCGCTTTTTGACTGGCGGGTAGCGGAGATGTATCTGGAGGAACAGCAAAAAAAGACCGGCAACGCGGGCTAGTTTTCCTCTCTTATGCCTCCGAAAGTTTTAATTATTGGGTTAGGGTCAATCGGCCGCCGGCATGTCCAGAACCTTCGCGCTTTGGGCGTGAATGATATTTTCGCTTTTCGCAGCCGCGGCGCGGCTGCCCGCCCGCTTGAGCCCGGGGAGCAGGTTCTGACCGTGCCGACTCTCGAGGCCGGACTGGCCCGGAAACCGGACATTGTTTTTGTCACCAACCCGACCGCTTTTCACCTCGCGACCGCCCGCGCGGCGGTCAGAGCCGGCGCCCATGTTTTTATCGAAAAGCCGATCAGCCATACGCCAAACGGCGTGGAGGAATTTTTAAGCGAGGCGGCCGCGGCCGGCCGTCATGTTTTTGTCGGCTTCAACTTTCGGTTCCATCCGACTATCCGTATTGCCCGCGAGCGGCTCCTTGCCGGCGCGATCGGCCGGCCGGTGTCGGCGCGTTTTGCCATCGGCGAATATCTGCCCGACTGGCATCCTTGGGAGGACTATCGCACAAGCTACAGCGCGCGAGCTGAGCTCGGCGGCGGCGTGCTACTCACTCAAATCCACGACATTGATTTACTTAATTGGTTTTTTGGATTGCCTCGAGAGGTCACGGCTTCGTTGGGCACCTGCGGGGAGCTAGGCGTTGATGTTGAAGACGTCGCCGCTTTGATTTGCAATTATGAGCGACTGATTGCCGAAGTGCATCTGGATTATTTGGAAAAACCGGCGCGGCGGTGCTTCACCATCATCGGTACGGGAGGAAAAATGGAGTGGACGCAACAAGACGGCACGCTGCGTATCTGGCGCCACGGCGCAAGTGAGCCGGAAGAGCACCGGGCGCCCCTGGGTTTTGAACGCAACGACATGTTTTTGGCGGAAGCGGCCCACGTGTTGGCGGTGCTCCGGGGAGAAGAAAGCTCCCTTATCTCCGGTGACGCCGGACGCGACGCGCTTAAAATCGCGGCGGCGGCGAAACGCGCTTCCGCCGAGCGCCGCATCTGTCCGCTTGTCGCGGGCGAAAGGGAGCATAACCCCTTTGACCTTACTGGGCGCGTGGCTATCGTGACTGGCGCGACCGGACTATTAGGGCGAGAATATGCTGACGAACTCTCGCGCGCCGGCGCGACCGTCGTCGCCACAGATCTGAGTCAGGGGCGCTGTGTGGAGCTCGCCGCTTCGCTGTCGGCGGCAACCGGCGGCAAAGTCATCGGGCTCGCCGCCGACATCACTAACAGCGAAGAGGTAGACCGGCTGGTCGCCGAAACGGAGAGGCGCTTCGGCCGGATTGATATTTTGGTCAATAACGCCGCGATGAACCCCGTCCCCGGTTTGGCGATTTTTGAAAAATCTTTCGCGCCTTTTGAGGAATATCCGCGCGAACTTTGGGAACGGGAGCTCGCGGTAAACGTTACTGGCCCCTTTTTGCTCTGCCAGCGCGTCGGCGCGCTCATGGCGCGGCAGGGGAGGGGTTCGATTATCAACATCTCTTCCACCTACGGTAATGTCGCGCCGGACCATCGCATATACGGTCCCGGCAAATACAAATCCGTCGGCTATGCCGTAACCAAATCCGCGGTGCTTAATTTGACGCGTTATCTTGCTGCTTACTGGGGGCCGAAAGGGGTCCGGGTGAATACGCTGACCCCGGGCGGCGTTGGTGCCGGACAAGACCCGGACTTCCGGCGCCAATATGCCGACCGGACCATGCTCGGGCGGATGGCCGAGAAGAACGAATACCGCGGCGCGATTCTCTACCTCGCTTCGGATGCCTCGAGTTACATGACCGGCGCGAATCTTATCGTTGACGGCGGCTGGACCGCGTGGTAAATTAGGCGCGTTTTTTCGCCAATCATTGTTATTTTATGTCCAGACAAATGATGATCGGCTCGACGCCGGTCGGCGACGGTTTGCCCTGCTACCTCATCGCTGAAGCCGGGGTTAACCATAACGGCGACCCAGAGATCGCCCGTGCGCTTATAGACCGCGCGGCGGAGGTTAAAGCCAGCGCGGTCAAATTTCAAAAACGCACGATCCCCGAGATTTTGGTGCGCTCGGCGCTGGAGAAACCTTATTTGAGTTCCACCGCGCTCGGGCCGACTTACGGCGAGCACCGGGAAAAACTGGAACTCTCCGAGGCGGTTTATTACAAACTTTTCGCGGCCGCGGCGGAGCGGGGCATCCACTTTTTGGCCAGCGGCTGGGACAAAACCGCGGTGGACTTTTTGGATAGCTTGGGCGTGCCGGCTTTTAAGGCCGCCTCAGCCGATGTTACCAACCTGCCGCTGCTTGAGCATATTGCCCGCAAGAGTAAGCCCGTCATTCTTTCCACCGGCATGAGTTCAGTAGAGGAGATTGACGAAGCCGTAGAGACCGTGCTCGCGCACAACGAAAATTTAATTCTTCTCCACTGCGTTTCCACTTACCCCTCGCCCAACGACAGCATCAACCTCCGGGTGATGGAGACGCTCCGCCGCCGCTACAACTTGCCCATCGGCTACTCCGGTCATGAGCGCGGTATCGCGATTTCCGTCGCGGCGCGCGCGCTCGGCGCGGTGGTGATAGAAAGGCATTTTACTCTGGACCGCGCGATGCGCGGACCTGACCACGCCGCCTCGCTCGAGGTCGCCGGCCTCCAAAAACTGGTCCAGTATGTCCGTACCGTGGAGCAGGCCTTGGGCTCGGCCGAAAAGGGCATCCAAAGCGATGAGGCGCCGATGAGGAACAAATTGGCCAAGAGCGTGGCCAGCGCCGCGCGGATTCCCGCCGGCGCCGTAATCAGCGCGGCGATGCTCACGATCAAGGGTCCCGGCGACGGCCTGAAGCCCAAATATCTCCGCGCGCTTATCGGCAAAATCGCGCAGCAGGACATCGAGGCCGATACGCTGATTCCGCCGGAGGCGCTCCATTGGTAGCTATGCGGAGCAATTTTTGGGACAATCGCCGGGTTTTTGTCGTCGGCGGCGGCGGCTATCTGGGCATTGAGCTTGTCCGGGCGCTGGCTCAGTATGGCGCCCGAGTGACGGTGTTTGACCGCGCGGACTGCCGGCCGGCTTTCGCCGGTTTCCCCGGCGCGCCGGTCGCGGTCAAAGTCGGCGACCTGCTCCGGGGCGATCTCGCGGCCTCACTCGCCGAGGTTCAGCCGGAGACCTGTTTTCATCTCGCGGGTCTCCCGGGCGTGGCTGCCTCGCAGGCTGACCCCGGCGCCGCGTTTGAGGCGAATGCCCGCGGCGTTTGGCTCTTTTTGCTCGCCGCCAAAGTTCAGCCGGGCATCCGCGAGATA
The DNA here is from genome assembly GCA_004299275.1 of Patescibacteria group bacterium. Lineage (GTDB taxonomy): Bacteria > Patescibacteriota > Patescibacteriia > 2-12-FULL-57-11 > 2-12-FULL-57-11 > SCSU01. The sequence goes on from SCSU01000052.1 coordinate 17,049, forward strand.
GTTCTCGCCTCAAGCAACCACGTCTACGGCGAACAGGAAATTTTGCCGACCGGCGAGGACTCACCGCTCCGGGGCGCGAGCACTTATGCCGTCTCCAAAATCTGCGGCGATTACGCCGCCCGCGCTTTTGTCCAGTACGGCCTGCCTATTGCTCTCGCCCGCATCACCAACACTTTCGGCGCCGTTGACCCGCACTCGGAGCATATAATCTCGAGCACGATTCGCGCGGTGCTCGCCGGGCGGCGGCCGGTCATCCGCGGCAACGGCAAAGACAGCAAGGGCTTCCTTTACTATAAAGACACGATTAACGCGTTCCTGACTCTGGCCGAGGAGCTCCAAGCCAAGCGCCTCTTCGGCGAAGCGTTCAATTTTGCGCCCGACTCACCGATAACGGTTTTGGAACTCACGCGCGTTATTGCCCGCGTCCTGGGCCGGCCGGATTTAGAACCGGCAATCCAAGGCGACCCCAACGGACCTTTTGAACGCGAATATCTTTCAATTGAAAAGGCGCGCCGCGTTTTGGGTTGGTCGCCAAGTTGGCGGCTCGAAGACGCGGTCCGGGAGGCAGCCGCCGCGTCCGGCCCCGCGCATTGATTTATGACTTCGCGAACCATCTTTATCACCATCTCGCGCGGCGGCACCGCGCGAAATATTTTACAGACGGATGCTTTTCGCCTTCTCCGCGAGAGCGGCGCTCGTTTGGTCATTTTGAGCCCGGCTTGGCAGGACGAGCGTTTTCGCCGGACTTTCGGCTATCCGGGCGTGGAGTTCGCGCCTCTTTATGAGCCGCCCTGGAGTTTTTGGGACTACCTTTTTGTCGGTTTGCACAAAGCGCTGGTTTACAACGCCAGCACCGAGATGCGCGATCGTTACGGGATTTATTCGCCGGACGAGGCCAATGTTCTCCGGTATTGGGCGAAGCGCCTCGTGTTCCGGCCCCTGCGGAACATCGGCGCGCTCAAAGAGTGGGCGCGCGCGCTGGACGCGGCGGTGATCCGCGACCGGCACTACGGTGAGCTCTTTAGCCGGTACCGTCCGGCCGCCGTTTTTTCCACCAGCGTCATCGAGGACATGGATGTTGCCGTGCAAAAACAAGCGCGTGCCCGCGGGGTGCCGATTATCGCCATGCCCAAGTCCTGGGACAATCTCTCCAAAATCAGCTGCCGCGTAAAACCAGACCGCCTGCTGGTCTGGGGGCCGTACTCGGAAGAAGAAGCGGCGCGATTCCAGAACATCCCCTCCGCCGAGGTGGAGATTTGCGGCATTCCGCAGTTTGACCTTTACTCGCGGCCGGAAATTTTTGTCAGCCGCGAGGAGTTTTGCCGCGCCTTTGCTCTCGACCCGCAAAAAAAAATCATCCTCTACGCCTCCGAGGGCAAGGTGGCCAAGCATGACCCGGAAATGGTCCTAATGCTGGCCCGGGCCGCCGCCGCGCGCACTCTCGGCGCGCCGGCGCAGATTTTAATCCGGCCGCATTTTATCTACCCGGGTGATAAGGAAAAATTCGCGAGCGTCGCCTCCTTGCCGGGCGTTTTTATTGATAATTTTTATCAGCCCTCGGCGTGCTTTCGCGACCGCTGGGATTACAGCGTGGAGCAGATGAAACACTTGGCCAACCTCCTCCACCATGCCGACGTTTTGGTCACTTCCAATTCAACCCTGACCCTCGATGCCTCGGCAATGGACAAGCCGACGGTCAACGTCGCTTTCGATGGCCGCGAGAAAAAACCCTTTACCGCCTCCATCGCCAAGTGGTACACGACCGAGTACTATCGTCAAGTGGTCGCGACCGGCGCGCCGTGGCTCGTCGGCTCCGAGGAGGAACTTTTGGCCGCGGTCCGCGCTCTCCTCGCTGACCCTTCGATTCGCCGCGCCGAGCGGCGGCGGCTGGCCGACTATTTTTGCGGTCCGCGCGACGGCCGGGCCGGGGAGCGTGTCGGACAAGCGGTTATTGAGTTTGTTAATGGCGTATGAAAACACTCTTCATCATGTTAAGCCGGGGATTCGCGGCGCGGAACATTCTGCGCACGGAGGTTTTTCGGATTTTAAAAGAACAAAAAGATCTTCGGGTGGTTGTGTTCGTGCCCTTTAATATTCCCGATTACTTTCGCGAGGAGATGAGTCACCCGCGGGTAATTCTGGAGGAGACCGCCGAAATTCAATACGGACTTTTCCGCCGCAGGATCTGGAGCGAGCTCCTGCATCACCTGGTCTACACCAGCACTTCGCAATTTATGACTCGTTACCCCGGACGCCTTAATCTTGGGCGCCGACGCCGGGTGGCGGGAACGCTGGGTTTTTTCTTTTTAAACCTGATTTTTTCGGCGCAGTCGCGGGTCGGCTTCCTTAAAACTTTTTATAGATGGGTTGAGATGAATCTGTTCCCGGACAAAAACTATGACCATTTTTTTCGGAAATACGCCCCGGACCTTGTCTTCGCCGCGACCGTGGCGGCCAAACGTGACATTGCCATGATTAAAGCCGCGCGGCGCTTCGGCGTCCCCGTGGTCGGCATGACCCGTGGCTGGGACAATTTGGACCGTTTTTTTCTGCCGGTGGTTCCCGACCGCCTGATCGTTCAGAACACGCTGATGACAGATTTAGCGGTTCGGCTGCACGCCGTTCCCGAGGCGAAGGTGACCGTCGTCGGTTTTCCGCAATTTGACCTCTACGCCGACCCGAGCGTCTATCGTCCCCGGGAAGATTTTTTGCGCTCCCTGGGCCTTGACCCGGCGCGGAAATTAATTTTCTACGGTTCTGAGGGGCAGTGGTGGGGGCCACATGACGAACACATTGTCCGAATTCTCCACCGTCTGGTGCAGGAGAACGCTTTTCCGTTTCCCTGTTCGCTGATTATCCGCCCGCATTTTTCGGATTACACCGCGGAACGTTTTAAAGAATTAGTCGGCGCGCCCAATACCTATATTGACGCGACTTTTCGAATCACCAAATTTTTTGCCGACCTGTGGGACCCATCAAGGGAAGAGATGCTGAAATTGGCGAATGAGTTCAGGCACTGCGACGTGCTGGTTTGCATGGCTTCAACGCTCGCGCTCGAAGCGGCGCTTTTTGACAAGCCCGTCGTCAATGTGGATTTCTACGCCGACAGCGAGCCGGATAATGGGCCGTACTTTGGCCGTTGGTACGATTCTTCGCACTATCGCGGCGTGGTCGAGACCGGCGGGGTGCGGCTGGCGCGGAACCCGGATGAGCTGCATAAATTTATTAGCTCGTATCTGACTGACAGCTCGCTCGACCGCGCCGGACGCGCGACGCTCGCGGAACGCTACTGTTTTTCAAAAGACGGCCGGGCCGGCGAGCGTATCGCCAAACTGTTGCTTCAGGAGCTCAAGATGACCTAGCGATGTCGATTATGCCCTTAGAAAAAACATCAGAACAGCGCGGTCAGACGCAGTTTGAAGACAAATGGCGGACAGCCAATGATGTCCCCAAAGGGCCGGAAGAATGGACAGTATTCGTGCCGCCCGGGGCGAAACCGGCCACTCAGCGGCAATTTTCTCTTTTTTGGTATTCGGACTTTATTCGGCAGGCGATTCGCGGCAAAGGATATTCGCGCGGTCTCGAGCTCGGCTGCGGACGGGGAACCGCTTCCCTTTATCTCTCCAAGTACGACAAAATTAAAATGACGCTCGTGGATATTTCCCCGAGCGCGATTGAGCTGGCACGGCGCAATTTTTCCGCCGCGGGCGAGGAGGGAGAGTTTGTTTGCGCCGACGCGGCGGCGCTCCCATTCCCCGACGGGGGCTATGACCTCGTGGTTATGATTGGGCTTCTGGAGCATTTTGCCGATTATCAGCCGATTCTCCGCGAATGTTTCCGCGTGCTCCGCCCCGGCGGCGCCGTCGTGACTTTAAACATTCCGGCCAAGCGTTCGGTGCAGGACCTGAACCGACTTTGGAAAACGTTGTTGCGCCTGTTTACCACCGTCGCGCCTCGTCCAGACTATTACCGCAACGCCGATACGCCGGCTGATTATGCGCGCGCCGCTCGCGAATCCGGGTTTAAAGAAGTCGCTATCACTTTTGTTAATCCTTTTGCTTTGTTCGCGCCGGCGCCAGAGTGGTTTGATCGCCTGGTCGCGCGGGCCGATAACCTGGTCGCGCGCCTGCGGCTTTTGTGGCGTCCGCAGCCCCTGGTCACCGGCTCGCGCCTCGCCCAAGCGCATTTTTTGGTTGCGGAAAAACCGCGTTCGTAAGCGCTTAACTCCAATGCTGCCTCCTCGTTGACGGAGGCGGAGTTTGTTAGTATGCTCACACCTGCTATTCGTTTTTTTATGATAAAGAATTATCTTCGGAAAAGCTGGCTGGCGATCCGACTCTACCGCACCGTCAAAAACGCGGTGGTCTTCCCGCTCCGTTTCACGCCCTTAAGGACGCTGCAGCTCAAGAACATGCCGCTTACCGACCTCTTGCGGCCGTGGAAGCTCCGTCTGATGATTGCGGTTTCGTCCCACACCAAGAACGGTTACCCCCGTCTGGCGAATATTTACGATTTAGCGACGGACGTCGAGCGCCGCGGCCTCGGCGGCGCCTTCGTCGAGTGTGGCACATGGAAAGGCGGCACGACGGCCATAATGGGCGCGGTGGCGCATCGCTTCGGCGATCGGCGCGCTACCTGGTACCTGGATTCATTCGAGGGGATGCCTCAACCGGCGCCAGAGGACGGCGGCGAGACCGAGGAGATTGCCGGCGACGCGCTGAAGGCCTCGGTTGACGATGTAGAAAAACTAATTTTCGGCAAGCTTGGTCTGCCGCCGGCGCACAACCGAATTATCAAAGGATGGTTTGAGGAGACGCTGCCGCGCGTCAAAAACGAAATCGGACCGATTGCGCTTTTGCGCCTTGACGCCGATTGGTACGAAGCGACGAAGTTAATCCTAAACGAGCTCTACGCTCAGGTTGTTCCGGGCGGTTGGCTGATTTTTGACGATTACGGCCGCTGGCCGGGCTGTAAGACTGCCGTTGACGAGTTCTTCGCGGCGCGGCGTCTCGCGCCAAAACTCAGTTTCGTCGGTAACCGCGGCGGGGTCTATGGCGATCGCCTCGCGCCGATGTATTTTAAGAAGCCCGAGGTTCAGGGAACCAAACATGGATAATTTGCGTTCACTCCCGATCGCTGAACTCAGGCGCCGCGCGCAAGGCACGGCGCCGCTGGCTGGCCGCGAACCGCTGCTCGGCCGCACTTTTCGTTTTTTTTCCGTGTACCTGACTTGGATCTTCATCCGCCTGCCGATCACTCCGAATCAGATTACGGCGGTCAGCGTCCTTTTTTTCTTTTTGGGCATCGGGTTGTTCGCCTGGAACAATCTCACGCCGCAGCTTGTCGGCTGCGCGATTATTTATTTTTCCACCGTTCTCGACGCGTCGGACGGCGAGGTAGCGCGGCTTAAATATCCAAAAAATATCGCCGGCGGCATCTACGCCGAACCGGTGAGCCACGACTTCCAGTACGCCTTTATGTATTTTCCGCTGACCCTCGGAGCTTACAGCGCGACTGGGACGCTCGTCACCGTACTCTTCGGCGCCGTTGCGGTGGTCGCTAAACTGCTCTTTCGACTCATTGGCGCCCGCGAGACGCAACTCTCAATGTGGATGAAGATTGAAAGTTCCGCAGGCGCCGTCAGCGCCAAGGATTTCCAGGTGGCATTTAACCCCGATGTCGGTCGGTTCCATAAGTTTTACCGTTTCATCAACCGGACTTTTATGGGCTCGGGCAATCATGTTATTCTGCTGACAATTTTCGCCTTATTGCGGCGCCTGGATTTGTTTCTGTTGCTTTTTGCGGTTTATAACAGCGCGGTTCTGGCCGTGACTTTCGTCAATCAGCTGCGGCGGCTGCCAAAACCAAAGGCGGAGGGAGCATTATGAGCGCGACGCCGACTGGTGTCATTCTCGCCGCGGGGATGGGCACGCGGCTCGGGGAACTCACGGCTGGCATTCCCAAACCGCTCCTACCCGTCGCGGGCCGGCCGCTTTTGGACTACGGCATCTGCTGGATGCGCGCCGCCGGAGTCAAGCGCGTGGTCGTGGTCGGCGGTTACCGGATTGAACAGCTGCGGGAGTTTTTGGCCGCGCGCCATCCCGATGTTATCTTGGCGGAGAACAAGGAATACGCTACGACTCAGCGCATGGCTAGCTTGCTCGTTGCCGCGCCGCATATAAGCGGCGACTTGCTGGTCCAGGACGGAGACTATATTTTTACCGTAGCCGCGGCCGCGGCTCTGGCCGGAAAAATGCCGCCGCGGATTGTCCTCCACGGCACCCGCCGTCCCGATGCCTGCTGGTCGGCGATGGATGTAATTATCAGCACCGCCGCCGATAGCGTTACCGAAATCCGTAAGACCGCCGGCACCCAGCCGCTGGGCGAAGGAGAGTATTATTTCAACAGCCAAATTTTTATGCCCGCGAGCGAGGTCGGAGAGTTTATGAGATACGCCGAACGCACTTCAGCGAGCCGCGGCGGCCTGGCGCATGTTGAAGACACGCTGCAGGATTATATTCGTTCCGGCCAGAGCGTTGGTGTGCGCCCGGTGGAGTCCGGCTTTTGGGTGGAAGTGGACAATCCCGCAGAACTCGAAGCGGCTCGACGTTTCGTCGCTGCCTTTCACGATGATATTCCCTGAACATGACAGCATTCAAAATCGGAATTGATTTCGACGGCGTCATTGCCGATACCAGTTCGCTTAAACAGGAACAGGCGCGGTTGTTATATGGTGTCAGTATTCCGCCGCATCAGTTTAAGGAGCAGCTGGTTACCGGTATGGGAATCCTGACACAACCGCAGTATCGCGCGCTGATGCGCCGAGTCTGCGGCACGCGCGAGGTCGGTCTCCGCATGGCGCCTCTCCCCGGAGCCGTCCCGAGCTTGCGGCGCCTCTTGGACGGTGGCCACCGCTGCACCGTAATCACTTCGCGCGAAGCGGAGGAGCTTGCGATTGCCAGCGAGTGGTGCGCGGCGCGGGGACTCGCGCCGGAGTTCGTGTCCGTGGGTTACGCCAAGCCCAAGGTCGAGGTGGCTCGGGGATTGGATGTCTATATCGATGATGATCTGCAGAAACTCCTGCCGCTTGTCGGCAACACGCCGAATCTGTTTCTTTTTCATCAGAGTTACAACGCGCACGAGGCCGAGCCGCCCGAGATACGCCGGGTGAGCTCTTGGGCGGAATTAGACGGACATCTTACGCGCCTCGGCGCCTGACGGCTTATGGAAGACCAGCTCCAGCGGCCGCAGCCGTTTGAAGACGCGCACTTCAGCCCCGTCGCGGAGATTTTTGGTTTGCGCGGCGGCGTAAATTCGGAGATCCGCTATGTGCGCCTGCCGTCCGGTTTGCTTACGGTTACCGCGCGTTATGGCGCGAAGAAAAAAGGTTTTTTGCGCGCCGAGGCCAATACCTGGAGTGAAGATATCGTCGCCTATCAGGAGGAACTTTTGCGCCGCGGCGTGCCGCTGCCGCCGATTGAAGGAATTATCATTGAATTTGACCAAGCCAGCCAAAAGGCGGTTATCGCCAAAACCTCTCCCTGGACCGGCCATGACGTCAGCCACCTGATTCAGCACACGCCGCTCGGCAATGACGACAAAATACTTGGCGGCATTGTCGGGCAGATGTGCGCGATTCTGGTGATGGTCTGCGCCGAACGCCATCGTGGTTACGAGACCGAAATCGGCATAGACTCGCGCTGCAGCAACTTTACCATTGACGCGTCGGGCAAGATGTGGTTCGTTGACCTTTTCCCTCCGCGTTATCGGAAAGCCGGCGCGCCGCTCCTCGAATGGCCGACGCCGCTGACGGAAGAGGGGAGAGGACTGGGACTCTTTAAACACTACGACGCGCGCGGAATTACCCTGACGACGATTGCCCAGCTCTCGCGCGTCCTGCCGGCGCAGAAATCTTTTTTTGAGGAACGGGTGCTCGACGGCCTCGCGCCGGCTTTTAGTCCAGCCGAATTAGCGGCAATGCGGATGGAACTCTCCCGCGCTCCCTGGCGGCAATTGCGTGACCTTCTCGGCGCGACACAGGATACATCCGGCCGTAAGGACGCGGTCGAGGCAATTTTTGCCTGCCGCGACGCTGTCGTCTTTGGTGTTCCTTATGGAGTTTACGGCCTGCGCGAAGCCGCGCTCGAACTGGCCGCGGCGGGCCGCTTTTCCGCCCCCGCGTTGGAGGAGTTTTTCCGCGATTCGCATTTTGAGGACTCGCTCCCGAGCTCCGTAATTGATGATCTGACTCATCGTCTGCGGCGCGCGGTTGAAGTTTGATCCTGTTTTTGTAGAATTCGTCTGAGTTTATGAGCAAACCAACAAATGTCCCATGGCATACCTACGCGAAATTCGGCGGCATAAAATATGTCCGAATAGTCGTTCGATCTCTGCACAAACTATTGTTAATGAGAGAGCCGGTGTGGAAAGATATTTCATATTTCAAATCAGAAGCAAAAAAATATCCACAGTTCACTAAAGGATACAGACATTGGAGTAAATATTACATACTTTATAAAATTGTCCGAAAACTGAAACCAAGATTTGTTCTTGAGTGCGGAAGCGGCATCTCCACAGCGATTATCATCTCTGCGCTTCGAGAAAATGGGGGAGGATTGCTTGTCTCCCTTGATGAATCGCCTGAATATGGAAATGTCGTGAGAGATATTGTTGGAAGCGAGGTGGAAACGCACATCTCGCCTTCAGTTGAGGCCACATACGAAGGGTTAACGGGGACGAAATACGCGCAGATACCTGATTATCCCTACGATTTTATTTTCGTTGATGGGCCACAGACCCAGACCGTTGACCTTGATGCTTTTTATGTTTTAGAAAAAAATCCTATAGCCAAAGTTTTGATTGATTGTCGCGTAGCTACGGTACGGGCTTTGAAGCAGAGGTTCGGCGGATTATTTAATCCCTGGGTGAATTTAGGTTTTATAAACTTTCATCGAAAATAATTATTGTAGGTTGTGATTTCCCTCCTTGACAGGAGATGACGCATCGATAATAATAAAACGCAATTCTTTTCGTTAATTTTTCTATGATTCGTTCGGTTGGCATTTTGGGAGTCGGTTTTGTCGGCGGTGCGACCAAGCGTTACTTTGAGAAGGTCGGGATGCCGGTCGCGGCCCACGACCCTGGCAAGGGGCTCCACGACCTCGCCGGCGTCAACGCCGCCGACGCGGTTTTTATTAGCGTTCCCACGCCTTATGATGAGCAGAAAGGCGGTTTTGACCTTTCCATGGTCCGGGAGGCAATCGGTAGTATCACTGGAGAAAAAATAGTAATAATCAAATCCACGGTGCTCCCGGGCACGACCGAAAAATTGCAGCTGGAATTTCCCCAGCATAAATTTCTTTTTAACCCCGAGTTTCTGACGCAGATTACGGCCGACCAGGACATGCAATTCCCCGACCGGCAGATAGTCGGCTACACCGAAAAAAGTTACACCGTCGCCGCCGACCTCTTGGCGATTCTGCCGCTCGCGCCCTACGAGCGCCTGATGCCGGCGACCGCCGCCGAAATGGTTAAGTATTACGGTAACACCTGGTTTTCCACTAAGGTAACTTTTGCCAACCAGATGTATGACCTCTCTCTGAAGTTGGGGATTGATTACGACCTAATCCGCGACGCGGTGGCGGCGGACAAACGCATCGGCCGTTCGCATTTGGAAGTTTTTCACAAGGGCTACCGCGGCTACGGCGGCGCGTGCTTGCCTAAGGACACTCGCGCCTTGATTCAGCTCGGCGACCAGCTCGGCGCGGAGATGGCTCTGCTTAAACTTGTTGACCAGTTAAATAACGACTTGCACCGGAAGCAGGGGCTCGAACCGCCGAAGTGACGCGCAATTCATTGAAGCGCGTCATCTTGAGCGAGACACGTTAAACGGGATGAGTCAAAAGATCTAGATTCCATTATGACCACGGCCGTGACCGGCGGCGCCGGGTTTATAGGTTCGCATTGCGTCCGCGCGCTGCTCGCGAGAGGGGAGCGCGTTTTTGTGATTGACGACTTAAACAATTACTACGCTCCGGAAATAAAAAAAGAAAACTTGACTCCTTTTTTAGGAAATCCAAATTTTACTTTTGTCCAAGCCGACATCCGCGATCGCGCCGCGGTTGGCGAATTTTTCGCCGCGGCTAAACCCGCTCGGCTTTTGCATTTGGCCGCCCGCGCCGGGGTTAGACCCTCGATCGAGGACCCGGCACTCTATTACGACGTTAATGTTACCGGCACGAGCGTGGTGCTCGAGGCGGCGCGGAGAGCTGGCGTCAAAAGCGCGGTGTTGGCTTCCAGTTCTTCAGTCTACGGCGAGCGAAGTGACAATCAGCCGTTCCGCGAGTCGGACGAACTCGGCGCCTCGAGCTCTCCCTACGGCGCCTCCAAACGGCTGATGGAAATTATCGCCGCCGAGTGGCGGGAGCGCACCGGCATCCCCGCGACCTGCCTAAGATTTTTTACGGTCTACGGCCCGGCTCAGCGGCCGGATATGGCGATTCACAAATTCGTCCGGGTAATGGAAAAAGGAGAAGCGCTCACCGCCTACGGCAACGGCGAAAGCCGCCGCGACTATACCTACATCGCGGACACGGTCCGAGGCATCCTCGCGGCGTTGGATAACCCCCGCGACTTTCGCGTTTACAACTTAGGCAGCGGCCGGGAAAAGAGCGTGACCTTAAAAGATTTAATCGCCTTAATTGAAAAGACGCTCGGAGTGCGAGCGCGAATTGATTGGCAGCCGTTCCAGCCGGGTGATGTGAGCGCGACACTGGCTGATATCTCTTTGGCCCGCGCCGAGCTCGGTTACGATCCGACTACGACTTTAGAGGAGGGGTTAGAAGAGTTTGTAAAATGGTATCGGGAGACAAGATTGGATCTCCCGCGGGAGATCCAATCTTGATTTTGAGAGTGTTACTGTCCTCTGGCTCTTACCACCGTATTCAGCGTTTTGAGCAGAATCAGCCAGTCTAAAAGATAGGAGCGATTTTTCAGATAAAAAAGGTCGTACTGCAGTTTGAGCCGGTGTTCCTCGGCTGTCGCGTAGTAGGAGTGGTTTACCTGCGCCCAGCCGGTAAGCCCCGGCCGGACCAAGAGCCGCATTGGGTAATAAGGCATGTCGGCGACGAGTCCTTGGACAAATTCCGGCCGCTCGGGCCGCGGGCCGATAAAGCTCATTTCGCCCGTGAGGATATTCCAGCACTGCGGCAATTCGTCCAAGCGGGTCAGCCGCAGAATCCGGCCAACGCGAGTTACGCGTCCGTCGCTTTTTTCCGCGAATTGCGCGCCGCTTTTTTCCGCGTCCACCGACATGGTGCGGAATTTTTTAATCCGGAATATCCTGCCGTCGCGGCCGACGCGCTCCTGGGCGAAAAAGGTCGGACCGCGGTCTTCGAGCCAGACCAGCGCGGCGACGATCGGCGTCAGAGCCAGCGTGGTGGCGCCGAGAATTAGAGCCAGCGCGATGTCCGTGCCGCGTTTCAGTTTTTCATAAAATCTTTTGCTGGATTCCTGAAGGTTTTCCAAAAACCAGACGCGGGTGATGGCCGAGATGGGCACGCGCCGCGTGATTTGTTCGTAAAAGCCGATGATGTCCAAAAAGTTTATTTTAAGAAAAATGCTCTCGTAGAGCTGTCGCGTGAGTTCCGTGGAAGTTCGCGGGCTCATGGCGAGCACCACCGTGTCGGCGCGCTCCTCGCGGAGATATTCGGCAAATCCCTCGAGCGTCCGGCGCACCGGCACGCCCGGCGCGTTCGTGCCGTCCAGAGTAATCGCGCCGGCGACATCCAGGCCAACCAGGGGATTAGCCGTGAGACGGGTGATGAGCTCGCGGGCCTCATCGGTGAGTCCGACAAAAACAATCCGGCGCCGGAATTTACCGCCCGCGAGCAACCGGAGCGAGACGAGCCGCCAGGGGACGAGCAGCGCGAAGCTCGCGAGCAGAACCAGGAAAAGGGTGGTTTTGGGCGAGATGCCGATGCCGGGGACGAGGTAAAAGAAAGCGACGGCCACCGCGGCGGCCGCAGCAGTGGCGGTAATAAGTTCGCCGAAAAGTTCAGTCCGGTCCCGGCCGAGTGTGAGGTCGTAGAGTCCGAGAGCGGCGAAAATAATTATCCAGAGAATAAAAATCGCCGCGAACGGCGGCCAGTGTTCGGCAAAGACAAAAGTTCCCTCGCCGGCCAGCCGGCGGGCCACCAGAGCCAAAACCAACGCCAAGAAAAAAACGGCCAGGTCGCCGAACACGAGTCCGAGGCGTCTTAGTGTGACAATCGCGCGGTCCATGTGTATTAATCTCTTATCGCGGGACTGGTATTTTTCCGCCTAATCAGGTAGTTTTTAACGGCAGCGGCGTTGAATAACCGTAAGCTAGCAGAAATATTATGAAGTTTCAACCCTCTAAACGTTTTTTGGCGATTACGGGCTCGGTCGTTTTAACCGCGGCTCTGATTGCCGGTTTTTCTCTGGCCGCGCCGCGTCTGGCGCTTGGGGGGAAAGAGCGGGCGCTGATTCAGCAAATTGAAAGCAAGCCGGAGGCCAAAGAGGCCTACGCCGCGATTCTGGAGCATCAAAAGAAAAAAGCCGGCGACGCGGACAACCCCACTTGGTATATCGCCATCGGCAACAATTGGGTGTTGATTGGCGACCTGTTGGGCAATCAGACGGCGCGGGACAAAGCCATTGCCGAATATGAGCAAGGCATCGCCCGTCTTGGGAAAAAAAATACCACTTTGATAAATAACGCGGGGAACGCTTATCGCGCTTCGGGACGCTACGGCGAGGCGGAGGCCAAGTACCGCCAGGCGATAGAGGCGAATAGCGGCGAACCGACCGCCTATGAAAATCTGATTGATCTTTACCGGATGGATTTAAAAAAACCGCCGGCGGAGATAATTAAAGTTTTCCAACTGGCGCTAGACCGGCTGATTGAAAACGCCCGTATCATTCAGCTCTTGGCTGAGTATCTCGTCTCTGTCGGCCGCGAACGCGACGCCCTGCAATACTATTATTTGCTGGAAAAGCGCCACCCGGAGCAGTTCGCCTCGGTCATCGCCGATTTGGAGAGAAAGGTAAATCAGGAAAAAAAGTGAAGGGGGAGTACAATTAATACCGCTATGAAGGGAGCAGGAGGCGAGGCCGCCAAAAGATTTTTATTTATTATCGCTGCAGTCGCGGTGATTGCCTTGGTGTTCAACCCGGCCGCGACTATCGCGTCTAGCGCGCCCCGAACTCACCGTCTCGGTGAACTGCTTATTAAATACCGTGGCCAGAGCACGGTCAATAAAATAATTTTTGACAGCGAGGTGGCGGCTGACGGCGCGCTCGCGGCTTATAAAAAAAATCCATTGGTGGAAACGGCGAGCCGGAATGCTTTGGTCAAAATCGCGGCCGAGGCGCCCTTCCCCGACGACGAGCAGTTTTACCAGCAGTGGTATCTCCAAAAAATTCGCGCGCCCGAGGCCTGGAAGACAACGCAGGGTTCAAGGACGGTGGTGGTGGCGGTATTGGACACCGGCGTGGACACCAATCACCCCGACCTTCGTAACAATATCTGGACCAACCCGCGCGAGATTTTGGACGGTCTAGACAACGACGGCAACGGCTACCCCGACGACACGAACGGCTGGAATTTTATTGACCAAACCGGCGATCCGCGGCCGACTTTTACGGGCGGCTGGACCGACGCCGGCGTCCACCACGGGACGATGGTGGCCGGCTTGATCGGCGCGGTCGGCAATAACTCGATCGGTGTCGCCGGCACCGCCTGGTACGTGCGGCTCATGCCGATTCGGGTTTTAGACAGCATGGGCGTCGGCGACGTGTTGGACGTGACCCGAGGCATTGATTACGCCGTAAAAAACGGGGCGCAAATTTTGAACCTATCCTTTGTCGGGCTGGAGCGCAACGACTTGCTGGACGCGGCGATTGCCCGCGCCCATGCCGCGGGAGTGCTCGTGGTCGCCGCGGCCGGCAACGACAGCGCGAACGGCGGGCTCAACCTTGACGCTAACCCGCAATATCCGGTGTGCTCTGACGGCGGTCCGGGGAATAATAATGTGATTGGCGTTACCGCCACCACCGAGACGGACCTAAAGGCCTCGTTTTCCGGTTACGGAACCCATTGCGTTGACCTGGCCGCGCCGGGAGTGAGCATCTTTTCCACCAGGTTTGAGAATCCCTCCTTACCCAATTTTCAAAAGGCCTACGGCGGTTATTGGCAGGGCTCCTCGCTCGCCGCGCCGCTCGTGACCGGAGCCGCCGCCCTGATTAAGTCGCTGAACCCCGCGCTCGGCAACGACCAGATTCGCGATATTTTAATGGCCTCGGCCGATAAAATTGACGGGCAGAATCCCGAGTTCTCGGGCAAGCTCGGCGCCGGCCGGCTGAATTTGGCCGTGGCGCTCAAATCCGTTGCCGGTAATCTGCCGGCCGCCGGCCTGTCACGCGCCTACCTCGGCGTGGCCGCGTCCGCCGGCGTTCCCGGGGAGGTAAAACTTTTTGACCGCAACGGCGGATTTGTCCGTTCCTTTTTGGCCTACGAGGCGCCCTTTAAGGGCGGGCTCACGGCCGCGGCCGGGGACCTCGACGGCGACGGCCATGAGGAAATCGTAACCGCGCCGCAGAGCTCCTACGCGCCATGGGTGAGGATTTTTGATTCGGCCGGGATTAAGCGCGCTGAATTTTTGGCCTACGCCGCCTCGTGGCGCGGCGGGGTCAACGTGGCCGTGGGCGACGTTGACGGCGACGGCCGCGCGGAGATCGTGACCGGCGCGGGCAAGGGCGGCGGGCCGCACGTCAAAGTTTTTGATGGCCAGGGCCGGACGCGGGCGTCGTTTTTCGCCTATGACCAAAAATTCCGTGGCGGGGTCAACGTGGCCGTGGGCGACGTTGACGGCGACGGCCGCTCCGAGATTGTGGCCGGACCGGGCGCCGGCGGCGGGCCGCACGTCCGTGTTTTTAACGGAGACGGCAGTTTGAAGACCGAGTTTTTTGTGGGTAAAAAAGAGGACAGCCGCGGCTTGCGCGTGGCGGTCGGCGACACCCAGGCCCAGGGCATCGGCGGCATCGGAGTTTTTCCGGCGGCCGGCGTGGCCAACACTCTTTATCTGATGAATATCCTGGGCGTGCTCTACGGCGTGGTGGAGGTCGCGGCCTCAACGCAGAATTTTCCTTTCGCTTTGGGCGATATCGATGGCCGCGGCCGGGCGTTCCTGCTCGTCTCCGTCCCGACTAAAGAGGGGATGAGCTTGTCGGTCTATGACACCGACGGCCGCGAGCGGGCTTATGCCCTGACTTACGTCAAAAAGAAAATGTCTCCGCCCAATCCTTTCGTGGTGCGGAGACCGTAGCCGACGATTTTATGCCCCATCCCATCAGCATTCCGCTTTTTTTCCGCCAGGCGGCCGCCTACGCCGCGGTCGGATTTTTTTCCATGCTGGCTGATGTCTTTTTTTTCGGTTGGCTGACTTTCGGTCTAAAAGTACATTATCTGGCCGCCAACCTTTTTTCGTTTATCGTCATCGGCTCGCTGAATTTTTTGGCCAACCGCCGTTTTACTTTTAACCATCGCGGCGTTCCCGGGGTTTCGCAATACCTGAAATTTTTCGCGGTGGTGGGTATCGGCCTGTTGCTCAACACCGCCCTGCTCGCTTTTTTTGTGGAAATAATTTCTCTCCACAAAATTCTGGCCAAACTTTTCGCGGCTGCGGTCACTTTTTTTTGGAACTTCGGCATGAATCGTTTTTGGACCTTTGCGGCAGCTCCCCGAAGAGCCGAGCAGGAGATTGTTTAGCGTTTATTTTTTTGGTATAGTGGGTCGAGAAATCCAGGACGGGTTATGCCCGGCAGTGAAACGCCGACAGCGGGCTGGACACAGACCTTGAGGGTCTGTAAAAACGGACCTTCAAGGTCTGGGCTAAAATTGTAAACAATATTCGCTCGTCGAACCCCGCCAAGCGGGGTTCGAGTCGGCGTTCTACTGCCGGGTATGCCTACTACTCCAATTTTCGGAAAAAAGAACGTGCTTGTGACCGGTGGCGCCGGTTTTATCGGCTCGCACCTTTGCGAGCGCCTGCTTAAGGAAGCCAAGGTCATCTGTCTGGACAATTTTGTCAATTCCAACGTCCGTAACATCGAGCACTTGCTCCAGCTCCCGGACTTTGAGTTTATCCGCGCCGACATCAATCAGCCGATAGATTTGGATTCTTTTAAGGAGCTCGAAAAGTTTAAAGTTAAGTTTCAAGGAGTGCAGGAAATTTATCATCTGGCCTGCCCGACCTCCATTAAAAATTTTGAGGAGTTTAAGATTGAGACGCTCCAAGCCAGCTCTGTCGGCATGTGCAATGTTCTGGAATTGGCGGTCAAACACAAAGCGAAATTGCTTTTCACTTCAAGTTCGGTGGTTTACGGCGGTCGGCGGGCGAACGACAAATATTTCCGCGAGGAGGACATCGGTCTCGTGGACCAGCTCTCGCCGCGCGCCTGTTACGACGAAGGCAAGCGCTTTGGAGAGACGATGGTGGAGACCTACCGGCAAACGCACGGCCTGGACGCCAAAATTGCGCGCGTTTTTCGCACCTACGGCCCACGCCAACGGCTGTTTGACGGCGAGATGGTGCCGGACTTCATTACCAACGCCATTGACGGCAAAGATTTGGTAATTTACGGGGACGAAAATTTCCGCACTTCACTTGTATATGTTTCCGATTTGGTGGATGGGCTTATAAAGCTCATGAAGGCGCAACGGAATATCGGGCCGGTGAATTTGGGGGCGGACAGCGACGTCAAAATTATGGAAGTGGCGGAGATGATTGTGAAGTTATTGGGTTCAAAATCAAAAATAGTTTTTGAACCGTCGCTCCTGTTCTTGACCGAACTCGGTGTTCCGGATATCCGCAAGGCCAAGGAATTTTTGGGCTGGCTGCCGCTCGTGCGACTCCAAGACGGGCTCAAAAAGGGGATAGATTACGCCCAGGCGCAAAAGACATTGGTGGGGATTGGTTAATATGAAAGTCATTGCCGTCATACCCGCTTGGAATGAGGAGCGGACCATTCGCGAGGTGGTCCGTTCTGTTTCTGCTTACGCTCTGCCGCTCGTCGTGGACGACGGTTCTGCCGACCGGACCGCCGAACTGGCGCTTGCGGCCGGTGCGCGCATGGTCCGGCACGCGGTCAACCGCGGGCTCGGCGCGGCGCTCGGCACCGGGCTCAAGGCAGCGCTCATGCTCGGCGCGGAGATAATTTTCACTTTTGACGCCGACGGCCAGCACGATGCGGCGGATATCCCAGCGGTGCTCGCGCCAATCCGCGAGAGGCGGGCGGACGCGGTTATCGGCAGCCGTCTGCTCGCGCCGCAAGGCATGCCCTGGATTCGGCACATCGCCAATAAGCTGGGAAATCTTGCCACCCTCGCGCTTTTCGGCGCGCGGGTCAGCGATTCGCAATCCGGTTTCCGCGCTTTTTCGCGGCTGGCGGCCGAGGGGTTGACTATCCGCACCGACGGCATGGAGGTCTCGTCGGAAATCGCGGCGCAGATTCGCGAGAACGGCTGTCGCTTGGTCGAAGTCCCCATCCGCGCGGTCTACACCGACTACTCGCTGTCCAAGGGTCAAAGTTTTTTCGTGGGATTGTGGACACTGGGGAAATTATTTATTCATCGAGTACGGCGCTGATATGAATTTTCTCCTCATTCAACTCCTAATCGTCTTGTTTGTTTCCTTCGCGGCCGTGGGCGTGGTGCGACGGTTTTTGCGCGGCGAGCTCCGGCGGGCAGCCGCGGCCGGCTGGCTCGCGCTTTGGGCCGCGGTCGCGGCGGCGGTTTTGGCGCCCAAGACCACCGAACTTTTAGCCCGCCTCCTCGGCGTCGGGCGGGGAGTGGACGTGGTGCTTTATCTCTCGGTGGTGGGTCTTTTTTATCTGCAATTTAGAACCATGCTTCGGTTGGAAAAGATGGACCGCGCGATTACGGCCGCGGTCCGCGCCGCCGCGCTCGGTGATCTGGCTCGCGAACAGCCCGAAATCAAACCTAGCGCTCATTCGCGCGAATGAGCGAATGACATGCGCGGGGGGTCTTGACAGGGCGCGAAGGTTCCGGTTGGGGTATGTTAGAGACATATGGATGTGAATAAATGGGAGCGTCTCTATAAGGCCCTGGCTAATAAAAGGCGGCTGGGCATCATTAGTTCCCTGTCGCGTCATCGGGAGCTTAGCGTCGCCGAGATTTCCGAACAATTGCATCTATCCTTCAAGGCGACCTCAAAACATTTAAACATCTTGAAAACAGAGGATCTTGTGCAAAATGAACAAAGGAGTCGGCAGGTTTTTTATTGGCTGGGTCCTGACCAACCACCGGCGGTGCGATGTTACCTCGACGACAATCTAGCGCACATTCGCGCGAATGAGGGTAAGGCGAAGAAGGGATGAACAAAATCGCGGTCATAATCTTAAGCTACAACCACGAGCAGTTTCTGCGCGATCTTTTCGCGTCCCTTGGCCGCCTGAGCTATCCGCGCGAGTCACTCAAAATTTTTTTCCTCGACAACGCCTCGGCCGACGGCTCGGCCGCGCTCGCCCCGAGACTCCTTGCAGAGTTAAATTTTGAGCATGAATTTATAGAAAAAAAGGAGAATCTCGGTTTTGCCGGCGGCAATAACCTCTGTATCCGCCGCGCGCTGGACGAGAGTTTTGATTTCGTCTATCTGCTGAATCCCGATACGGAAGTGGAACCAGATTTTTTGGAACGGGCGGCGGCCGCGATGGGCGACACCAGCGTCGGCGCGGCGCAGTCGCTCTTGCTCATGGGCGACGACCATCAAGTTATTAATTCCGTCGGCAACGCTTTCCATTATCTTGGTTTCGGTTATTGCCTCGGCTATCGCGACCGGCGGGACTCGCCGGTCTACGCCCAACTCGCGTCAAAAATGCCGGAGATCACGTATGCCTCCGGCGCCGGCGTGCTTTTGCGTGCCGGGGCGCTCCGGCAAGTCGGGCTCTTTGACGAAACGCTTTTTGCCTATCACGAGGACGCCGATCTCTCGCTCCGGTTATTTTTGGCCGGCTGGCGGATAGTTCTCGCCCCGCGGTCGGTGGTTTATCATCACTACCAATTTTCGCGGAGCATTAAAAAATATTACTGGATGGAACGGAATCGCTTTATTGTTCTTTGGAAATGCCTGCGGCTCCGGACCTTGTTGTTGGTTTTGCCGATGCAGCTCGTTCTCGAAGCCGGGTTGCTGCTTTTTTCTTTTCGTACCGGCTGGTGGCGGGAGAAGCTCCGCGCCTGCGTTTGGTTTTTGAACCCGCACAATCTCGCCGCGCTCTGGCGCAGCCGGCGGGCAATCCAAAAATCGCGCCGTTTGCCGGATCGCGAACTGGCGCGGCGCTTTACTTCGGTAATTTCCTATCAAGAAATTGACAACATTTTACTGCGGCGAATCGGCAACCCGCTCATGACCGCTTACTGGCGCGCGGTTCGGCCGCTGATTAGGTGGTAAGTTGGTTCGAGATTGGATCTCTTGCAGGAGATCCAATCTCGCTCATACCCACCCAAGCATTAGCCCGTTCGCGGCGAAGGCCGCGCCGACGACTAGGGTATAGATTGTGAGCGCGCGGCGGAGGCGCGAGGGCAGAGTTGTATCAGTAATCTCTGCCGCGGTGATGAGAACAGCGAGCAGAACCGCCGACAGGATAAAAATCGGCTTGGCGTTGCCGCGTTCGAGCGAGCCAAAGCGGACAGTGTTCGCGATAAGCGCCGCGAGCGAACCGAGGAAAAATATAGCGAGCAAACCGTCGCCATCCGTCAGTTTTTTTCGCGCTCGAAGCAGAAAGCGCGCCAGGGCGAAAAGAAAGACGGGCGCGAGCGCGGCGCCGAGCCATACCGCTCGCTGTGCCAACCGCAGCCTTGGCGAAAGCTGGCGCTGCGCCAACCGCAGCCTTGGCGAAGGTTGGTCAGGATTTTTAAGCAAGTCGTCGTAGTCAGTAACAGTCGCGGCAAACACGACCGACCAAAATGAGTTGGAACCTGCGGGCCAAAAGGGCGAGAAGAAAATGTTGCTGTCCAGGGTCGTAAAAAAATTCGGCGGCAGGATACCCGGTGCTTTTTTTGCCTCAAAGGTGTTCGTAAACGGGCCGCCGAATTGCTTGGCGCTTGTCACAAGCCAAGGCGAGGCGATGGCGAGCGCTGTCACTGCTAAGAGCAGAGTGGAAATCAATAGTTTGCCAAGATTGGATCTCCTCGGGAGATCCAATCTTGAGGCAAAACGATAAATCTGCCAAACGACGATGGAAAAAAGGCCGAGGAAGGCCGTGACTTTGGTGAGGAGCGCGAGGCCGATAATTACTCCCGCGGCCAAGGCCGAGCTTTTTTTGTCTGGGTCTTTTTGATTGGCAGCGTAAAATAGAGCCAAGAGCAGCAAGAGATGCGCCAGTCCTTCGTTAGAAAAAAATGTTGAGGCGGTCAGCGCCACCGGCAGAGCGGCAGTGAGGAGAAGTGTGAGCGCCGGAGCCGCCGCTTGTTTGGTTCTCTTAAAACTCCACCAGCCGAGCAGGAAAAATGTCAGCAAGCCGAACGCCGCCGGCAGATAGGGGAGCGTTTTTTTCGCGGCCTCTGCGCCACCGCTCAGAGTTATTATTGGCGCGGCGATGGCGTAAAAAAGCGGCTCATGCCAAGCCACGTAAGTTTCCTCAAGCGTCGGCAGGCGCCCGGCGGTTGCCAGTATTTCGGCATAACGGAGATGCGCCCCGCCGTCATAGCCCCAGTAAGGGTTCCAGACCGAGGCGTTATGGAGACGCAGGAAGATGCCAGCCGCGAGTGCGGCGGCGGCCAAGCCCCACCAAAACCATTTTTGCCATGAAGCCATACGAAAGGTAATGTATCGTAATTGGTGAGTAGTTAGTAGTAGGTAGTACGTAGAACATAGTACGTAGAACGTAGACTATAAAACACAGCAGATGGTATGAAGATTGCCGTTGTTGTCACCACTTTTCCGCCTTATCACGGCGGGATGGGGAATGTTGCGGAAGCACAGGGGCGTCTGCTGGTCCAGGCCGGGCACGAGGTGACGGTTTTCACAACCGTCGCCGGCGCGGCGGCAGGCGGCTACGTTTTGCGGCGCCTGCGGCCGCTCCTCCGCATCGGGAACGGTGCCCTGATACCGCAGCTTTTTTGGCGGCTCCGCGGGTTTGACGCCGTCCTGCTCCACTGGCCGGCTTTCGGGTTGCTTGAGGCCGCACTGGTCTGGCGCGCGATTTTTGGCCACCGCAGCCGTTTTTTTGTTTATTATCACATGGATGCGGCGGCCGCCGGCGTTCGCGGTTTAATCTTTGCCCTCTACAACCGGATGCTGCTGCCGCTCCTTTTACGCGCCGCCGACCTAATTTTGGTATCCTCGCGCGACTACGCGGCCCAAGGGTTGCTCGGAAAAGCGCCGGAGGCGGTGCGCCAAAAAATTCGCGAAATTCCGCTCGCGGTGGACACGGAATTTTTTTCTCCCGGCGGCTGCGGCTCCGGGGAGCGCGAGCATTTTGGATTGGCTGAAAAAAATATTTTATTTGTCGGCGGCATGGACCGCGCTCACGATTTTAAGGGTGTGCCGATTCTGCTTAGCGCTTTCGCCGCCGCGGCTATCCCCGACGCGCGAGTGCACTTGGTTGGAGACGGCGAACTTCGGGAGTCATATGAACGACAAGCTCAGGAGTTGGGACTCGCGACAGCGGCGCGTTTCCACGGCCGGCTCAAGCGGGATGAGCTCCTGACGCTTTATCGCTGTTCTGGCCTCCTGGTCTTGCCATCGCTAAATCAGTCCGAGGCCTTTGGTCTAACACTTTTGGAAGCAATGGCCGCGGGCAAACCGGTGATTGCCTCTAATCTTCCCGGCGTGCGCACCGTGGTTACGGACGATGTCGGCTGGCTCGCGCCACCGGGCGATACGCTGGCCTTAGCTCGCCTCTTGGAGGAAGTTTGGCGCGCTCCGGAACGGCTTTTGGCCAAAGGCCAGGCCGCGCGACGGCGAGTTTTGGAAAATTACAGTTTAGAATGTCTGCGGCGGGTGTTACGCGAAATTATATGAAGTTACTTGTCGTCTCTTCGCTCTGGCCGCCGGCCGGCGGCGGGGCGGAAATTGTCGCGCGCCGCACCGCTCGTCTCCTCGCCGCGAGGGGAGACGAGGTTATTGTGGTTAGGAGCGCTCGGCCGGACGAACCAAGGTATCGAGAGCAAGATGAAGAGGGAATGAAGGTTATTTGTTACCGACCTTGGAATGTTGGAACCGTTTTTAATTTATCAAAATTTGGTTTACCGCGCCGAACGCTCTGGCACATGCTCGACGCCACCAATTTTTTAAGCGCCAAGATTTTCCGCCGGATTTTGGAAAAAGAACGGCCGGATGCCGTGATCTCCCACGGACTTAAAGGTCTGGGTTACCTTCTACCCCGCACCGCCAAAAAATTCGGCACCAAGACGATTCACGTGCTCCACGACGTCCAGTTGATTGAACCATCGGGTATTGCCGAGCTTGATGTTGTGCCGACCGCGAGCAGGCGACTGTGGAGCGCCTATACCCGCAAACTTTTCGGCTCGCCCGACGCGGTGCTCTTTCCCTCTCATTGGCTTATGGAACTTTCAAAAAAGTGGGGATTTTTTCCAGAATCATCCTGCCGTGTGGTTAGAAATCCGGTTGAGAGCGTGACGAGGTCAGACCTCCTCGGGAGGTCTGACCTCGTGCCAGCGGCTCGCTCGCGTACAGCCCGCACGCTTCTTTTCCTCGGACAGCTTGAGCGTCACAAAGGAATCCGCGAACTGCTCCAGGCGGCGCGGGTAATTTCCTCCGACTATCGTCTGCTCGTCGTCGGTGACGGCGCGCTCGCGGATTTGGTAAGAGCGGAAGCCGCGCGCAATCCGCGCGTGAGCTATCTGGGCCGGCGCGAGGGAGCGGCGCTCGAGGAAGTTTGGACTGAGACAGATTTAGTCATCGTGCCTTCCATTTGCGCCGAAAACGCGCCCAACGTGATTCAGGAAGCCGCGAACCGCGGCTTGCCGGTTATCGCCAGCCGCACGGGCGGCATTCCGGAGCTCGTTAAAGAAGGGGAGACCGGCATCTTGGTGCCGCCAGGCGACGTTTCTGTTTTGAGTCAGGCGATTGAGGCGCAATTAGGGAAAACAGTGAATGACGAAATGAGGCAAGCGATGAGCGATCTGGCGCGGAGCTGGAGCAGTGAGCTGTTTCTTGGCGAATTAAAGGCCGTAATTGCCTAAATATGAGAAAGTCGTGCCGGACGATGACTAATTGGTTGGCGCTCACTTTGCTTGGAGCGCTGGTTTTGACCGGTTGGGATTGTTCTGTTTCCCTGCCCCCAACCAATCAAGCGCACATTCGCGCGAATGTGCGCTTGAAGGAAGAAGTTTTGCCGCCTTACGCCAGCCGGCGTTTTTATACTATAGAGAATAATGAGACGGCGAATTTTCTTGTCCTAAAAATTGAGCCGGCGCTTTGGTCCTGGGGTCTGGCGGAAGACCCGGCAAAACCCAAGTCCGTGGCCGCCTGGCGTGAGGCGAGCGGCGCGACAGCGGTTTTGAACGCTGCCTATTTTACCGAGAGCGGCGAGCCCAGCGGTTACTGGAAAAATACGCCGACAGTTCCCGTGAGCGCCATATCTTGGCCGAAGAAGGGGAGCGGTTACACCGGCACGGTGATGATTAAAGACGGCGCGCTCGCGCTCGCCTATCTTCCGTCAGACGCACCGGATCCGGCGAAATCTGACGCGATTTTTCTCACCTTCCCGACGCTCATTGCCGACGGCCGGCCGCTGGTGGAAAAAGAAACCGGTCTCAAAAGCCGGCGCACGGCTCTGGCTGAAGACCAGAGCGGCACGGACTACATTATTATTACTGAGGAGGGAATTGTTTCGCTCCACCAGTTCTCCCGCTGGCTTTCCGAGCAACCGGAGCGTTTTACGCGCGCCGTAAATCTGGACGGCGGGCCGTCAACCGGCCTGTCGCTCAAGGACGGCGGAGAGGCGCTGGAAATACCTTCCGCGCCAGTGCCGAATGTGCTCCTCTTGCGACGAAGGTAGTCCCTCGACCTGCCTACTCCGCCAGTTGGCGGATTCGGCAGGCAGGCAAGCTCGGGAACTATAATGAACCCAACCACGCCCCGACGTAACGTCGGGGCGGTATTCGGGCGAACGTAATAAAGTCTCCGAGTGTAATCGAGGGGCCGCCTTTTATTTTCCTTCGTTTGATTTCCTCCGTTGCCCTGGTCAGGTTCGTGTGATATAAATTTCGCGCTCGTTAGATGACGGGCAGGAGGAGGATGAAATGAGGAGTCGGCAGTCAGCCGAGACAGCCGGAAAGCTGGCGCTTCGGCGCATCGAGGAGCTGGACAGCGACCCGCGGGAAAGACTCGGCGAGTTGAGCCGCTACCTGCGGCACTTCCGCGGCTATCCGATTCTCCGCGAGCAGGCGGATTTCGACGCGCTCCACCGGCAATACCGGTTGGCCAAGGGTGAGCAAAAGACGCGTGCCCGCGACTTGCTGGTCTACGGCAACATCCGGCTCGTGGTCTGGGTGGCGCGGCGCTACGTTGGGCGAGGTGTGCCGCTCTCTGACCTGCTACAGGAGGGCGTGCTCGGAGTGATGCGAGCGATTGACCTCTTTGATCAGTCGCGAGGCACGCGTTTCAGCTCCTATGCCGTGTCGAGCATCCGTCGGCGCATCCGTCGGGTGATTGAAGACGCCAACGAGCGCGGCGCCTTCCGGATTCCGAAACATTTGCAGACGAAGATGCGTCAGATTTCGCAGGTGGAAAACCATCTGACGAAAATCCTCGGCCGCCCGGCCACGAATCGCGAGATCCTCGACCGCTTGGGTGAATCGCCGGCAAAGACCGCGCTGACGGTGCGGATTGCCGACATTCTTTACTACCAGCGGCGGTGGAAACGCGGCAACGGCAAACAGTCGCTGGACGCGCCGCTCCTCGCGGAAGGGCTCGATACGCGCACGCTCCATGACGTGGTCGGTGACCTCGGGAAGAATACCGAGGTTCTTCTCGAGGCGCAGATGCTCCTCGAAAATCACGAACGCGCGCTCGAGAATCTGGTGCGGAGCGCGGCGCGGGTAAACGCCCGCGACGGGATGCTCCTGAGCAAACGGTTGGGGCTCGGCAATTTCGAGTCAGCAACGCTCAAGGAGACCGGCGCGGAGGTCGGGGTATCGCGCGAGCGGATTCGGCAGATCGAACGGTGCGCGGCGGCTCGAGTTGGGCTGACCGTGAGTGAGCTCTGGGAAATCGTCGCCGCGCGCGAACGGCTGGTGAAGCTCGTCTCACTGCTCGCCGGTTAAGAGCGACGCCTGTCGCTCTTTTTTTGTTGGACAACGGCGGCCAGAAGTTGTAGCGTAGCGGCGGGTTCTTTACCGACGACCCGGGAAGGAGGATTCAATGGAGGTTTTTTGCCAGATCGCCGAAGGCGATGTGTCCGAGGATTTCTGCAGCCGCGAACAGGGGAAACCGGAGTGTCAGGGGTGCGTGGCGCCGACTCGTCGTTGTACGGCCTGCAAAAAATCCGGCCACCTGGTTGAGCCGCGCCTGGGGCTCTGCGCCGTCTGTCAGCGGGCGAAGGGCAACGGAACAGTAGAGCAGCGCCGGAGCGTGGAGCACCTCCTCGAGGAACGAACGGCAGCCTTGCGCAAGATTTCGTCTTCGCGCCGGTTCTCGGCCGCCGCTGAACCCGTAGTTGCGCCAGAACCGGCAACCATCGGTTCGTCAGTCATCGAGGCGATTGATGGGCTGAGTGATCGCAAACGGGAGGTGCTCCGGCTGCTGCTCGGACTGGACGGCGGCGGCGTCCGCACACTGCCGGAGACGGCCGAAAAGCTTGGCGTCTCCCCGCGCGCGATTTACATGGCGAAGTACGAAGCCGTTAGTTTGCTCCGCGGCCGCGTCTCGGAGCAGGAGCTCGAGGCGATCAGGCGTTCTATCCCGCGGGGCAAGCGGGAGCGGAGGCGGGCGGTTCCAGCGCCGCCGCCTATGAGCGCCAGTCCGGTCCAAGAGCCAGTTCCGGTATCGGTTCCGCTCGCTGACGGAGTTGTCGCCATTTCTCAATCGTCAGCGATGCCAGCGGCGGCGAAAGCAACGAAGGCGACTTTGTCGCCGGCGGCGAGTAAGCCGGAACGCGGACCAAAGGCGGCCGACGCCGCGGCGAAACCGTTGCGAGAGGGCAGAGGGACCGTTTCCCGTTTGCGCGCCAACGACTTGTCCGCGGCGGTCATCAAGGCGATAGGTCGGTTGCCGGAATTGCAGGCGCGGATTATTCGTCTGCGTCTCGGGATCGGCATTGCCCGGAAGCGTTACCTCCACGAGATTGCCAAGGAACTGTGTGTCTCCGAACGCACAGTTCTTCATCACCAGGAGCGGGCGACCGTTGCTCTGCGTCAGTTGCTCACGGACGACGCTTACGCGCGCGTGTTTAGGATCCTGCGCAGCAGACCGGATCGGCACGAAGCCGGTCGCCGGAGAAGTCACGGGGTCGCCACGAGCGCTCGCCGCGCTGACCAAAACACCCGGTTTTTCTCCGACGATGATAGGCAGGCGATGCAGAAGCTGCTTTCCCTGCCTGACGCGGGGAAGGGAGAGGTTTTCACTGATCAACGGAGTGAGTCTTTCGGTTCGGCCGCCGCGATCAGCCGACTGCTCCAGGTTGACCCGCGTCGCCTCAAGTCGTTCCTCACCGTCCACAAGCGCCGCATCCGCCTGCGTTCCGCGCGGAACGCCAAGGGGGAGACGATACTCTGTTGGTCGTTCACGGATATACAGGGGATCCTCACCTCGTGGATCAGGGCGCAGTTGGCGAAGTCCTCTTAGTTCACCGCAGGCGGCGCAGACGCGCAACCTGCGTTTTTTTATTTTTAAGTCATCCGCGTTTTTTGGCGGAGTCAAATTTTTTCCAGCTATTCTTTACTCACTATCCTGCCTTTGGCGGGACCCCGCCCCGACGTAACGTCGGGGTGGCTCACGACCAACGACTCACCTTCGATATTCAAAAATCATCACTTTGCCGCCGGCGATCGGCCAAACCGCGTCGGCGGTTTTTTGCCCGCGCCAGTGCCGAATGTGCTCATATTAAAAAAAGTGAGTCGTGAGTTGTGAGTCGCGGGTAGTTTTTTCTCTCCGCCAAAAAACGCTATAGCATTTTTTGGCGGAGTCGAATTTTTTCCACTACACACTACTCTCTATTCACGACTCACCTTCGGTATTCAAATATCATCACCTTGCCGCTGGCGATTGACCAAAAGCTGTCGGCGGTTTTTTGCGCTTCGGCATCGAGTTGCGGAAAGCGTTTCCAGTAGTCGTGGAGCATCAGGTAAACCGTATCCACGCCGTAATCGTCCAGCACTTTTTGCATCAGCTCGCGCGTCGGACCATTGTATGTCGCCTCGAGATAGTAGCCGTAAAGCTTGAGACTGCCAGATGGGTGTGAGTAATAGAATTCGTCTTTAACGTAGCGGGAAAAACCGTAGCGCCAGATTTCCGCCGCCGCCGCGGTTTGGTTGGCGAGAACAACATAACTGCCGCTTGCCCGTGTGTGGAGGAAATCCACGGCTTCCACGGTCGCCGCGGAAACGCTCCGGTTGCCGGTTTTTTCTTCCGGGTCAACTCGGGGATAGGCCAGATAGACTGCGGCGGGGACGGCGAGCGACAAGGCCAGCGCGAGAGCCAGACGGCGGTAGGGAGTTCGCAAAAATTTTTCGGCAATGAGGATTGCTCCCGAGAGAGCGAGAGGAAAAAGGAAGATTCCGGCGAGGCCGACAAAGCGGACGGGGAAAATCGCTTGTTCATAACCGATAATGCCCGGGAGTTTGACGGCAGCGGCAAGCAGGAAGCCGCCCGCCGCGGTCGCGAGCGCGCCGGCGATGAAGACGCCGGCTAGCCGACGTTCACCCTGCTTCTTTCGGAGCGCGAAAAGTAAGGCGAGCAGCAGCACGATTAGCGGCAAATAAGTCCGCGCTGAATAGATGAGCGTGCGTCCGGGAGAAAAGGTGCGCAAGGTTGGCGCCGGAAAGACGGTTTGCGCGAGCTGGGTGAGCCGTTCGCGGCCGCCTTGGAGCGAGAGCGCTGGCGCGAGGCGGCTTTGGGAGAAAAAGGCCGCGGTGGGGAAGATGAGCAATGCCGCGAGGCAGGTGGTAACGAATCCTCGGCGGAGCCGAGGATTTTTTACGCGCGCTCGGGAGTAGGCGAGCGCGAGCAGGAGCAAGGCGGGAACGCCGGCGAGTGGATGGACGGCGAGCGCGGCTAGCGCGGCGGCAAGAGGTAAGAGCCAGCGTTCTTTTTGCTGGATGGCGCGGAAGGCAAAAACCGCCGCAAGCAGGGCGAGGGCATTGGCGATGCCTTGCGGCGTGGTAGCGATAAAGTCTGCAAGCGGTCCGAAGGCGGCCAATAAAATTGCCAAGGGGAGAGAGGTGGTAAGTAGAGCGGCAGAGACGAGCGCGAGCCAGCCGACAGCCGGACCGGCAAAACGATTGACCTCATGGAGCGGCAGAGCGGTCAGCCGCGAGAACGACACTAAATCAACATAGGCGCCGATGTAGTAGGGTGTTTTGGGAAGCACGGCGCCGTTCGCGGCAATCTCGCGCATGGCCGCCTCGTGGATAAAGGGGTCAAAGCCGTAGCCGATTTTATAAATCGCGGCGCCGGCAAAAAGTCCGAGACCGAGAGTGAATGCGGCGAGAATGGCGGCGAGCCGCCGTTCGGTGAGTTTTGTTCCGAGGGTGACAGCGGCAAAGACAGCCAAGCCGAGGAGCGGCAAAAATCGCGGCGAGACAACTTCCCATGGCGTGCGGATGGCTTCGACTGTTCCCGAGTTAAAAAGAATTACGGCCGCTAAAACGAGTGAGGTTAAACCAATAAGAGCGACAAGCAATTCAAGTTTCGAGGTCCCGAGTTTCGAGATTGGATCTCCCCCGCCTACGCTAAAGCTTCCTCCTTCGCTTGCGCTACGGCGGACAGGTCGGCGGGCAGGCGTGGAGATCCAATCTCGTCCAGCTGCACCCCAAGCAAAAAAACCGGCAACCGCGCCGAGCGCGAGTAAGGCGACGATTGCGAACAAATTCCATTGCCAGAGGTAATAGACAGCCGTGGCGGCAATGGTCCACGAGGCGACGACCAAGAGCGCGCCGCGAATAACCAAGGTCAGACCTCCTGCAGGAGGTCTGACCTTGGACGCCACCGCGCTGGAAAGCAAAAACCCGTACAAAAGCATTGCCGGCACTCCCAAAAAAGGCGTATGAAACACAGCGGCATTCAAGGCCAGAGCGGCTACCGCGAGCGCCACCCCCATGCTATAGTGTTTGCGATTAAGGCGCAGAAATTTCATAAATAATATACCTTCGGCATTGTAGCACGAGCGCGTTTAATTTATGGTGTGTGGCCCGGCAGTGAAACGCCGACAGTTTAGTAAACGTCATCTCGACCAGCGTGGAGAGAACTTCAATTCGGCGATGACGATTGAGAATTGAAGATCCCTCGGCTTCGCTCGGGATGACAGTAAAGTCTAGAATCCAACCTAATATAGTAAAAACGAATGTTCGCTGGCTGAACCCCACCTGGCGGGGTTCGGAGTCAGCGTTCTACTGCCGGGTGGGTGATAGGGAATAGGGGATAGAGTAAATAAACAATGTATGGAAAAATTTTCGCGCAGGCAAAAAATTCTGCTGGCAATAATCGCTTTCGCCTTTTTTTTCTCGTCGTCCCTGCTCTCTTTCGCCAACCTTATTCGTCCAGCCGGCATCTCGC
The DNA here is from genome assembly GCA_004299275.1 of Patescibacteria group bacterium. GTDB lineage: Bacteria > Patescibacteriota > Patescibacteriia > 2-12-FULL-57-11 > 2-12-FULL-57-11 > SCSU01. The sequence goes on from SCSU01000052.1 coordinate 46,829, forward strand.
CGCATTTTGACTGGCCGGATGAGACGATGAACGCCTTTTTTGCCAAGCGATTTGCCGAGTTCGGCTCTTTGCGCGCGCCGCTTTTTTTCGGTAGCGAGCTGGTGCGGCCGCGGAGCTTTAACGTGCAAAACGGCGCTCTCGTGCCCGGCGGTTTCCTCGGCCTGCCGCTTTTATACGGCGCGGTGATTAAATTTTTCGGAGTGAACGCGTCGCTGTTTGCCACGCCGTTCCTCGCCGCGCTGGCGCTCCTCGCCTTTGGCGGATTAGTTCGCCGTCTTTTGGGCGCCCGTATTGCGCTCCTCGCCGTGCTCCTTGCCGCGGCGCACCCGGCAGTCTGGTATTACTCGAGCTACAGTTATCTGCCGAATGTTCCCTATATCGCGTTTCTATTATTTTCCGCGTATTTAGCCGTCGCCGGATTTTCTTCAGCGCAAAAGAAAAAAAAGCTGTTCCTTATCGCGGCCGCCGGCGCTCTGCTCGGCATCGCGCTCGCTATCCGCACTAATGAAATACTTTGGATTGCCGCGGCGTTAATACTTGCTTTGGCGTTCACCGACGTTTGGCGTCAAGCGCGGCCGGTTGCGCTTTTCCTCACCGCCGCCGTGATTTTTTTCGCGCCAATTTTTTGGTATCAGTGGCAGACTTTCGGCAGTGCGCTCACTACTGGCTATTCGCGTTTCACCGAAACAGGCGTCGCGGCGCCGACGGAATTCGCCGCCGCCGCCGCCTCGCCGCTCAAGATCGCTTTTTCCGCCCTGCTCCTGCCTTACGGGTTTCATCCGCGCGTTATCTGGTACAACTTCTGGCGCTCCTGGCTCGCCTTGGCACCCTGGGCCAGCGTGCCGTTCTTTTTGGCGGCTGCCGCTTGGTTTTTGCGCAAAAAAAAGCAGCCGGCCGAGCGCGCTTTTTCCGCGGTTATTACCGTGGCGACGGTCTGGCTCCTCGCCGCCTACGGCAGCTGGATGCTCGCTGACCCGCTCATGCTTAAGTTAAATACTATTGGCTTGTCGCACGTCCGTTACTGGCTGCCGTTTGTTTTTTTTGACGCGGTGATTCTCGCTTGGGCCCTGGCGCGTCTTAAAGAGCGGGGGAGAGTGTGGCATTTGGCGACCGGCATTTTTCTTGCCGCCTACCTCGCGTTTTCCGCTTGGCTGGTTTTTTGGAAAGCGCCGGAAAGTTTGCTTTACGTCGCCGAGCGCGTTCGTCTTTACAACGTCGCCGCGAAAACTATCGTGGAAAAAACCGAACCAAACGCGGTAATCATCACCGACCGCACGGACAAAGAAATTTTTCCCGACCGGGCGGTAGTAGCCGGTCTTCAGCTCGGCGACCTATCTACAGTCTGTAGCATTTCTGGTCCGGTTTATGTTTATACCGTCATGACCGATTTGGAAGATAATGTAGCGGATACCTCTTGGGTGGTTCTGCCTCGTGCCGGTTACGCTCTTTGGCTAGTTGCGGATTCTACCGACCGGTGCACCGCTGACACAGACTGATAATTTGCCGGACAGCAGGGTGCGTTATGCAACAAGCAATAATTAAACGCATTGGCTGGTTAGCGGTTGCGCTCGCGCTCGCATTTTTTGTCATTTCCGAAATTGGCATTCAGAGAACGCAAACATTGGAGACGGATTTTTTGTCGGGTAATCGCTCTTTTTCCGCTCTCGGTCCGCCGACGCGGATTGACGGACGCGACGCCACTACCGGCAACACAAAAATCGTCGGCGAGCCGGTGTATTTTGACGTTCGCTTGCCGGTGCTGACCGAACGCGCAAGCGTGACAATTGTTTGGGACAAAACGCCGACATTGCCAGACCCGCAAATCGGCGTGGTTCTCGGCGGCTTTGACGAACCTGACCAGCGCTTCGCGCTTTATCCGCCTGAGGCAGTTCGAAGTGATGTCGGGACGTTGGATGTCGGGACGTTGGACGTCCGGCGCTGGACGTCCAACGTCCAAGTTGACCTCCGCGGCGTGCCGCGGCGCGACGGGGGAGTACGCTTCCTTATCTCCATTCCCGGCGCGTCTTCCACCACGCCGTTTTTCCTCGGCCCTGTACAGATTGCCGCTTCACGCCCGCCGTTCGGTGAGGTGTTGAGGAGATTTAAATAATTGTCATCTCGACCCTTGTGGAAAGAACTTCAATTCGTCAATGCAATAAGAATTGAAGATCCCTCGGCTTCGCTCGGGATGACACGGTTTCCGTCATAAAACATCCGTCATCTCGACCCTTGTGGAGAGAACTTCAATTCGTCAATGATAAGAATTGAAGATCCCTCGACTTCGCTCGGGATGACAGAGAACCTATGAATCTAAAAACACAGATTTCAGAAATATCCAAACACCTCGCCGCGCCGGTAGCCGCGCTGGCCTTTGGTTCCCTTTTTTTGGAACTGCTCGCCCCGGGCATCGTCTCGCGTTGGCTTCCATTGCCGCTCTTTTTCTTTAGCTTGCTTTTGTTGGCGCTTGTGGCACACTTATTCGCAAATTCGGATTGATTCGTTATTCGCAACCTCTGTATGACTGGCTGCATTTTTTGCAAAATCGCGTCCAAGCAGATTCCCGCCAATGTTGTTTATGAAGACAAAATGACGCTTGCCTTTTTGGACATCCATCCGGTGAATCCCGGGCACACTTTAGTCATTCCCAAAGAACACGCGCCGACGTTGCTTGAATCATCTCGCGAGTCAGCGCACGCGGTCGTGGACACGGTGCAAAAAATTACGCCAGCCATTCTCGCCGCGGTCGGTTCGCCGGCATTTAACCTCGGGGTCAACACCGGTTCAGCGGCCGGACAGGCCGTCCATCACTTCCATCTCCACATTATGCCGCGTTTTGACGCCGACGGCCGCGAGCTTTGGCACGGACGCGAAACGGTGCCGGGCGAGCTCGAGGCCGTGGCGGCGAAAATCAAGGAGCGGTTAGAATAATTGTGGAAAAAGTGCTGGTACCTAAAACTCAGCAGGTGCGTAAAAATGGGTACCGGTGGTATTGGTGATTTTTTATGAAATTACTTGTTTGCGGCGGCGCGGGGTTTATCGGCTCCAATTTTATCCGGCACATCCTTACGGCGCGCGAGGATGTCCAAGTGATAAATTACGATAAGCTGACTTACGCCGGGAATTTGGACAACCTCGCGGCGGTAGCGGAAAATTCCCGCTATCGCTTTGTCCAAGGCGACATCAGCGACGCCGAGGCAGTAGATTCGGTTTTTGCCGAACACCAGCCGGACGCGGTGGTCAATTTCGCCGCCGAGACGCACGTGGACCGCTCCATTCACCTCGGCTCGCGCGAGTTTGTGCTGACCAATGTTGTCGGCGTGCAAACACTACTTGACGCTTGCCGTCGCCATGGCACGAAAAAGATAGTCCAGATTTCAACTGACGAGGTCTACGGTTCGCTCGCGCTCGACGAAACGCGAAAATTCATCGAAACAACGCCGTTCGCTCCTAATCCGCCCTACGCCGCGGCCAAGGCCGGCGGCGACCTCATCTGCCGCGCCTACTTCCAAACTTTCAAAGTCCCGGTGATCGTTACCCACTGTTCCAACAACTACGGGCCATATCAGTTTCCGGAAAAGCTGATTCCGTTTTCCATCTTTAAAGCGCTGGCCGATGAACCAGTGCCGATTTACGGCGACGGTCTTTATGTGCGCGACTGGATCCACGTGCTGGACCATTGCCGGGCAATCCAGGCGATTTTGGAGCGGGGGAGTGCCGGCGAGGTCTACAACATCGGCGCGGACAACGAACGAGCGAACCTTGACGTGGTCAAGATGATTCTGGCCGAACTGGGCAAACCGGAAACGCTGATGGAACAAGTTGCCGATCGGCCCGGGCATGACCGCCGCTACGCCATTGATGCCTCAAAAATTACCCGCGAGCTCGGCTGGCGGCCGAACTATACGCGGGAAAAATTCGCCGACGGTTTGCGCGAAACAATCAGCTGGTATCGGGAGAACACCGCTTGGGTGGAAAAATTGCGAAAAAGACAAGCGGAAATTAACGCGCACATTCGGTGAGCACGAGATCGGATCTCCTGCAGGAGATCCGATCTCTGGCGAACCAGAAGTTGTATGCCAGAACTCATAACCACCTCCATCCAAGGTCTAGATGTCCATTTGCAAAAAGTCGTCGGCGACTCGCGCGGTATTTTGGCGGAGATGCTCCAGGGCGGCGTTGAAAATCC
>SCSU01000053.1 GCA_004299275.1 Patescibacteria group bacterium
CGTTCGCTGCTCAATCGCTCTCGCGGATGCCGGACGCCCGAATCGCTCATTCGCTGGATTACGGGCTTCCTCCACTTCCATCCGATTGTGAAATGTCGACCTAAATTACCAACCAAATTAAGGCGTTAATGCCGAATATCTTATATCCGGCGAAAGCGCAGGATTTCCCGATGCACCAGCTGGTCGGGGCGGCTGTAAATAATGCCGCCGCGCGCTGTGAGTGCAAATCCCGGCGTGTGTCGGAATCGTTCCGGCAAGAGCGGGTCGGGGCGAAAGCCGGCGTTTTCTATCCCCGTGAGGTCATTGATGCTTAATTCTGCGGCCCCCTTCTTATATATAGGAAAGATGAACACTACCGGCGAACCCGGAGCGAGCAGGCGGGCGAAGGCGGCAAAAGATTTTTCATAAATTTTTTGGAGTTCATTGAGCGTTCGTTGGAGTTCATCTGTTCGCTCGCGGCCACGGAGCGGCGGGCCGAGATAGGGTTCGGTGACAATCGCGTCCACGCGTTCTCCGGCGAGAGCGCGGTCAATCTCTTCAGCCGGTGATTGGAGTATCCGTACAGGGACCTTCAACGTCTGTTTCGACAGACGTTGAAGGTCAGTGAGTGTCCAGCGAATGTTTTCCCTCGTTTCTTTTATCGCGCGCTCCTCGAGATCACTCGCGATCACCTGTTTCTGTCCCAGCGCCAGCGCCTCGGCCGCGATGGTGCCTGAGCCGCAAAAGGGGTCGAGGATTGTTGAGTCCCGCGGCACGGCGGCGAGATTTAAGAGCATCCGCGCCAGTTTAACCGGCACCAGGCCGGCGATGGCGTCCGCGCGCGGCCGGGTAAATTCGCGGAAAGCGAATTCTTCGTAGTCCTGCACCCAAGAGGTGATGCCGACAAAAGTCATCGCGCGGTCGGAGAACAGACAATACTCCACGCCCGGCCCGAGCAGTTTGTTTTTATTGATGGTTACGGCCGAGAGATTTTTTTCGCGCGAGGTGACACGACGGACACTGCGACCATCGGCGGCCAGTATTTTTTTAAGCGCCGCGCCAATCAAGGTTTGACCTCTCGGGGAGGTCAAACCTTGATGAGTCCCCGACTCCAGTGGATAATTGCTGATGCCAAACTCGATTCTGCCGGCAGGAACTCGCTCGCGGAGGTCGCGATTGAGAAACGCTTGGAGCTCACTCTGAGCGTTGGGTTTCCCTTTCCAAATAATTTCTCCGGCCTTGACCGCGCCGCCGAGCTGGCTCCAAAAATCAAGGTCAGACCTCCCAAGGTCAGGCCTTGCAAGGTCTGACCTTGAAGTTTCAAAAATCATCCCTGCGGCCGAGACCCGCGCCGGTTTTGCTTCAATCTTTTCCCTTTCAAAAACCGCAAAAAGCTCGGCCGCGGACAACGCCGGCGTTTTGCCGAAAATGGCGAAATAGGATGGCATACAGTTATATATAACGGGATATTCAAAATCCGACAACAGTCGGATTTTGAATATCAGAATATGTACTTGCCATTTTTGCGCCGCCGAGCTACTATCCAGCCGCTATGTTTTACGAACTCCTCTACGTCATCCCGGCCCGTTACACCGACACGGAAGTTGCGGGCATCCAGGCCAAGGTGGCCGCCCTGCTCGAGGGAGCCGGCGTAAAAATCAGCCGCCATGAAGAGGCGGGAAAATTAAAATTCGCCTACCCGATGGGGCAAGACCGTTTTGGTCATTACTTTATCGCGCACTTTGAGGCCGCGCCTGAGGCGGTCGCCAAAATCGAGGGAGGTCTGCGGCTGTCCACGGACATCTCGCGCCATAATTTGGCCAAGCTCGAACGCGAAGCCAAGGGGCCGGTGAAACTACTTTCGTTTGAAGAAGCCAAGGCCCGCGCCCGCGAAGCTCGCGAGAGTCGCTTGGCGGGGCCCGCCGTCGCGCCCGGCAGAGTGGCCCCGACGAGCGTCGCGGCGCCGGTGCAGGAAGCCGCGGTTAAATCCACCCTGTCGGACGAAGAGTTGAACAAGAAATTAGATGAAATTTTGAATGAACAGGTAACTTAGCTTTACTGTCGTGAGTGGATTTTTGGAACCCACTCTCTATCCCGCCCATGGCGGGACCCCGCCATGGGCGGTGGCTCTCTACTCACTATTCACAGCCAATATATGACTTTGAACAAAGCGATGATTATCGGCAACCTCACCCGCGACCCGGAACTGCGGACGACCGCCGCGGGGCAGAGCGTTTGCTCCTTTAGCGTGGCGACTTCGCGCGCTTGGACCGGAGCTGACGGCCAGCGTCAAGAGAAAACCGAATTCCACAATGTTGTGGCTTGGGCTAAGCTAGCCGAGATTTGCGGCCAGTATTTAGTTAAAGGAAAAAAAGTTTATATTGAAGGGCGGCTCCAGACCCGCGAGTGGGAGGGGCAGGACGGCGCCAAACGCAATCGCACCGAGATTGTCGCCGAGAACATGATTATGCTCGACCGCGGCCCATCCTTCGCTAAAGCTACGGATGGCTTGCCGGCCGAAGCCTTGGCGAAGGCTGGGGCGGTGAACGCTGCGCCCGCAGAGAGCGCGGGGTCGGCCCCGGCGGAGGAAGAAATAAAAGTGGAGGACATTCCTTTTTAACTTCCTATGCCCATGCCAGAGAAAAAAAAAGTTGAGCGTTCGTGCTATTTTTGCCAGAAGAACGTGGACGAAATTGATTACAAGGACACCGGCACGTTGCGCCGCTACATTTCCTCTTACGCCAAAATCGTCCCGCGCAAACGCTCGGGGGTTTGCGCCTGGCATCAGCGCCGGCTGGCCCGGGCCATCAAACGCGCCCGCTTGCTGGCCCTGCTCCCCTTTACTGCCGATTGAGAGCGGACTCTAACCTAAAGCCCCGGCGAGCGGGGCTCTTTAATTGTTCTGATGGTTCAGACGTTCAACGTCTGTAATTACAGACGTTGAACGTCTGGTTTCTTATGAAGAAAAAAAAATCGCGGCGAGTCCGAAAAAAAACGGTTCGTCGGGAGAGCCGGCGCCCAGAGCTCTCCACTCATTACGCCGCTCGCGCCAATCGCACTCACACCGTTCGTTCCCTTTTCGGTAAAGTGGGGAGCGAAGTGGTGGTTGCCGGCCGCGTGCTGGCGGTCGAGAATGACGGATTTCTCTTGGCCGATGAGACCGGCAGCATCATGGTTCTCTCGCCGGAAAAACCGCTGCCATTTTCCATCGTGGAGATTACCGGGCTCGTGGCCGAGCAGGAAGACGGTTCGCTGTTGCTTTCGGCCTCGGCCGGCCGTGAGCTCTCGCCGCCGCTCCGCGAGCCCAAGGGTGAAAAACAGTGGGAGCGGCTGCTCGCCGCTCCTGCGAGCCGCGAAATTTTCCGTTCCCGCGCGGCCGTGATTGCCGAAATCAGAAAATTTTTTGCCAAACGCGGTTTTTTGGAAGTGGAAACGCCGGCGCTGGTCGCGACGCCGGGGATGGAGCCGTATCTCACGCCTTTTGAAACCGAGCTCATTGACCCGGGCGGCCGCCGGCGGCGCGCCCACCTCGCCACCTCGCCGGAGTACGCCCTCAAAAAACTTTTGGCCGCCGGTTTTGAACGCGTCTTTGAACTCGCCCGGGTCTTCCGCAATCGCGAGGCACTCGGCGGTTTGCATAACCCGGAATTTTTAATGTTGGAGTGGTATCGCGCCTATGCCTCCTATCTCGAAATCATGGAAGATGCCGAGGACCTTGTCCGCCACTTGGCGAAAACGGTTTGCGGGCGGCAATCCTTCCGCGTGCGCGGGACGACCGTGAACCTCGGCGCGAGCTGGGAGCGGCTTTCCGTGGCCGAGGCGTTCCAAAAATACGCGGCGATTGATTTGGAAAAAAATCTTGCCGCCGCGGAACTCCGAAAGACGCTCCGAGCCAAGGGTTATCGGCCGGCCGAATCCGAACGCTACGAAGATCTTTTTTTTCGGGTGTTCTTAAATGAAATCGAACCCTGCCTCGGCCGCAAGAGCCCGACCATTCTCTACGACTACCCGGCCGAGCTCTCGGCGCTCGCAAGGCGGAGCGAGCGCGACCCGCGTTTTGCCGAGCGATTTGAAATTTATATCGGCGGGGTTGAGCTCGGGAACGCCTTTGGCGAACTTACCGACCCGGCGGAGCAGGAGCGGCGCTTGCTCGCCGAATACGCCCTGCGAAAAAAAACGGGCCAGCGGCTTTTTGGCCCGGACCAAGATTTTTTGGACGCTCTGCGTACTGGTCTGCCGCCCTCGGGCGGCATCGCCCTCGGGGTTGACCGTTTAGTGATGATTTTGTTAGAAAAAGAACGGCTGGAGGATGTGCGACTGTTTCCGGCGGGGGAGATGTTTAAAAAAACGACTACGTAGAACTATAGAACGTAGTATGTAGAACATAGTACATAGGGGACAGCGGCTCGATCCATTATTTCTACCTACTACCTCCTACATTCTACCTACACATTTATGTCCAAATCCGCTGACATCGCCAAAAACGTCGTCATCCGCGAAAACGGGGAACTTTTTTTGGTGACCGAGTTTCAGCACGTGAATCCGGGCAAGGGCTCGGCTTTCACCCGCGCGCGGCTCAAAAATATCCGGAGCGGCAAAACCTTGGAACACACCTACAAGGATTCGGACACGGTGGACATTGTAGAGGTGGAACGCCGGCGGATGCAGTATCTCTACGGTGACCAAAGCGGTTACACCTTCATGGACACGACCGATTACGAACAGGTGATGATACCCAAAGCATTGCTCGAGGACCGAGCCGGCTATCTCAAAGAGGGACAAGAAGTTAATGTGGTTGTTTTTGAAAATTCACCGATCACCGTTGACTTGCCGCGGAAAATTACGCTCACCGTTACCGAGGCGGCGCCGGCGGTCAAGGGCGACACCGCGAGCGGCAATGTTTCCAAAGAGGCGGTGGTGGAGACGGGGCTCAAGGTGGCCGTGCCGTTGTTTATAAAAGAAGGGGACAGAATCGTGATTAACACCGATAGCGGCGAGTACGTGGAACGTGGTTAGTGGATAGTGTATAGGGGATAGTGGATAGTGAAAAATTATTATTCGTAAATTCCTGCCTACCGGCAGGCAGGCGTATCGATTCGTAATTCGTAACTATCGTAATTCGAAAGCTATAAAAAAATCGCTTCGGGTCGCGCGCGTTTTCGCGTTTTGACTCGAAGCGTTTTGGTTTTCCGGCGACTAGCGCGGACTAACGCCCGAAACGTCGGCCGGGTCGCGGGAACGGCGGCAGGGGCGTGGGCACGGCGCGGGCGGTCGGCGGCGAGTTATCGCCGCGCTCCGCCTCGGCTTCGACTGCCGAGCGGGCGGGATCCGGAGCGTGAGCGCCCCAGTCTACCTCCGCCTCGCCGGTCGCGGTCCGGACTCGCTCCACCGCGGTCCGGGCCGCCGCCGAGACGTCGCCGGTCGGCTCCTCGTCCCCGGTCGCGGCTCCGCCGGACGGCACCACCTCCTCACCGGGCGGCGGCGCCGCTGACGGTTTCCCGTCGCCGACGATGATCGCGTCCTCTTCGCCGAAGAAGCCATCGATGTCGGCATCGCCTTCGCGGGCTTCGACTAGGGGTGCGCCGCCGGTGCTCTCGGGCGGGGTGCTTCCTCCGGTGGCGGTACCGGCCGCGGCGGCGTCTTTCGCTCCCGCGGCCGCCTCACCTTTTGGGTCGGCTGGATCCTTGCCCGCGTTCGGGGCGGAGTTGGCGCCGAGGTCGTCCACGACCGCGGGCCGCGACTCCGGCACCGGGTCGGGCGCGACGAGCCCTACCTTCTTGGCCGTGGAGTCGAGGATGCCGTCCAGGGCATCGAGTGCCGTCTTCTCGGTGATTTTTTCCCAGCCGATGGCCTCGAGGATGCCCTTGGCCGAGCCGTCGCCGGTCTCGTGAATCCGACGGAGCCAGTCGGTGAGCTCCTGCTTCGAGAGCGCGTCGGCCACCACGTCGGTGCCGTGGAGCTTGCCGCCGCGCGTCTGCAGGTTCTCGAAGAACCACTTGGCATCGAAGAGCCCGAACTCGTAGGCGCGCTCGAGCATCATGCGCCGGCTCGGCCGGTCGAGCTTGCCGCCGCGGACGAAGCGCCACCACTCGGCGAGATCGAGCCAGCGGATGACCACGCCGGCCACGAGTCCTTCCTCGAACTGCGCGTCGTCGAGGTCGCCGGCGAGCAGGGCGTCGTGGACCGTGGTGCGGACTTTTTCGTCCGAGTCTTTGAGCGCGGACCTGGCGCCGCGGATGCCCCAGGCGGCGAGGATGGGCCCCCGGACCTCGTTGGGCAGGCGGTGGAAGACCTTGTCCTCGCCGCTCGCCTCGGTGTAGGGGAAGAGAAACTCGCGGAATTCCTTGGCCGAGCGGATGCCGCGGCCGTAGGCGCGGCGGAACTGCTCCACGGCCAGACAGAAGTTCGGCACGGGAGAGTCGAGATTGTTGCCGGTTATGGTTGTCACAGTGCCAACCTCCGGTTGGGGTTGTGGTTTACGGCGTTTGGTTTTGGGCCTTTGCGCCGCCCGCCATCCTCTCAAAAAAGGCAAAAATGTCAAGAGTTCGTTTTTCGGTAAGGGTGAGGAGGGACGGCCGCCCCTCCTCACCCTTACCAATCCCCTCCACCCCGCTTATGCAGAGCCGCGAGACAGTTTCTCACTTCGTGGCGGCATTTGAGCTCGCTTATGAAGCAAAGTGGGGGACGCCCGCTTTTTTCTTTTCTACCTCTTTTTCTCACACTCAATCTTTCACTAACGCTCGCTTGATTAAAGAAGGTGAGCTAATCACTCGGTGGCAGTTATTGATTGTCCTATAGCTCTTACCACCTCGTTTTGATATAAATAGTCCATCATGGCCAAATCCGCCAAGCGTCAGCAAAAAAATAGCCGTCCGCCGTCCCCGCCCGACCTCTCGGTTTCGCCCGAGACGCGGCACGGGATTCTTGTGATTGCCCTCTATGCCGCCGCGGCGCTCGTCGCGCTTTCAATTTTTGATTTGGCTGGCGGGTTTGGCCGCATTTTAGACCAAGGGCTCACCGGGCTTTTGGGCTGGGACCGCGCGGTCCTGCCGCTGGTGCTCGTGATTTTTGCCACCAAAGAACTTTTTCCCGAAAAAATCGAATTGCGTTTTGTTGGCTCGCTCGGCTTAGTGCTTTTGGTCTTGGCGGTGAACGGCGTCATTGGCTTGCTCACCATCACCTTCGCGCCAGAGAGCGCTTTTTGGAGCCAGGGCGGCGGCTACCTCGGCTTGTTTTTTGCGGCGCCGCTCGAGGCGGTGATGGGTTTTTGGGCCGGGCTGGTGGTGCTCCTCGCGCTGGTGGCCGTCTCTCTGCTTTTAGTTTTTAACACCTCGCTCCATCGTTTGGCTCTGTCCACTTCGATTTTTGCCCGGCCCCTCAGCTGGCTCTTCGAGCTTTTTAATTTTGGCGGGGGCAAAGCGAAGGAACCGGTGGTGCACGGTTTGGATGAACTGGAAGAAGAGTCCGGTCGTTTTGCGAGCCGCACCATTCAGGTCACTCTAGCCAAAGCGGAAAAGCCGGAACGCGCTCCCGCGTCCGCAGAGCCGGCAGAAGATTCCGCCGCCAGCGCGCCGCCGGAAACCTTGGTGCGCCATCCGCGCAAAAGGATTGAGGTGCCGCTCGAGCTCCTCGCTGGTCGCTCGGGCAAACCCGCCGCCGGCGATATCGCCGCCAATATGGAGCGTATCCGCCGGACGCTGGAGCGCTTTGGCATTCCGGTGGAGATGGGCGACGTTTCGGTCGGCCCGACTGTAACCCAGTACACGCTCCGGCCGGCCGAGGGCATCAAGCTCTCGCGGATTACCGGCCTTTCCAACGACCTCGCCCTCGCGCTCGCCGCGCATCCGATCCGGATTGAAGCGCCGATTCCCGGGAAGTCCTTAGTCGGGATTGAGGTGCCGAATGCCTCGGTGGCCACGGTGACGATCAAGGAAGTTCTGGAATCGCCGGAGTTCAGGGCGCGCAAGAATTCGCTCGAGATCGCGCTCGGCAAAGACGTCTCGGGAAAATCCTGGACCGCCAACTTAAGCAAGATGCCGCACCTCTTGGTGGCCGGCGCCACTGGTTCGGGCAAATCCGTTTGCCTGAACTCGCTCATCGTTTCGCTCCTCTACCAGAACGGGCCGGATGACCTCCGTTTTATTTTGATTGACCCCAAGCGCGTGGAGCTCCAAGTTTACAATGGCGTTCCGCATCTGGTCGCGCCGGTCATCACCGATGTGCCCAAGACCGTGAACGCGCTCAAGTGGACCATCGGCGAGATGGAGCGGCGTTTTGACCTGCTCTCCAAATCCGGCTACCGCGACATCGGGAGCTACAACAGCGCCAGCCCGGAAAAATTGCCTTACCTCGTGCTGGTGATTGACGAGCTGGCGGATTTGATGGTCGCGGCCGCGGCTGAAGTGGAGAGCTCGATTATCCGCTTGGCGCAGATGGCGCGGGCCGTGGGTATCCACTTGGTGCTGGCCACCCAGCGGCCGTCGGTGGACGTGATTACCGGCCTTATCAAAGCCAACATCACCACGCGGATTGCTTTTGCCGTCGCTTCCGGCACGGATTCGCGGACGATTTTAGATTCGCTCGGCGCGGAAAAGCTGCTCGGCCGCGGCGATATGCTCTACACCACCGCCGACCTCTCCAAGCCCAAACGCCTGCAAGGGTGTCTGGTAACTGACGCCGAAATCCAAAAAGTGGTGAACCACGTCAAGAGCTCTGGCAGCGCGCCGAATTATTTAAACGAAGTTACCGAGCGGCAGAAAAGCGGGCCTGGTTCCCCCACGGTTTTTGGCGACGAGGACGCTGACCCGCTTTTGGAAGAGGCGCAGGAAACCGTGGTCCGGGCGGGCAAGGCCTCGGCCAGTTTGCTCCAGCGGCGGCTCAAAGTTGGTTACGCCCGCGCGGCGCGGCTCCTCGATTTAATGGAAGAGCGCGGGGTAATCGGGCCGGGGGACGGCGCCAAACCAAGGGAAATTTTGATTTCACGGGAGGGGCTTGACACGCTCCCGGATGATGAGGCAGGTGAGGAGGATTACGATGAAGATGGGGATAAGTAGAGAGTTAGCGTGTTGGCGTGTTGACGCGTTAATCCCGCCGTTGGCGTGACCCCGCCGGAGGCGGTGGCTCGCAAACCTGCTAACCCGTGCTACCCTATTGTCTCTGCCTTCATTATGCCTATATTTAAATCCGAGAACCGCGCCGTTTTCGGCAGCCCGATTGTTCCTCAACCGCCGACGCGCTTGGCTTTTTTGGTCGGGCCGCGCCTGCTGGCCTCACTCCTCGCGGCGCTAGTCGTCGCCCTCATTATCGGCGCTCTGGGTTTTGAAGTTTTCCGCTTGGTTTCCCCGCCGCGCCTTTTGGTCCGCTCGCCAGCCGCGGATGAGACGGTCCAAAGTTTTTCCATCCAAGTCAGCGGCCAGACCGAACGCGAAGCGATTTTGCGGCTGAATGGCGAACGGATCTACGCCAAGGACGACGGCAGTTTTGAGGAGACCGTCAATTTGCATCGCGGCGTCAACGTGATTAAGATAGCCGCCAAGAAACCCCACAGTGAGGAGCGGGTCGTTTATCGGCGGGTGCTCTGGCCGGAAGAGGCGGTCAGATAATTAAGCGCAATTCTATGGCTAAAAGAAAAGAAGACGGAGAGAACAGCGAAAAACAGCAAGCGGTCAAAGAGGCCATCAATCAGATCCGCGAACGGTTCGGTGATGGCTCGATTATGCGGCTCGGCGAAGCGCAAAAGATGCAGGTGGAGGCGATACCGACCGGCTGTCTGTCGCTTGATTTGGCATTGGGCGTCGGCGGCGTGCCGCGGGGGAGAGTCATCGAGATTTTCGGACCCGAGGCCTCGGGCAAAACGACGCTGGCCCAGCACGTGGTCGCCGAGCTCCAGCGCGCCGGCGGACTAGCCGCTTTTGTTGACGCCGAGCACGCGCTCGACCCGGAGTACGCCAAAAAAATCGGGGTTAAAGTGGACGAGCTCCTGATTTCCCAGCCGGATACCGGCGAGCAGGCGTTGGACATCGTGGAAACCTTGGTGCGTTCGGGTGCGGTGGACGTGGTGGTGGTGGACTCGGTGGCGGCGCTGGTGCCGCGGGCCGAGATCGAGGGGGAGATGGGCGACCAGCACATGGGGCTCCACGCGCGGTTGATGAGCCAGGCGCTCCGGAAGCTCACCGCGATTGTCTCCAAGTCGCGGACCACGGTCATTTTTATCAACCAGACGCGGATGAAAATCGGGATTGTCTTCGGCAACCCCGAGACCACGACCGGCGGCATGGCCCTCAAATTTTACAGTTCGGTCAGGATTGAGGTGCGCCGCGCGGCGCAGATTAAACTCGGCGACAAGATTATCGGCAACCGCGTCAAGGCCAAAATTGTAAAAAATAAAGTGGCGCCGCCCTTCCGCGCCTGCGAGTTTGACATTATGTACAACGAGGGGATATCGCTTTCGGGCGACACGCTTGACACCGGCGCGCTTGAAGGCGTGGTCAAGAAAAACGGCAACACCTACAGCTTCGGCGAGGAAAAATTGGGCATCGGCCGCGAGCAGTCCAAACAGTACCTGCGCGAGCACCCGGCGTTAATGGCGGAAATCCGTAAGCAGGTTTTCGCCGCCGCGTTGGCCAAAGAGCGATCTGAGGATTTTCCGGCGCGGGCGGCGGATGGAGACGTCACCCCGCCGCCGGAGGAATAATTGAGAGGGTATAGGGGATAGGGCCCGGCAGTGAAACGCCGACAGCTTGGCAAATGTCATCTCGACCAACGTGGAGAGAACTTCAACGTAAAAACGTCATCTCGACCGAAGCGGAGAGAACTTCAACTCGCTAAA
>SCSU01000054.1 GCA_004299275.1 Patescibacteria group bacterium
CCGCCATCCGCTACGTGCGCGAGCACGGTATTCCTTACCTCGGACTTTGCTACGGCATGCAGCTCGCGGTGGTGGAATTCGCCCGGACCGTCTGCGGCATTAAAGAGGCAAACACCGCGGAGATTGCCGCCGCGAGCCCGCACCCGATTATCCACATTATGCCGGACCAAGAGCAGGCCGTGGCCGCCAAAAAATATGGTGGCACGATGCGGCTCGGCGCTTACCCCTGCGCTCTCTCGCCGGGTAGCTCTTCGCGCCGCGCTTACGGCAAGCGGTTAATCTCCGAGCGCCACCGTCATCGCTACGAGGTGAACAACGAGTACCGCGAGCGGCTGGCGGAAAAAGGGCTGGTGATTGCCGGCGCTTCGCCGGACGGCAAGCTGGTGGAGGTGATTGAGGTGAAAAATCACCCGTTTTTTGTCGGCACGCAGTTTCATCCCGAGTTCAAGAGCCGGCCCCTGCGCCCGCATCCGCTGTTTCGAGAGTTTATTAGAGCCGCACTTCGGAAATAGTCGAGGGATGAAACTGGGGAGGATTGGCGGGAACCGGGAGGTTCCCGCCGGCGGAAGAGCGAGCAAAGCGAGCGAGTTGAAACCGCAGGGTTTCAAGGAGTCGCGAAGCGACGACGTTTCATCCCGAGTTCAAGAGTCGGCCCCTGCGCCCGCATCCGTTGTTTCGCGAGTTTATCCGCGCGGCTTTGAGGAAATGAACACGAGATTGGATCTCTCGCGGAGATCCAATCTCGGAAAGTTATATGCCCGAACCAACTTCCGAGAGGTCAAGAGAGCTGGGGCGTTATGCGCCGGCGGAAAAGCCCGAGGCGCGGGAGCAAAAATTTTTTGCTTTCGCCACGGAAACGCGGCCGAGCGACAATCATCCCGAGCACAACGAGGATGTGGCGCTTCAGGGCGAGAACTGGTCGCTTGTCTGCGACGGCATGGGCGGGACGTTTAGGGGCGAGGAGGCGGCCCGCGCCGCCGCCAAGGCCATTCGCGAGTCTCTCAAAGATTTGTCCATAAACTCTCCTCAGGAGATGGTCGTCGAACGCCTCAAGGAAGCTCTCTTAAGCGCGCAGAAAGCCGTGGTGGAAAAAGGGAAGGCACTCGGCTCGCGCGACACCGGTACCACCGCGACTTTGACTTTTATAATTGAGTCCGGCGGCCGGCGCGAGGCCGTAGTCGCCTGGGTCGGCGACACGCGAGTTTACAAAGTCAGCGGCCGGGACAAGCCGCTCCGCCGGCTCACGACCGACCATGGCCGGCTGCAAGGGACTCCCGCTTATCGCGACGCCAGCCCCGAGGAGCGCGAGCGTCTGGAGGACCTTTTTGATTCCATGGAGTACCTCGGACAATATCAAGACATTCATCTGGATTACTCTTTCCGCAACCGGAATGTCGTCGAACGATGCCTGGGAGCTGATTGCGAGGACTACGGGAGCGCTGAACCTGAAATTGTAATTGAACCGGCGGAAGCCGGGGACGAGTTCTGGACTTTGTCCGACGGCGTGCACGGCAATTTGCTCAAACCAGAAATCGTCCGCATTCTTCAGGGCCCGGGTAGTCTCGAGGAACGCGGCCGGCGTTTGCTCGAGGCGGCTCATGACTACAGCCGCGATTTTTCCACCGAACGGGCGCACCCCGACGACATGACCGCGGTGGGGATGAAGATCAGTACGTAGTAGGTAGTAGGTAGAACATAGAACATAGAACATAGAATGTAGAACGTAGAACAGTCCATGTCTTCACTTAACATCATCCTGCTCGCCTTTTCGTTCGGCCTCATGCTCATCGGCGGGTTTTACGCACTCGCGCAGTTTCTTTCGATTTTCACCGGCGCGCCGTATGTGCCGACCAGCAGTGAGCGGACTGCCGCGATGATTGCGCTCGCCGGGCTCCAGCCGGGCGAGCTCGCGGTTGACCTCGGCGCCGGTGACGGGCGGCTGGTCTTAGCCGCGGCCGCCACCGGCGCCCGCGCCGAGGGCTTTGAACTAAATCCCTTGCTGGTTTTTTTGGCGCGGTTCGCCATCCGCCGCGCCTCGCTCGCGGCCCGCGCAAAAATCCACCGCGCGAGTTTTCGCGGCGCTGACCTCCGGCGGGCGTCGGTGATTTTTATTTATCTCCTGCCCGGCGAGATGGCGCGGCTCGAGCGCTGGCTCCCGGCGGCGCTAAACCCCGGCGCCCGAGTGGTGGTGAACGCCTTCCCTTTTCCGCATTGGAAGCCGGAAGCCAAGCAGGGGAATCTCTACCGCTACCGCGTGCCGTAGAGATCGACCTTGAAGGTCTGCAAAACTGACCTTCAAGGTCTGGGAGATCCAATATCGAGTAGCGAGGAAGCAAAAGACATGTTATCCTCCGCCAAAGACGAAAGTAGTTTCTCGACCTCCTTCGAGAGACAGGTTGGATACGAGATGACGGTGTTGCTGTAATAAAATAACCGTCATCTCGACCCGGGCGGAGAGAACTTCAATTCGTCAACGAAACAATAAGAATTGAAGATCCCTCGACTTCGCTCGGGATGACGGAGAACCGGGGGGCTACAATAATGATTTTGAATTTCGGCTATTAGCCACTCGCTATGATCTGGCATGACTGGTTTTACGTGCCGCTCTTGAACCTCTTGATTTACCTTTATAATTTTATCGGCTTCAATTCACTGGGCGCGGCGGTCATCGCGCTCACCGTGGTGATTCGCGTCGCGCTCCTGCCCTTCTCCATCGTTTCAGAACGCAATGCGCTCGCTTTTGACCGCCTGCAATCTAAAATTCGGGCGATAGAAGATGAAAATCGCACCGACCCGGTGCTGATGAAAGAGCGCATCCGCGAACTCTTAACGCGCCACAAAGTCAGTCCTTGGGCCAAAGTCGCCGCCCTCCTGTTCCAGCTCCTGGTGCTGATTGTGCTCTATCAGGTGTTCATGGCCGGAATCAATTACGAGCTAGGGTCCCTCTATCCTTTTATCGTCCGGCCTGAGGCGATTGACAGCACATTTTACAGTTTTGAACTCGGAGCGAGGTCATTGGGTTGGGCGGCGGCGGTCGGCGTTTATTTATTTTTAGAAATCGCGATTTCGCTCCAGCGCCGCGCGCGCATGGACCGCTCCGACCTGGCTTATCTGGTGTTCTTTCCGCTTTTCGTATTTTTTGTTCTTTGGTATCTGCCGATGGTCAAATCGCTTTTCATTTTGACCTCGCTCATTTTCTCCAGCGCCTTAGCGTCGGTTCGCCTGGTGATTTTTAGAGTCCGTCCCGGGGAGGCGGCCGACTGATATGGCCGGAGAATTCGTCACCGCGCGCCGCAATCGCCTGCTTTCTTTTTTTTACCGGCGGCTGTTCAAACCGATTTTTTTTCGGCTGGACCCGGAGCGAGTCCACGACCGGCTGACCGCGGCCGGAGTTTTTTTGGGGCGGCGTGCGCCGGCGCGCGAGCTCGCGCGATTACTCTTTGACTACCGGCACCCGTCGCTGACTCAGACGATTAAGGGCATCACCTTTCCAAATCCCGTCGGCCTCTCCGCCGGTTTTGACAAAAACGCTTGGCTCACCGGCATTATTCCCGCGGTGGGTTTTGGTTTTATGGAGGTCGGCTCAATCACCGGCCGGCCGTGCGAGGGCAATCCCAAGCCGCGTCTGTGGCGGCTTAAAAAGTCCGAAGCGCTGGTGGTCTACTACGGTTTAAAAAATGAAGGCGCGGCGGCGATTGAAAAACGCCTGCGCGGCAAAAAATTTGTTTTTCCGGTAGGAGTCTCCATTGCCAAGGCCAATTGTCCCGAGACGGCGGAGACCGCCGCCGGAATTCAGGATTATTTTGAGGCCTACCGGACGCTCGCAGCGGTCGGCGATTACGTCACGGTCAACATCAGCTGTCCGAACGCCTTCGGCGGCCAGCCCTTCACTGACCGCGCCCGCCTCGCCGCTCTGCTTGCTCGCCTGAACACCATTCCCAAAACCAAACCGATTTTCGTCAAACTTTCGCCCGACCTCGAGCCGGCGACAGTCGAGACGATCGTCGAGGTTTCGCTCGCCGCTCAAGTGGACGGGTTTGTCTGCACCAATTTGACTAAAAAGAGAGACAACCCGAAAATTCTGGACGCGCAAGTACCGGAGCAGGGCGGGCTTTCGGGGAAAATTGTCGCCGACCTGTCCGATCAGATGATTAAGCGGGTTTATCGGTTAACCGGCGGCCGTGCCGTCATCATCGGCACCGGCGGCGTGTTCACCGCCGCGGACGCTTATCGCAAGATTCGCGCCGGCGCCTCGCTTATCCAGCTCATTACCGGCATGATTTTTCGCGGGCCGCAAACCGCGAGCGAGATTAATCTGGGCCTGGTCAAACTGCTCACGCGAGATGGTTTTAAAAACATTGGCGAAGCCGTGGGCCGGGACAATTGACTAAAACCGCGATTTTTTCTAGCATTCAGAGCGATTGAGGTTGGATTTGCCGGACAAATCCAACCCCCGCAAATCATCTATGGCCGACTCGTTGGACAAATTGATGTACACCTTTGTCATGGAGGACGTGATCAAGGGCCTTTTTATTTACGTACCCCCGGGTTACGTGGCTTGCGTTTATGACCTCGGGCGGGGAGTGCTCCGCAAAGTGCTCACTCCCGGACTGCATTTGAAGATTCCGTTTTGGCAGAAAGCCAAACTGTTTAACACCCAGACGCTCGAGTACTCCATTTCGCGGCAGTTCAACCCGGAGAACGTGCGCGGGCTCGGCGACCAGCCGATCAGCGCCCAGTCCGTTGACGGCCGGCGGATCGTGATTGAGGGGACGATTCTGCTCCGCTTGGACATGAATCAGATACCGACCATCTGGCAGAACATCGGCGAAGATTTTGTGGCCAAGATCGTGCGGCCGACCATCCAGAGCCGGCTACGGATGATTGCCTCGCGTTACAGCCAAGCCGACATCAGCTCCAGTCGCCGCGACGCGGTGGAGATTGAGACCAAAAACGAGCTGGAGCGCATTTTTTTCCCGCGCGGGATTTTTGTGGAGAACGTTTTGCTTTCGGAAATCAGCTCGTCGCGGGAATAATGCAATATCAAGATTGGATCTCCCGCTGGAGATCCAATCTTGGCAAGGTTGGCTATGAAAATTCTCATCCTCGGCGCCAAGGGCATGCTCGGGCAAGAACTGGTCCGGGCATTTTCCGATATGGGCGAGCTCGCCGCCTGGGACAAAGAAGAGCTCGACCTCACCCGGCCCGACGAGGTCTCGCGGCGGCTTACCGCCTTTATGCCCGACCTCCTGCTTAACGCCGCGGCTTGGAACGACGTTGACCGGGCGGAAAAGGAGGAAGAACAGGCCAAATATCTGAACGCGAGTTTGGTCGGCTCCATCGCCGACATCTGTCAGATCCTTGCCATCACCATTGTGCATTTTTCCACTGACTACGTTTTTGAGGGGACCAAAAAAGACGGCTACGCCGAGGACGTTCAGCCGAGCCCGCTCTCGGCCTACGGCCGCACCAAAGCGCTGGGCGAAAAATTGCTGCAGCAGTCCGGCGCCGAGTATTACCTAATCCGGACTTCGCGGCTTTTCGGCGCGGCCGGTCGCTCGGCGCTGGCGAAAAAAAGTTTTGTGGACGCTATGCTTGAGCTCGGGCGCTCGCGCGGCGAAGTTGATTTGATTGATGAGGAAGTTTCCTCGCCGACTTATGTCGTTGACCTCGCCGCCGCCACGCGCCGTCTGGTGGCCGATAAAAAACCTTTTGGCATTTATCACCTCACCAATTCCGGCGAGTGCACCTGGTACGGTTTCGGCCAAAAGATTTTTGAACTCGCGGGGCTGAAGGTCAAAGTAAATCCGGTCTCGGGGCTGGCGTTCCAACGCGAGGCAAAACGGCCGGTCTACTCCGCGCTTCGGAACACCAAACTGCCGCCGCTCCGGAGCTGGGAACAAGCGCTTGGAGAATATGTGAAAGTACGTAGTATATAGAATGTAGTAACGACATCGAACATTCATTTCTACGTACTATGTTCTACGTTCTACCGACCAAAATACCGTAAGGTATGAAAGCTTTAATCGCCGCCGGCGGGCACGCCACGCGGCTCCGCCCGATTACTGCCACCACCAACAAGCACTTGATTCCGCTCGCCGGGCGGCCGATGATTTTTTACGCTTTGGATAAAGTAACCGAAGCGGGGATTAAAGACATCGCAATCAACGTGAACCCGGGCGACCGGAGCGTCGAGCGCGCGGTGGGCGACGGTTCGCGCTGGGGCGCGCGCGTCGCTTACATCGAACAGCTCGGCGGGCCGCTCGGGCTCGCCCACATCGTTAAAACGGCGCGGCCCTTCCTCGGCGAGGAACCGTTTGTTTTTTATCTCGGCGACAATATTGTTTTGGGGAGCATTCGGCGTTTTGTGGAAAAATTCCAGAGCGGCGGGCACAATGCGCTTTTGGCACTGGCGAAAGTGCCGGACCCGGAGCGGTTTGGCGTGCCGGAAATCCGCGACGGCAAAATCGTCCGGGTGGACGAAAAACCGGTGCATCCCAAAAGCGACTTCGCCGTCACCGGCATTTATTTTTACGACAGTGATATCTTTAAGGCCGTGGACGCGGTGCGGCCGTCAGCGCGCGGCGAATACGAAATATCCGACGCCCATACTTGGCTCATCGAGCACGGTTATTCAGTCGGCTACGAGGAAATCACCGGCTGGTGGAAGGATACCGGCAAGCCGGAGGACCTCCTGCTGGGCAATCGACTGCTTTTGGACGAAGCGCTCGCCTCCGGTGCCGCCAATCGAGGCCGAGTTCACGAGAGCGCGACGCTGGTCGGAAAAATTCGCGTAGGCCGCGGCACAGTCATTGGCGAAAAGACCACGATTCACGGTCCGGTTTGGATTGGCGAGGACTGTGTTTTGGAAAATGCTTCAATCGGGCCCTATACCTCGCTCGGCAACCGCGTGACGATAAAAAAAACAGAACTCGCTGGTTCCATTGTCTTTGATGACGCGCGGCTCGAGGCCGGCGGCCGGGTCGCCGGCAGTTTAATCGGCTACGGCGCCCAGGTGGTTGGAGACGCGGGAGCGTCGGAACACAAAATGATTATCGGGGACAATTCAGTGGTGGAGATTTGAAAGAGTACGTAGAACATAGAACATAGAACGTAGAAGATAAGAGGACTACGAATATACGAATCGAATACGAAATTACGAATACCTAAATACATTCGTACTTTCGTAGGGCCTCGTACTTTCGTAGGCCGTTATTTTAACCGCACTCGCCACAAGCCGATTTTTTCGCCGACCGCGCCGGCGACAAAGGCGCTCTCACCGGCGAGGGCGAAGTCAGCCGCTTCGGTCAACGCGAGGAGCTCGGTCGTGCTCCGCCCCTCGCCCTGCGGCAGGCGTTCAATCGCCAGCAGTTTGTTTTTGCCGAGCAGCAGAACATGCGTTCCGCCGGGGAGCCAGGCGGCTTTTTTAATCCCCTCGGCCAGACGCGTAACGGTTATTCTTTCCTTTCCCGCTTCCCCCAGGCCCAGTTCCACATCATCCCAGTAGAGCAGTTCACGCCGATTTTCTTTGTTCCAGAGCGCGGCCGTGGCGGGAATTTCTTCCAGCACCTCGCGTCTTTCGCGGTCAATGAGGAGCAGTCGTTCGCGGTTAAGGTTGGCGAGCAAAAGGTAGGGACTCGGCGCGGGCCTAAAGGCGTATGGCCCGTCAGGCAGAATGAGCAAAGGGGTTTTGGTTTTGACGTCGCCGGCGGTTCTGGCCCAAACTTCGGTGGAAGTGGCCCGCGCTTCGGCGACAGTCAAAACATTTTCTTCAAGTATTCCGACAGGCGCGGCGGCAAGGTATTTTGACGAAGACAGGCGGGCCAGCAGAGTCGCCTGGCTTACTTGAGCGGGGAGGAGCCAGAGGGACCGGACACCTTTCCGGTCAATCGTGGTTAAGAGCAGGCGGTTCGGGTCGCTGCCGCTCCAGTTGATGTCCGCGAGCGCGCCTTCCGGCGGATTCAGTTTGACATTTTTACCCTCGGAGATAATCGCGGCCCTGAGCCCCGTCGGATTGCGCGATACAGCGAGCAAATTTTTGCCGGCCGGCGACCAGTCAATTTTTTCAATTTCCTCGTCCGGAAATTCCGCGAGAAGTTTTTTTTCGCCGTTCGCGGCGTTGATTGCCCAAATTTCGCCGCCGGATTCGGTTTTAATTGCCGCGGCCAGAGTCGCTTCGTCGGCGGAGAGGGCGAGTTTTTTGACCGCGCGCTCCAGCAAAAGTTCCGGCGAATTTTCGGGAAAAAGCCGGACGCGGGTCAGGAAGGCTGTTTTGCCGCCGTCAACTTTTGACGTGCCTTGCCAGCGTCGGTAGCCAGTTTTTTCCACAGTCACGGTATAACTGCGGGGGAGGAGAGCGGTGAGCCGCGCCGGAGTGATGGTGTGGATGTTTTCCTCGCCGATGGAAATTGAGGCGCCGGCCGGTTCCGAGTCAATGACCAGGATACCGGTCGCCTCAATTTTGCCGGAGCGGGGATTCCAGCGATAACCGGCGGTCCAGAGCAGCAGCGTCGGACCGACGGTGACGAAGATCGCGAGGACAATCAATTTAATGATGGTGGCCGGACGCATGAGTAGTAATTTCAGTGAGTAGAGAGTCACCCCGCCAGAGGCGGGGCGGGGTCCCGCCAAAGGCGGGATAGTGAGTAATTATATTCCTCCTTTCCTAAAGGAGGTGGCGAGCTCAGAGCCGTGCTCCGCCATAGCGGCTACGCGACGGCGAGCCGTGCTCCGCCATAGCGGCTACGCGACGGCGAGCCGTGCTCCGCCATAGCGGCTACGCGACGGCGAGCCGGAGGATTTATTCCTCCTTTCCCATCCCCTATCCACTATTCCCTGCACCCGATAATTCCCTCCCCCTGCGGGTACTCCCTTTAGGAAAGGGAGAACTATCTTCCGCTCTACTCACGATTCACTATTTATGTTATTCTCGCCTCGCTATGCCACATTTTCGCGTTGTCGGCGGCCAACCGCTCCGTGGCGAGGTCGCGGTTGCCGGCGCCAAGAACGCCGCGCTCAAGCTAATTTTAGCCGCTCTCCTTACCGGCGAGGAGGTGCGTTTGAGCAATGTGCCGGAAATCGCGGATGTCGCGCGGCTCGTGGAATTGCTCCGCGCTCTGGGCGTTAAAGTAGAGAATTCCGCCGGCGGCCATTATACCATCCGCGCCGATTCCTTTACGACGACGGAACTCTCCCGCGAGCACGCGCCTAAAATTCGCGTCTCCACGCTCGCTATCGGCCCTCTGCTCGCGCGCGAAGGCCGCGTCACCCTGCCGCATCCCGGCGGTTGCGCTTTGGGCAAGCGGCCGATTGATTTGTTTATCGAAGGATTCACCGCTTTTGGCGGCCGGGCAGAGGAAGGGGAGGATGAGCTCACCTTTACCGCCAATCGTTTGCACGCGGCGCGTTTCGTTTTTCCTTTCGTCTCGCACACCGTGACCGAGGCGCTCTTGATGCTCGCGAGCCGGGTGCCCGGCGTCTCCACGCTCGTGAACGCGGCGATGGAGCCGGAAGTTTCACAGCTCGCGGAGATGCTCCGGAGCATGGGCGCGAAAATCAAAGGCGACGGCACGCCGACGATTACCATCGAAGGCGT
Source organism: Patescibacteria group bacterium (assembly GCA_004299275.1). Classification (GTDB taxonomy): domain Bacteria; phylum Patescibacteriota; class Patescibacteriia; order 2-12-FULL-57-11; family 2-12-FULL-57-11; genus SCSU01. The sequence continues at coordinate 9,596 of SCSU01000054.1, forward strand.
GGAGCGGCTGGCTGGCGCCGCAGTCAAGGTAATGCCCGACCGTTTGGAAGTCGGGAGTTTTGCCGCGCTCGCCGCCGCGACGCGGAGCGAGCTCACCATTACGCACTGCGACCCCGCCGCTGTGGAGGTGCCGCTCGCGCATCTCGCAAAAATCGGCGTGCCGCTCGAGGTCGGCCGCGACTTCGTGAAAATCCGGCCAGCCGGCGAACTCCGCGCGCTTAACATCACCACGCACGAATACCCTGGCTTCCCCACCGACTTGCAGGCGCCCTTTACCGTATTGCTGACGCAGGCGGCAGGGGAGTCACTGGTGCACGAGACGATTTTTGACGGCCGTTTATTTTACACCGACAAATTGAATACGATGGGCGCGAAGATTACTCTGCTCGACCCGCACCGCGCCATTGTCCGCGGGCCGACGCCTCTGCGCGGCAAGCACCTGGAGTCGCCGGATATCCGCGCCGGCTTGGCGCTGCTGGTCGCCGCGCTCGCGGCCGAGGGGGAGAGCAAGATTGAAAATATTTCCCAAATTGACCGCGGTTACGAGCGGATTGAGGAGCGGCTCGCCGCCCTCGGCGCCAATATCCGGCGCGAGGAGTGACTTCGGACCTTCAAGGTCCGTGCATAGTTCACGCTCGCCAGAGGCTCGGCCCCGACGTCACGTCGGGGCCGAGCCTCGTGCTCGCCCCCGGGCCCTTGACAAGTTTCTTTGTTGACACTAAATTCTGACCGGACGTTACAATATTCCTTAGAGCAGGCCTGTACGTCAAACGTCGGACACAAAACAAAAGGAGTCGGCGATGAGATTTTTCTGGGATGTTCTTGTCTCCTGCATCCTCTTCGTCATCACCGTGTCTTCCGGTTTCGGATGCACGAGAGAGTGCGGGGGCGGCTGGTCCATCGGTTCAACGTCCAACACGTGTCAAAGCCACGTTTGCCCACCGCCCGGGTACGAGGTGCGCTATGACGTAGCACTGTCGATGCCGCAGTCCTTGGAAGCGTCGCAGGGTCCCTACGCATCTCCAGGACTCTATGACACCTGCGACGTCTCCATCCGTGGGACTTATGCCGGGCATTGGGATTTCTCTCACGTGATCCTGCCAGCGGACCAGCATCCGCGCCAAGCGTCGGGTCAGCCCGGACCAGGTCATCCTGATGTAGCTACCCGGGGGTGGGCTCCCAACAATTGGGGGCGAGATGCCCGATACCTCACAGCCGAAGGCGCCGCAGCTGAGGCGCTAAAAGAACTTCCGTTCTGGGGAGAAACCAAGGACGGTCGCGGCGTGATACTGAAGTTGCGTGGACATTCTTCGCGCGGTCAGTTTGTGGCCACGAGCGTCGAGATCATCGAACGGAACGGCTTGCCGGCGAAAAAAGAGCCGGTATGCGTCAGTCACCTGCAGATCGGCGAGACCGAACAGGTTGCGCCCGGGATCTGGCGCAAGCTGGAAAGAAGTGACCCGCGTTGCGGTCCGTGCGTTTTCAATTACAGCACCGGGCCCGACGTAAAGTTCGAGGAAGTGGAACAGGTCGCCGACGCCGCAGGGTGTAAGCGGGCGTCATTCATGGCTTTCTGTTGCCCCAGCGAGTGAATGCTGGGCCGCGGTGCGCGGCAATACGGGCGATGATGGTTGGGATATGCTCGGCAAACCGAGCCCCCAACCTTTTTTTGTTTTGCCAAACTACGCTTGTATACGTTAAAAGTGGAGCGTCTCTAGTGTGGCAGATTCTCATGGGCCCTTGACGGGTTTTCGGGGCTTTTTTATACTGCCGTTAGCACTCTCCGGCTTTGAGTGCTAGTATATGACCACCGTTTCTTTAGACACCAGAAAAAAGGACCTGCTCAAGGCCTTGGTCAGCGAGTACGTCAGAACCGCCGCGCCGGTTGGTTCGGTAACGCTGGTCCAAAAACACGGCTTTGACCTTTCTTCCGCCACCATTCGCCATGAGTTAGGCGCGCTTGAGGAACTGGGGCTGATTGAACAGCCGCATACCTCGGCCGGCCGCATCCCCACTGAACGCGGCTTTCGGACCTACGTTGATTTGGTGATTTCCCGCGAGGCGTCCGCGGCGAAAACCAAAGCCAAAATCCGTCTACCCCAGGCAGACAGCGACCCGGAGGCGGCGGTCAAATCCGTGGCCAAACACGTTGCCGAGCAGGCGCAGGAAGCGGTGCTCGTCGCCTTCGCCCCGCGGCACATCTACTACACCGGCGTTTCGCACCTTTTCAGCCAGCCGGAGTTTCAGGAGTACGGACGAGTGGTGCGTTTCTCCGAGCTCATTGACCGGCTGGATGACATTGTCGGCGACATTTTCCCGCGCGTTAAAGACGAGACCTTGGTCTGGATTGGCCAGGAGAATCCCTTTGGCAATCTCTGCGGCACGGTCATCGTCCGCTGTCCGGTCGCGTCCAAGAAATTCGGCGTGCTCGGCATTCTCGGCCCGATGCGCATGGATTATGAGCGTTGCTACGGTTTACTAAATCTGACGCGGCAGATGCTGGCCGGGGCATTTGGTTAAAAATGTTTAGCGAGTTAACGAGTTGGCGTGTTGGCGGGTTAACGCGATAACTCGCTAACGCGCTAACCCGCTAACAGTAGAGTATGTCCGACGAGCCGCTAAAAAGCGAAGAGATAGACTGGAAAATTCGCGCCGAGGAATATTTGGCTGGCTGGAAGCGCGCCATGGCCGATTATCAGAATCGCGAAAAAGAGCTCGCCCGCGAAAAACAGGAATTCGCGCGTTTTGCCGCCACGGCGCTCTTTACCGAATTTTTGCCGGTGCTCGACAACTTGTGCGAGGCGGTCGCGCACATTCCTGACGCTCAAAAAGAGCTCGGTTGGGTCAAGGGCGTCGTTTTGATTCAAAAGCAGTTTGAGGACGCGCTCACGCGGCACGAGGTCAGGGCTTTCGGAGCGGCGGGGGATGTTTTCGACACCAGCCGCCACGAGGCCGTGGGCGAAGAGCCGGGCGAGCCCGGCGACTTCGGGCCGGGCGAGCCGAACAAGGTTGTCCGTGTTATAGCGCCCGGCTATGAGCTCGCCGGTCGCGTTATCCGGCCGGCGAAGGTGATTGTCGGCAAGCAGGATAGCGAATCGAAGCTAATCCCAAGCGAATAAAAACTAATTCGGTTTTATTCTCCCTTTTCTAAAGGGAGTCCCCGAAGGGGGAGGGATTTATTCGCTGCGTATTCGCTTTAATTCGTAATACTTATTCGTTATATGTCTCTCATTCGCTGGTCGCCGTTCTTTGAGCCGATGGAAGAGCTCGAGAAGCGGTTTTTCTCCGATCTGCCGGTTCTCCGCGGGGCTGATCGGGGCTTTGTTCCCGCGGTTGACGTCTACGAGACGAAGGACGCGGTGATGGTCGACTCATCGCTCGCCGGAGTTGACCCCGATGACGTGAGTGTCACGGTGGAAAACAACATCCTGACCATCAAGGGCGAGACGGAAAAAAAGTCCGAGGTGGAGGAAAAGGACTACTACCGCAAGGAAGTGCGCTACGGTTCCTTCTATCGCCAGGTGGCCTTGCCGGCGCCGGTTGACGGCGACAAGGCCGAGGCGACTTTTGAGAAGGGATTGCTCAAAATCCGTATCCCCAAGCGCGCCGAAGCCGCGGCCAAGACAATTAAAGTCAACGTTAAAAAATAAAACCGCCTACGAAAATACGAATCGAATACGAAATTACGAATACGGTTTATTCGTAGTTTCGTAGAATATTCGTACTTTCGTAGTCATTAACCCTTCCTTTGCATTATGCCTAAAATTCTCGGAATCGATCTCGGAACAACTAATTCCTGCGTGGCGGTGATTGAAGGCGGCCAGCCCAAGGTTTTGGAAAACCGCGAGGGCAGCCGCACCACGCCTTCGGTCGTGGCCGTGACCAAAACCGGCGAGCGCCTGGTCGGCCAGCTGGCCAAGCGGCAGGCGGTCACGAACCCCAAGAACACGGTTTTTTCGGTCAAGCGATTGATTGGCCGGCGCTGGGGCGACAGCGAGGTCCAGCGCGACCTCAAACTCCTGCCCTACGCGATGGTGAAGTCTGGCGAGGGAGTCAAGGTTTCTTTGGGCGGCAAAGAACTTTCGCCGCAGGAGATCTCGGCCATGGTGCTCCAAAAGCTCAAGGCCGACGCCGAGGAAAAACTCGGCGAAAAAATCAGCGAGGCGGTGATTACCGTGCCGGCTTACTTTGACGACAGCCAGCGCCAAGCCACCAAGGATGCCGGCGAAATCGCCGGGCTCAAGGTGCGGCGGATAATCAACGAACCGACGGCCGCGGCGCTCGCCTACGGCTTTGACCGCAAAAAGGACGAAAAAATCGTGGTCTACGACTTGGGCGGCGGCACTTTTGACGTCTCGGTTTTGGAAATCGCTTACAGCGCCGCGGAAAATCAGAACACGGTGGAAGTGCGGGCCACGAACGGCGACACCCACTTGGGCGGCGACGATTTTGACCAGCGGCTCATCCAGTGGGTGGTGGACGAGTTCAAGAAAAGCGAGGGGATTGACCTCGCCAAAGACCAGCTGGCGCTCCAGCGGATTAAGGACGCGGTGGAGAAGGCGAAAATTGAACTTTCCACCACGACCGAAACGGAGTTGAACCAGCCCTTCATTACCCAAGGCGCCGAAGGGCCGAAACATCTGCTTTTGAAACTCACGCGGGCCAAGCTCGAGTCGCTCGTCGGCGAGCTGGTGGAAAAGACGCTCGAGCCCTGCCGCCGGGCGCTCGAGGACGCCAAACTCAAAACCGGCGACATCAATGAGGTCATTTTGGTCGGCGGGATGACGCGCATGCCGCTGGTCCAGCAAACCGTGGAGAAATTTTTCGGCAAAAAACCGAACATCACCGTTAACCCGGACGAAGTCGTGGCCGTCGGCGCCGCGGTCCAGGCCGGCAACTTGCAGGGCGACATCAAGGGCGAGCTCCTGCTTTTGGACGTCACCCCGCTCTCGCTAGGGATTGAAACCTTGGGCGGAGTAATGACACGCCTCATCGACCGCAACACCACTATCCCGACCTCCAAGTCGCAGGTTTTTTCCACCGCCGCCGACAGCCAGCCGCAGGTGGAAATCCACGTGCTCCAAGGCGAACGCGAATTCGCCAAGGACAACAAGACCCTCGGCACTTTTATCCTTGACGGCATCCCGCCGGCGCCGCGCGGCATCCCGCAGATTGAGGTAAAATTCGACTTGGACGCGAACGGCATCCTGAATGTGAGGGCCTTGGACCGGGCCACAAGCAAAGAGCAAAAAATTACCATTACCGCGAGCTCGGGACTCTCCAAAGACGAGGTGGAGCGGATGAAAAAGGAGGCCGAGACCCACGCCGGCGAGGACAAAAAGCGCCGCGAATTGGTTGACCTCAAAAACAACGCTGATACGCTGGTCTACACCACGGAAAAGATGCTCAAAGAAGCGGGGGACAAGGTCAGCGCCGAGGACAAAAAGGCGGTGGAGGAAAAGCTGGAGGCGCTTAAAAAAGCGAAGGACGGCGAGGACGCCGAAGCGATTAAGTCTGCGGCTGATGAGCTGACCAGCGCGGCGCAAAAAATCGGCGCGGCGATGTACTCCGCCTCCGCCAAGGCTACGGCGGACACAGCAGGCGGTGAGAAAAAGGAGGGCGGGCCGATTGACGTGGAAGCGAAATAACTATCCTTATGGAACAGCAGCCACAGCAAATTCAAGTCAATGCCGACCAGAAAATTTTGGTGGGGAGCTACGCTAACTTGATGCGCGTGGCTCACACCAAGGAAGAGTTTGTGCTGGAGTTTGCCAACGTTCATCCGCCGGTTGGCGAGCTAGTCAGCAAAATTATTACCTCCCCCGGACACATGAAGCGGCTCCTGGCCGCGCTTCAGGAAAACGTCGGCCGCTACGAGTCGCAGTTTGGGAAGATTGAGGAAGCCAGCGCGCCGGCCGGGAGCGGGGATATTGGGTTTAAGGGATAGCCGCTATCCATGGCCAAAGACTATTACAAAACTCTCGGCGTGGCGCGAAGCGCTTCGGCGGAGGAGATTAAAAAGGCGTTTCGCGCGCTGGCTCATAAGCATCACCCCGACAAAGGCGGTGATGCTGAGCGTTTTAAGGAGGTCAATGAGGCCTATCAGGTTTTAGGCGACGAAAAAAAACGGACGCAGTACGACCGTTTTGGCAGTGCGGCGTTTGAGCAGGGCGGCGCGCCGGGCGGCGGACCGTTTGGCGGGTTTGAGGGATTCCGCGGCTTTGAGCAAAACATCAACATGGAGGACCTCGGCGACCTGTTTGGGAATATTTTTGGATTTGGTGGCGGGGGCGCGGCTCGCGGGCGGCAAAGGAATCAGGGGGAAGACATTGCCGTTGACTTGACGCTTAGTTTTGAGGAAGCGGCTAAAGGAGTGGAGCGCGAGATTGAACTTTACAAAACCGCGCGTTGTGAACGTTGCGGCGGTTCGGGCGGCGAGCCCGGTAGTGAAGTCAAAACTTGCGGCAAGTGCCGCGGCAGCGGGCAAGTGATGGAAACCCAGCGAACGATTTTTGGCGCGATGCGGGCCAGTCGCGTCTGTCCGGAATGCCATGGCGGCGGGCAAACAGTTTCGCGGCGTTGCGAGCGCTGTACCGGCACCGGCGTGCGCAAGGAACATCGCCGGATAAGCGTCAACATTCCGCCGGGCGTGGATAGCGGCGAAACTCTCCGGGTGGCGGGCGAGGGCGAGGCCGGGCTCCATGGCGCGCCGGCTGGCGACCTTTTTATCCGTCTCCGGGTCAAACCCGACCCGCGCTTCAGCCGCTCCGGTCAGGATTTGGTGACAAAAATCGAAATCGGCTTTAGCACCGCCGCGTTGGGAGGCGAGGTTAAAGTTCAATCTCTGGAAGGCCCGTTGCGTTTGGATATCCCCGCCGGCATCCAGTCCGGCCAGGTGCTCCGAGTCCGCGGCGCGGGAATCAAGAGCCCGCGCGCCGGTCGCGGCGACCTTTTGGTGGAGGTAACAGTAATGACGCCCAAAAAACTTACCCGTGACCAGCGTCGGCTGTTAGGGGAGCTGGAGCTTGAATAAAATAATCGTCTTCTCGACCAGCGTGGAGAGAATTTCAATTTAGATAATGTCATCTCGACCAGCGCCTGCCTGCCGGTAGGCAGGGGAGATCCAATCTCGAGGAGGCTAGGCTATGTTCTACATTCTATGTACTACTCACGACTCACTAAATCGTAGTACAATAATACCGTTATGCCCTCGATTGACCTCGGCTGGATTGTCGGACTGGTGAGTAAAATCAATCTCGCCACCCCGACCTGGGATCTTTTTATTTTACTTTTTTTCCTGGTCGGTTCGCTGGTCTACGGGCTCTCCATGGGGCGCGAGCGGGTGGTGATGCTGATTGTCGCGATTTACATGGACCTCGCGGTCGTGAACAACGCCCCCTATCTCCACACCTTTAAAGCCAATATCAGTTTGGGGCAGGCGTTCGCCTTCCAAATCACCACTTTTGTCAGCGTTTTTCTGGTGCTCTTTTTCCTGCTGTCTAAAACCGCGCTGGCCAGAAGTTTTTCTCTGGATGACCACGGCAAATGGTGGCAAATTCTGCTTTTCTCCACGCTCCACGTCGGCCTCTTGACCAGCGTTATCCTTTCTTATCTACCGCCAAGCGCGCTTGCCCACCTGACCATGGTGACTCGCCAGATTTTTACGAGCGACACTGGCAAGTTTGTTTGGATTATCCTCCCCATCGCGGCGATGATTCTGATTAAGGGGGAAAAACAGAAACAGTAACTGCAACAGCAAGAGAAACAGTAGCTGTCCCTATTTTCGTTCCTGTTTCAGTTTCTGTTGCTGTTTACTCGTTTTTTGTTACACGGCAGCGATTTTTGTGTATTTCTAACAGGAAAACCGCATGAATCCCGAAAAGTTCCGTAAATTTTACGAGACTCACTTCAATAAGATTTACCGGTTTGTCCTGTTCCGCGTCGGCAATCGCGAGCTGGCCGAGGACTTGGTAAGCGAGATTTTTGTCAAAGCGCTCAAGGCCTTTCCGAGTTACGACGAGTCGCGCTCCAGGTCCAGCTGGATTTTTACCATCGCCAGGAATCACTTGATAAATCACTATCGCAGTTCCGGCC
>SCSU01000006.1 GCA_004299275.1 Patescibacteria group bacterium
GTCCGGATGAAGTACCTAGAGGAATTAAGTTACGAGGAGATGGCCGAACTGCTGGGGAAGGAAAAAGGCGCGCTCAAGGTGGCGACCTTTCGGGCGATACGAGAGCTGCGTGCCGCGTTAAGGGGAAAAAAAGGTGGAGAGAACTTCTATTCTGCGATCGAAAGAATTGAAGATCCCTCGGCTCCGCTCGGGATGACGGTAAAGCCTAAAATTCAATCTTAAGATAGCAAAATGAAGCCGGCGTTCTACTACCAAGTATGTTAGAAGCGATAAAATTTTGGCTGACTATGAGGCGTTGGCGTCGCGCGTTCGCGCCGCGTCGCGGATTTAAGGCCGCGCTCTGGCGAGGCCTCAGCCGCGAGTTAGGGCCAGCGGCGTCTTCGCCGTTTTTGGTGTTTGCTCGGGTGGCCGTGCCGGCGCTAAGCCTCTTCCTCGCTTTTGGCGGCGTTTCCGCCTATGCTTATTCCAGTCCTGAGGTAACGCCGGAACATCCGCTTTACGCGGTCAAACGCGGAGTTGAGGGACTTGATAAAGTTATGGCTATTGGCGCCAAGGCGCGCGAAGCGGCGCGTTTGCGCCGGCTTGACCACCGTTTGGCTGAAGCCGAGCGTCTGCGCCTGAAAAAACGGAACGCCCAAAAATCGCTTGCCGAGATTAACCGCGAGCTCGAGGCGGGCAATGCCGCCGCCGCGGAAGTTGTTCGATCCGAGCCGACAAGAGGCATGGTGGAGGGGGCCGAAGAAGATATCTTCGAACGGCTTGAAAATTTGACCGTGCAAAGCGTAGGACTGGAGTCTTCCGGCGTTCCGAATTTAATTTCGGAAGATGCCCGGCGCATCAAACGGCGTCTTACTCGGACGCCCGAACCGGCGGCCAGACGATTTTTAGAGGCGCGGTTGGAACGCCGACAGCAAGCGCTGGAAAATGTCGCAATCAGAATAGAGGAAGGGGAAATAGAGCCGCCGGCGTTTTTAGAAAACCGACCGGCTTTCGCGGCTGATCTTTTGGAAGAAGCCAAGCGAATTGACGAGCCGCCGGAGTTTGACGAGTTTCCAGAATAGCTCCACAGGGGTCCGACCCCTGTAACTTGACATCCGCGTCTTTTTTGAATAGATTAGACAATCACCTCAAGCGGGAACGCCCGCGAGGGCGTTCTTTGGCAGTAAACAAGCGAAAAAGGAGTTTTCGATGAGAACGGCAAGTTTGCTGGTTTGCTTGTTGGCGATGGTCCTCCTTACCGCCTGCGGCAGTTCGTCCGACGGTCCGAAAGGAGCGGATTCCGGCACCGGCGGCACGGCCGTGGGCGACTCCGGCGGCTCCGGCGGCGTCGGCGGTCAGAGCGAAGCCGACGGAGCCGGAGGCAATGCCGGCGCCCCCAGCGACTCGGGTGGTCAGGGCGACGCCAAGACAAGCGTCTTCATGATCACGCTTGTCGTGGACAGTGGCGACCTGGACCCCTCCGAAGCTCAGGTCTCGGTACGCAAGGGAACCATCGGCCAATGGGAGCCGTGGGGCAAGGTCTCCGAGTACAAGGGGAAACCCTACAAGGTGGACACCGCCGAACCCGGGTTCGATGGCGCGGGAATCAAGATCGACCCGCCGGCCGGTACCCTCGCCGCGCCGCGACAGATCGGAAAGGCGGAGTTCGTTCCGAACCCCAATTCCCCGGTGAATCAGGTGATAGCTCACCTGCCCGTTGGCCGCGACATCAGCGGCGCTCCCTGGAGCTGCGAGAAGAAGGAGCTCAAGGATGGGCTACCGACGGGGCAGAAGTGGAACACCTCCGGCTCCATCAACATGGAGGCCAAGTGGGGGAAAAGCTCCCACTTCTTCTGTAGCGGTGCCGGACTCGACATCAGCTTCGAGCTGGTCGGAAGCTTCATCTCCTTCGAGGACGCGTCGTGGGGCGGGTCGGGCAATGTCACGAACGGCGCCAAGACCATCAACATGACCGCTACCTCCAAGGCGACGCCAAGCCTGAAGAATCTCTACTACTGCACCCGGTCGTGAGAGGAAGACCGTAGACAGGAAGGATGACCTGCACCAGGTCATTTTTTTAAATAAAAAGAGATTGGATCTCCCGCGGAGATCCAATCTCGAGTCTTACTGCGGCAGGGCGCCGGCTGGCGCGCTTGTCGGTGCGACCTGTTTAATAATCCTAAGAGCGGTAATTTCTTGGAGCATGGTCAGGTCGGTTGTCGGTTCGCCAAAAATCTGGATAGTATCGCCAATTTGGATGTCAGCAATGGTGCCATTTTTTTGTTCGTAAGCAGACGGCGGCGCTGGCGGGAGTTCCCCGAGCTTTGCCTTTTTTTGAAACTCCGCCAGCTTTTTTTGGTAATCGGCCAGGAGTTTGGGAAATAAAGCCGGATCCTTACTCATTTGGATTTCTATCGCCGTTGAGCTCGAAGCAACTACAGTTCTTTCGGTCGGAGCTTGTTCGGCAAAGGGGTCAAGCACGACCTGAGGAACAGTAATTTTTATTTTTGAATCCTCAATGGCGCTGACTTTTCCGGCCAGCGAGTAAAGAGGATTTTGTTGAAGATTGACCGTTGTCGCGCCACTCAATTTTTGCCGCGCCGCGTCAAAACCGGTTTTATAGCCCTGTTCGTAGCGGCCGTTCCAAACCGAAGCAACGCCGCCAAGATAAGCGGTGGCGACTAAAAGCACGGCAATCGCGGCGTAAAAAAGCTTGCTGGTCATAGGAGATGACGGCTTTGGCAATTATAACGCAATTTGGAAAAAATACGGCATTTATTTTGAAAATGGCCTGTGGATAGTTTTTTGGATGGTGATTAGCTCGGGATTGCCAAAAAAGTGATATACTTTAAGAAAATTAAGTTCCCGAGCCCGTCAAGGGATTACGATATTTCAGATTAATGCAACCCCTCGACTTTGCTTGGGGAATTTTATGGCTCGGAAACGGCGCCGCACTTTGAAAAGCAGTGTGCAGTTTGTGCTTTTGGTATTCGTCGCTTTCGGCGTCACGATTGGCGCGACCGTGTCGGCGCAAAACTGGATTACGGCGCCGAGCGTGCCGCCGCCGCAAAATAACGTGCCCGGGCCGATTTGGAATACCACCGCCCAGCAGACGGCGGATTTTTATATCACCGGCTCTGGCCGCGTCGGCGCCGGCGCCTTTGGCGGCTACTCGCCGGACAATACTTGGAAGATCACTTCGCCGAATGCCTATTTTGGTGACGGCGCAAAGGGGACAATAATCGGCGCCGGCCCTGGGCAGAGTGCCGGCGATGTCAAAACTGACGGTTTTTTTATTGGCGACGGCTCCAAGCTCACCGGCCTCGGCTGTTCCATCGGTAAGTTCGATAAGCTGACGCCGACGAGCTACAATGGAGCCGTGGGCAATTACAAAACGGTCAATGATGCCTGCGTCGCCGCAAGCGGCGCTGGCGCTCATATCTGCACGCCTGATGAGATGCTGGCCACTGTCCGCTGCGCTCCGACCCTTGTCCCGGTTTCAGGCAATGCTTGGGTGGCGAATGGCCCCCCGGGTTTTACTTCGCCGGCGGCCAATGACTGCGCCGGTTGGACTTCCGGCGCCAGCACCGCCTACGGCACTTTTTGGCAGTTTGCTGGTCCGGCGGGCGGCAAAACTTTTGCCACGAGCTGCAGCATTACTTTGCCGATCGCTTGTTGTAAATAGGATATAGGGAATAGTGAATAGGGGATAGAAAGTTATGAGTGAAGGTCGTGACAAAAAAATCAACTTTAGAGTGCCGATTTTCGGATTTCGTATTTCGATTTTCGGATTTTCGCTCTTTGCGATTAACGCTTTGCTATTTGCCGCTCCCGCTTTGGCTGTGGCGCCGGACCCGCCTTCCTGCACCGCCGAAGACCGCGGGATTGTTTCCTTTTCCTGTCCGGGCACGCCGACCGGCAACATCTGCGGCGCCGCGCCGAATTACTATTGCGCGGCCTACGGGAGCGAACCGGTATGCGGCGCCAATCAGCAATACGACTGCAACTCCTGCGCTTGTACTTGCAAATCCGGCTACATTAATTGTTCGGGGACTTGTCAGACACCCAAGCCCAACACCTGCTCGGTGGGACAGACCTTTGACCCCTGCACCGGCACCTGCAGCGGCTACGCTTACGCGCTCGTGGGCACGCCGCTCCTCTCCACGCCGCAGAGCGGGCACATGAACATCGGCGGAGACATCAAATTCGCCGGCGACCTTTTGGCCGCGGCCGGCAAAGCGATTCGGGTGGACAGCGCGGCTAACACCTCTTTTAACTTCGGCAACTGGGGCGGCGGCGGTTTTACCTTGGGGGTAGTCGGCACCGTCACCGCGCAGCAGCTTTGTCTCCCGGGCGCCGCGCCAACCGGCGGCTGTATCACCACTTGGCCGAGCGGGGGAGGGGGCGGCGGAGCGGGGACGGTGACTTCAATAACAGCCGGGCTTGGCCTAACCGCCTCGCCCGCTGACCCGATTACCGGCGCGGGGACTCTGAACATTGGCGCGGGCACGGGCATCACTGTCGCCGCGGACTCCATTTCTATCAACCCGGCTTTTACCGGACTGACCGGCTATGTTAAAAAAATCGGTGACACCATGACCGGTTCTCTCGTGATTTCCGGCGGAGCATCCGACCTCTCGGTCGGTCGAAGCGGCGCCTTCGGCGGTTATTCTCCTGATTCGGTCTGGAAAATCACCACCCCCAACGCTTATTTCGGCGACGGAGTCAAGGGCACGATTATCGGCGCGGGCGGCGGGCAGAATGCCGGCGACATCACCACCGATGGCGTCTTGACGATAAAACAAGAGTTCAAGTTGATACCCGGGGCGGCCGCTGGTTTGGTTTTGACTTCCAGAGACAGCAGCGGTTTTGGCGTCTGGATGTCTGGGTATTGCGCAAATGGTGGATTCGACCACATCACCGCCTCAAGTTACAAAGGCGCAGAGGTCGGCGGTTACAATGGAGCCAATAGCAAATGCGGCGCTGATCGGTACATCTGCACTCCAGACGAGATAGTTTCTACGGTCGGCTGTTATCCAACATCTCTGCCCGCGAGCGGCAATGCTTGGGTGGCGAACGGCGGCCCGGGCTACACCTCGCCGGCATCAAACGATTGTATCGGCTGGTCCAGCTCCGCGGACACGAGTTACGGTGATTTTTGGAAGTTTAACGGAACGGTCGGCGGTTCGGCTTACGCCACGAGCTGCAGCCAGTCATTGCCGATCGCGTGTTGTAAATAGGGGATAGTGGACAGTGAATGGTGGATAGTAGCGAATAGAAAAAAATTACTTTTCTATACCCTATTCCCTTTACCCTAATCCGTGAGACAATAAATCCATGAGGAGGTTACTCAAAAAATCACCGGCATTAGGGAACGGATCTCCGATTTTCGTATTTCGTATTTCGTATTTCGTATTTTTTCCATTTGCAATTAGCGCTTTGCTCTTAGCCATTCCCGCCGCCGCCGGTCCGGGCGCTTGCGTTACGAACGGCGCGCCGAGTTTTTCCTGTCCCACGCCGCCGAACACCGATGTCTGCGGCTCGGGCGGCAATTTTTACTGCAAAATCGCGCCTAACTGCGGCGCCAACGAGTCCAACAACTGTGCAGATACCAACTGCGGCTGTGTCTGCAATTCGGGTTTTACCCGTTGTCAGACCACGGGACAATGCGTGGCGACCCAATCCTGTCCGTCCGGCACGACTTTTAACCCCTGCACTGGCGGTTGCGATACGCCCTACGTGCTCCGCAGTCCGGCCGTGGCGCAGTCCGGCGACATCAACGTCACCGGAATAATTCGAGCCGGTAGCGCCTTTGAACTCCCCAATGGCGCCAGCGCGGGTTTAGTGCTTACCTCGGACGCGACGGGTCGGGCTAGCTGGCAGCCCCCCGGCGGCGGTGGCGGGGGAATTACCGGCACCGGAATCCAAAATTACGTGGCGCGATTTAGCAATGCTTCAACTTTGACCACTGGTCTCCTTTTCGACAATGGTATAAATGTCGGACTGCGCACGGGCACGCCCGGCTACGCTTTAGACATCCGCGACCCCGGCGAGACGGCGATCGTTCGTGTCGCGAGTGACAACGCGGCTAAAAAATGGACCGGCATCCGGTTGGATCGCACTGGACTTTCGGAAAAATGGTTTTTAGGTATGAACGACTCGGACGACTCCTTCCGCATCCGTCGCTCGGGAACGAATGACGACTTGGTGATTAACGCCGGACTGGTGTCAATGCCCGCGATTCAGGTTACTGGCGGCACGGCCGATGGTTTTGTCCTCATCTCCGACAACGTTGGTGTCGGTCGGTGGCAAAGCCCGGCCTGCTTCGGCGGCAAGTTTGTCGGTTTTGCCAACAGCATCGGCGGTATAAAGACGAGCGGTAATCAAGGAGGATATTTCACCGGCATCTCCAATAACCTGCCGACCGGGGGGATGATTGGTTTCTGTCAATCAACATTCCCGCAAACTCATATCTGCACGACCGAGGAAGTTTTCCGCACCATTGCCTGCAGTCCAAATTTGATGCCGACAAACGGCACTGCCGCCTGGGTTTCGAGCGGGCCGCCGGGCTACACCTCGCCGGCTTCTAACGACTGCGTTGGTTGGACCTCAAGCGCCAATACCGATTACGGGACGTTTTGGAAGTTCAACCCGAACGGCGGTTCCAGCTTTGCCACCGGTTGTGATCAGGCTTTTTACGTGGCATGCTGTCAGTAGAAAAAATTGTTAGCGAGTTTGCGAGTTGCCGAGTTATCGCGTTATGGGTCAACGAGATCGGATCTCCCGCGGAGATCCGATCTCGAGAACTCACTCGCTGTGATATAATAAACCCATGAGGAGGTTGCTCAACAAATCACATCCGCCACTTGCCATTCGCGATTTGCGATTAGCTATTCGCCATTCGCGATTTGCGATTAGCTATTCGCCATTCGCCCTTAGCGCTTTGCTCTTAGCGATTAGCTATCTATTTTCTGCCACTCCGGCGCTCGCCGCCACCTCCTGCCCCAGCCCGCGCGGGAGTTTTGCTTGTTCCAATCCCACCTACTGGGTCTGCGGCAGCGGCGGCGATTTATTCTGCAAAAGTCCGCCGCCGGCTTGTCAGAACAACGCCTCCTACGACTGCAACAGCCCATCCTGCGCCTGCACCTGCAACTCGGGTTACATCAACTGTTCCGGCGTTTGTCAGGTTCCAAAGACAAACAACTGTCAGCCCGGACAGTCCTTTGACCCCTGCACCGGCGCTTGCACCGGCTACGGCTACGCGCTCGTAGGCACGCCAACGCCGACGGTGCAAAGCGGCAATATCAACATCACCGGCCAGTATTTGGTAAACGGCAGTCCGGTCACGGGCGGTCTCACTGGAAGCGGCACGGCAAACTATTTAGGCAAATTTACCGGCTCAACCGCCTTGGGCACCAGCCTGTTTTTTGACAGCGGTGTAAATATTGGCTTGCGCACGACCGCGCCGGGCTACGCGCTGGATATCCGCGACCCGGGCATCACAGCAATGATTCGTATTGTCAATGACGATGCGGCAAAAAAGTGGACAGGGATTCGTTTGGATCGGCAGGGGCTTTTGGAAAAATGGTTTTTGGGTATGAGCGACACAGACGATTCTTTCCGTATCCGCCGCGGCGGCCTCACCGACGACCTGATTATCAATGCCGGAGTCGTGCAGATGGCCGGTTTTAAGCTCCCGAGCGGCGCCGCCGATGGTTATGTTTTGACCTCCGACCCCACCGGCGCCGGGTCTTGGCGGCCGCTCTCTTGCGGCGTGGGAAAATATGACCATCTGACGGCTTCCACTTATAATGGAAATTTGAATGGCACCGCCGCCGGCTACAGCGCTCTCACTGGAACGAACAGCACCATTTGCGGTGCCGGCTCGCATATCTGCACTCCGGACGAGCTCTTGGCCACGACGCGCTGCGGCGGGACACTGCCCGCGAGCGGCAATGTCTGGGTTGCCAATGGTCCCCCTGGGTTCACTTCGCCGGCGGCCAATGACTGCAGCGGTTTTACCACGGCCGCGGCCGGCTCTTATGGGGCGTATTGGGAGTTTAGCGCCAGCGGCGGCAGGGGTTTTGCCACCACTTGCGACCAGGGTTTAAAAATTGCCTGTTGTAAATAAAGATAGGGTATAGGGGATAGTGGATAGGGGATAGAAAAGTATGAGCGACATCCGAGACAACGAAATCAACATTCACCATTCGCAATTTGCGATCTGCGATTCGCGCTTTGCGATTAGCGCTTTGCTTTTTGCGATTAGCGTTTTGCTATTTGCTACGCCGGCACTCGCTACCGACTGCAGCCCCGTCGGCCGAGGGATTACCTCTTTCAAATGTCCGGAGACCCCGACCCACGACATCTGCGGCGTAGAGCCAAAATATTCCTGTCCGGATTATTTGTCTCAGCCAACCTATACCGGCGGCAAAATATTTTCCTGCGAATCCTGCGGTCCGGTTTGTCCGGGCGGACAAATTGACTGTGCCGGCACTTGTAAAACGCCCGCAGTTAATAATTGCCAAGCGGGGCAATCCTTTGACCCCTGCACCGGCGCTTGCAGCGGCTACGGCTACGCGCTCGTGGGCACGCCAACGCCGACGGTGCAAAGCGGCAATATCAACATCTCCGGCCAGTATTTAATAAACGGCAACCCGATCGGCGGCGGCGCCGGACAATGGATTACCAATGGTACCAGCATTTATTACAACGTCGGTAATGTCGGGATCGGGGTGTCTAGTCCTACTTCGCATCTTCAGGTGGAGGGGGATGACCCTGATTTGGCAAAAATTTCCGTTAAGGGGATAGGCAGTGTCAGTCCGTCATTGGAACTAGGCCAGAGCGGCAATCCTTCCAACGCGGTTAATATCCAGTACGACGTCACTAACGGCGCGGCAATTTTTAATAACCTTTTTTCGCCGCCCTACTTTCCCTCCTACCAAAAATCTTTTCGGTTTCAGTATAAAGGCGGGGACCAGATGGTGATTGAAAAGGACTCCAATTATGTCGGCATTGGAACGGACTTTCCGCAAGCACGACTTAATGTGGAGGGAGTTACTGATGATAATGCCGCAAAAATTTTGGTCAAAGGTGCGGCGGGAATCAATCCTTCGCTTAAATTAGGTTCAACCGAGGGCGATGCCGAAGGTACCGAAATTAAATATATTAATAATGTCGGCGAGTCAGTGTTCAATAATCTCTACACCGGAACTCCAAACGCCTTCCGCTTTCAGTCCGGCGGAACGGATAGGTTGGTCATTCAAAACTCTGGCAACATTGGTATCGGCACTTCAAATCCCGCCATTGCATTGGATGTTAATGGAGGGCTTCGAGTAACTCAACCGGCTTACTTTTTTGACAATGTTGGCATCGGTACCCTTTTCCCCTTTGCCCGACTGTCTGTTTACGGCAACGGCGGTTCCAATGTTGATTTAACGGTAAACGGCCGGATTCAGACCGGGGATGGCAGCGGCCTGGGCGGCGTTTGGGTGGACAACACCAACACCAAGTTTGTCGGCGCCAACGGCGATGATATAGGTTTTTGGAACAAAGGCTGGTGGCTGAATATTGGACCCACGGGCGTAACGGAACTTGAGGGAGATGTTTTCGTTAAACAAGGAAAACTCGTTTGCATCGGCGGCATGTGCCGGACTACTTGGCCGTCTTCGTCGCCATCATGGGAAGTTGCCGAATTTGATGTCCCTAATCCAACAATGCCCTACACTGGTTTAAAATGTCCGCCGGATAAAAAGGTCGCTGGATTTACTTGTTCAGCTTGGTTTCCATATAATATCGGCGGGGATAATTATATTGATCGGTATTTTGCCTGTCCGACGGGACTCTCAACCGACCAAAGGACGATTATCATTTATACGCCCGGCGCGTATAACGAATATAACCCGGGTTCATTGCACCTCGGCTATCGAATCAATTGCATGTAGAATTTGATGCTTCGTTTTTACAACACCGCCGCGCGGAAAATTGAAGAGTTTGCTCCTCGCAAAAAAACCGTCGGCCTCTACACCTGTGGGCCGACGGTTTACCACTACGCGCATATCGGCAATTTGCGCTCGTTTATTTTATCCGACATTTTGCGCCGGACGCTCCTGTATTCGGGCTACCGCGTCAAACAGGTGATGAATATAACCGATGTCGGACATTTGGTCTCCGACGCCGATACCGGGGAGGAAAAAATTGCGGCCGCGGCGCGGCGGGAGGGCAAAACCGCCTGGGAGGTCGCCGAGTTCTACACCCAAGCGTTTCTCGCGGACCTGAAAGCGCTCAATATTAAAAAACCTTCGGCTTTGCCGCGAGCGACCGAGTGGATTAAAGAACAGATTGCTTTGGTGCGGCTGTTGGAGAAAAAGGGATTTACTTATCAAACCAGCGATGGGATTTACTTTGACAGTTCAAAACTCTCGAGTTACGGCGCGCTCTCCGGCCAACGGTTAGAGGAGCGGGAGGCGGGTAAGCGCGTGGCGTTGGGGGAGAAAAAGCGTCCGACCGATTTTGCCCTGTGGAAGTTTTCCTCGTCGCAAGGTCTGACCTCCCACGGAGGTCAGACCTTGAAAAAGCGAAATCTCACGCCTAAACGCGACATGGAATGGAAGTCGCCTTGGGGCACGGGCTTCCCCGGCTGGCATACCGAGTGCTCGGCCATGAGCCGCGCGTTCCTAGGCCAGCCCTTTGACCTGCACACCGGCGGCATTGACCTGATTTTTCCGCACCACACCAACGAGATTGCCCAGAGCGAGGCGGCTTACGGCCGGCCGCTCGCCCGTTTTTGGCTCCATGGCGAGTTTGTGGTTTTGGGCCAAGAAGAAAAAATGGCCAAGTCTGCCGGCAATATCGTGACGCTTGGCGATATCCAAAAACGGGGGCTTGAGCCACTCGCTTTCCG
>SCSU01000055.1 GCA_004299275.1 Patescibacteria group bacterium
AGGAACTTCCGTATTAACGCATAATAGTCCCGGTTTTGCTTGCCTCAAAGGCCGAAACCGGGACTTGTTTCAAAGAGGTCATCTGAAAATTCCAGATTTGGTCGAAATCGCCCAGTTTTGGCTGCACCGACCTTCTCGACCCTCACAAGATACTCCGTATATTGCTCGGGTCTGCGGCGGCCGGTTCGCTCAAAACTGGACAATTTCGCTTCAAAAGCGAATTTTCAGATGACCTCATTATTTGTTTTACATTTGATTTGATTTGTATAATTTGCACCAGATGTAAATCAGGATAAGTTCCGGCCAGAACATCATCACGTTAGAGCCGGCTGTGGCTGGACCGGTCCAGCCGGCGGCCAGCCAAAAGTTCGCGTTCATCACCGCGCCGGAGATGAGCGCGGCGATAGCGACGCCGTAGGCCAGCCGTCTGGTTTTAGCATGGTCGTAGATTATCGCCGCCGCCGCGAGGGCGAGCCCCAATCCCACCAAGAGTTGCCCCCATTGGACCAGCGGCCCGAAAGTGTCGGCGTTCGGCAGGGCGGTCTGGAGCAAAAAGTTCTTAAATAGTGGATAAGGATTTTTGCTGGCAAACATTTCCAAAATTTTCGGCAGATCGGCGAGGAATGTCCCGGTTGCCTTTTCCCAACCGGCATGCCACCAACTCCAGGCGAGCGTCAGCTGAACCCCCAGCACCCCGGTGAGAAAAAGTTTTTCCCCGCTCAGGCGATCACTGGGTTTTTTAACTCCGAGCAGCGCCAAGAGTCCGCAAGAGCCAACAGCCGCCTCCCAAAGGGCGCCGACCGCGACCACAAAAAAGAACACCTTGGCAAACGGGGTCGAGACCGCGTAAAGCCAGAGCCAGCCGAAAATGAGTGCGAGCGCCAGACGCACCAGGCGCTCATAATTATTAAGATTTTTTGTCATATCCTCCCTGCGGCAAAGCCGCTATTAAGAATATTGGCTTTAGTATAGCACAGATTCGGGACGGCAGTGTCATACGGACAGCAGTTGACTTTTAACCGCTTTTCCGGCAGTCTTTTATCTGGTCGCGGAACAAATAATCGTCCCGACCAAACTTTGGTCACGGACGTACGGTTCCCTCCCAAGGCCGTCCGAGCCTGCGGCGCCGCGCATGGCTGCCGCTCGCGAACGTCCGTGGCCTCTTTTTAAAAAACTATGCAAGTTAAAGTGGAAAAAAATGATTTGGTGAAGGTTAAGGCCGACCTGCTCGTGGTCAATCTTTTTGCCGGTGTCAGAAAGCCGGGAGGCGCGACCGGCGCGGTTGATCGGGCGCTCGGCGGTTATTTGGCCAAAGAAATCGCCGAAACCGGTTTTTCCGGCAAAGAGGGGGAGACACTGCTGCTCCCGACGCAGGGAAAGATTCCGGCTAAGCGGGTATTGGTAATCGGCTTAGGCGAACCAAAAAATTTTTCTCAGGAACGGGTGCGGCGCGTAGCGGCTTTGGCGGTTAAAAAAGCTGCTCAGCTCAAACAAAGGCGGGTGGCGACGATTCTCCATGGAGCGGGAATCGGCGGACTTTCTGCTAAGGACGCCGCCCGGGCGATTGTTGAAGGCAGCCAACTGGCGCTTTATCAATACGATAAATATAAGGAGAAACAGAAACAGGAAAGGAAACAGAAACAGCAACAAAAACAGGAATTGGTAATTGTGGAGTCGGATAATTTAAAATTTCGGGCCGTGG
>SCSU01000056.1 GCA_004299275.1 Patescibacteria group bacterium
TGGAAAGTATCGCGCTCGCGTAAGCGCCGATGGCAATGAGACCCACGTGCCCCAGATTAACCAGACCCGCCCAACCAACGGTTAAATTAAGCGCCAAAGCGGCAATGGCAAAGATGGCAAAAAGGATGAGCAGGTGGGTGAGATAGGCGGTAAACATCGATTGCGAAATTACGATTGAGTTTGCGAATCAGAGCTCTTACACGAGGCGTTTCTTTTTACCCCAGAGCCCCTGCGGCCGAAACAGCAACACCACGAACATTAAAAGAAAGCCGACAAAATCCGTCCAGCCGACGTTCCAAAACCAGCCGGTGAAGGCAGTGGCTGTCTCCATCGCCAAACTGCCGGCCACCGCGCCGCCAACCGAGCCGACACCGCCGAGAATTGCGCGAAAAAACATCCGAACCGCCACGCCGGTGCTCATTCCGGGTTCCAGATTATATTCAATGGCGAACAGAATGCCGGCGACGCCGGCCAAGAGCGACCCGACGGCGAAAACCACGGCCCGCATTTTTTTGGCCGGTATGCCGACAACTTCGGCGACTATTTCGTTATCCGCGACGGCGCGGAGGGCTTTGCCCGTCTTGGTTCGACCGAGGAAAAAAGCCAAAAGAAAAATTACGATCGGCGCGATGACCAAAATTCGGAGTTCATTGCCGGTTAAAACCACCGGACCGAACTCGCGCGCCGCGCCTTGGAAGTCGGCGAGCGATTTGGTGCCGGAACCGAAAATGGCTAAAGCCATGTTTTGGAGAATGAGAAGCGCCGAAAGCGTAGCAATCAACGCGCCGGCGGTAGAGACCGCGGCGCGGTCGCGCAGCCGTTCGTAAATCGCGGCGTTGAGGAGCCAGCCGAGGAGAACGGCGCTCGCGAGCGCCCAGGGGACCGCCGCCAAAACCGGCCAATGGAACCAAACCGTGCCGGCGTAAAAAGCGTAGCCGGCGGCCAGCACCACGCCGCCGTGAGCGACATGGAGAATCCGTGTGACCGAATAAATTACGCTGAAACCGACGGTAATCAGAACAAAAATCCCGCCGGGAATCAGGATGTTGGAGAGCAGTTCGAGGAAGAGATCCATATTGCCTTAACGCCAAGGTTGGACCTCCGCGGGAGGTCCAACCTTGAAATCGCCGTTCGCCGTTGTTCAGAGAGTAATAACACTCTTCTCCGTCACGGCGCCGCCTTTGATCTCCTTGACGCTGTAGGACTTCCACTCAATGTCGCCATTTTTGTCCAAGGTAACGTCGGTGAGCGCTCCGCCGGCCCAGCCCTTAATTAAGGTGGTGAGGGTTTTTTGCATTTTTACCCCGTCATTGCCGTCTTTCTCCAACAGGTCGCGCAGCAGGTAGACCTCGCTGTAGGCGTTCGCCATAAAGAAGGGGAAAGCCGGGTCTTCAGCGTAACGGTCCTTGTAGGCTTGGGTAAATCTCGCGGCGCGTTCGCTGTTTTCATTATAGAAGGCCTCAAAGCCGACTACTCCTTCCAAAACCTCGCTGTTTTCCTTGGCCACATCGCGGCCAATCAAGACCTCAGCGGTGAGGATCGCGGCCGTAACCTTTTTGTCCTTGAGCGCTTTGACGATGGCGATGCCGGGCGCCGGCGTCTGCGGCACGACGTAAACCACATCCACCTTGGCGTTTTTGATTTTTAGCGCCTGGGTGCGGAAATCTGTGACTCCGGTGTTGTAGGCCTCATCCATCGCGACCACGCCGCCGGCAAGTTTAAAGGCGCTGGTAAAAGTCCGGCGCAGGGCCTGAGCATAGTCGCTGTTCTCGGAAATTACCGCCGCTCGTTTGGCCTGGAGCTCCCCCTTGGCGTAGCCGACCGCCACTTTTCCAGCCAGCGCGTCCGAGGGCGCAAAGCGGAAGACGTAATCGCCGCCTTTGGTAGTGATATCGGGCGAAGTAGCTGACGGGGAAATCACCACAACTTTATTTTCATTGGCGATGGGAGCGAAACCGAGCGTCTCGCCGGAGCAGACGCCGCCGATAATCGCCTGCACTTTGTTGACGCCGATTAATTTTTGCGCGGCAGTCGCGCCCTCCTTGCCGTCGCATTTGCCGTCCTCGTAGGCGACAACCAATTTTTTGCCGCCAGCGCCGCGAACGGCGTTAACCTCGTCAACCGCGAGCTGAATTGCTTTTTGAATCGGCAGGCCGTAAGCCGCGCCGTCGCCGGTCAAGGGTAGCACCGCGCCGACCGTGACCTCTCCTTGGAGTTCCGCCGCGGGCGCCGGCGCCTCTTTTTTCTCCGGTACGGCGGGTTGGTTTACCGCCGGGCCCGGAACCGCCGGC
>SCSU01000057.1 GCA_004299275.1 Patescibacteria group bacterium
ATACAGTGCGGGACTTCGCGCCGGCCCATGCCTGCCCCGCACCACCCCGCCACGGCGGGATCGGTGCGGGGTCCTACCATTAGACGACACCGGAATACAGTGCGGGACTTCGCGCCGGCCGATTGTGGCATAATTATAGCAGACAAGGAAGACCAGGCCTTGCGGCGGCGTGCCATTGGACTAAAATAGAGGCATGCGTTTTTATCTCCTGATTTCGGGGATAAGTTTAACCCTCGCCGCGGCGGCTGGCGTCTTTTTATCGCGGGCATTTGAACCATGGCCGACGGAACAGTTTTTTCTGCTCTTGGCCTTGTTCGGTTTGGTTCTGTTTTTGCCGTCTATCGCCGAATCTGATGAGGAAGAAGCGATATTCGTCTCCAAGGCGGTGTCTTTGGGTTTACTCGTTTTTTCTGTTGCCGGCGCGCTTTTTTACCGCTCCGACGCCAGCGCGCCATTTTTGCTGCTGGCCGCATTTTTGGGGATAACAGGTTATGCCGCCGCCCAGAAAGAAGCGTTTAAACTCTCCCGCGAGATTGTGAGCTGGGAGGAGTCTAATTAATTTTTTGGATTTTATGGCGTTATTGGAATTTTACGGACGCGAGTGTCCGCACTGCGAGCGGATGCACCCTTTAGTCGAGCGGCTGACAAAGGAGGAAGGAGTTAAGGTGGAAAAACTTGAGGTCTGGCACGATGAGGCGAACGCCCAAAAAATGCAGGAGTATGACCGGGGCAACTGCGGCGGCGTGCCTTATTTCCACAACACCAAAAACAAAAAATTTATTTGCGGCGAAACCGGCTACGAGGAACTTAAACGCTGGGCTAAAGAATAGGCCGATGTTCCGAAAAGTCGTTTACCTCTCCGGGCTTATTACCCTAGCTGCCTTGCCGGCCCGGGCGCATGAGAAGTGGTTGGTGGACGCGAGTCAGCGCGGCGAGGTGCCCGCTCTTTTTCGTTCTCTCCAGCCGGTAAACATCGCCGTTGTCGCTGCCGCGTTGGTTGTTGTCGCTCTTCTAATCGTTTTGGGCCGCCGCGATAAGGCAGAGCGGCCGAGAACTATTTATCAAAAACTGGAGCCCTGGGCGCCGACGATTTTAGGAATCGCCGCCGGCGTCAGTCTGACCGCCGCGGCACTCGACCGGACGCTTTTCGCGCCTAATCTGCTCTTGCCCGACGGCGCGCTCGCGACCGCTGCCGTCATCGCCGAACTCTTAGTGGGAATTTTTTTGATTATCGGATTTTTTACGCGCGTCGCGGTTTTTTTGTTTGCGGCGCTTTTTGTCGCTTCGTTTTTTTGGTTCGGTCTGGACGCTTTGGATTATTTGAATCTGTTCGGGGTCGCTTTTTTTCTGCTGGTTTGGGGGCGAGGCCGGCTGGCGCTCGCGAGCATCTTTGGCCGGATTTTTATGGCCATGCAGAGCTCGCATCTGCGTTCCGCCGCGCTGTTTGTCTTGCGGCTGCTCACTGCCCTTACTTTGCTCCTTCTCGGATTTGAAAAAATAATCCGCCCCGACCTGCATCTCAGACTTTTTGAGCTATATCCGACATTCAATCCTTATTTGATACTCCACGCCTTTCTGCCATTCCTCTCCAAAGAACTTTACCTGTTTATCCTGGCGGTCGCCGAACTCGCCGCCGGCATTCTCCTCGCCGCCGGCGCTTGGATTAGAGTTGTCTCATTGCTGCTCCTCCTCCCGTTTCTTTTGTCGCCGGTTTTCCTGGGCGCGTCCGAAATTTTTGGACACCTGCCGATAATTGGGACGCTCGTAGCCCTTTTTATTCTGGGACGGAGTAAGATATTTAGAAAATAGTGAGTAGGAGGAATATAATTTACTACTCACCATCCTGCCTCTGGCGGGGCGGCTCACTGCTTACTTTTTTTTCTAGAAACGCGCGCAGGCGCTCCAGGTCGCTCCAGCGTTTAGTCGCGGCATTGTGGCGGACGCGCTCGGTAATCGTAGCGCGGTGCATGGCATCTTTTGCCCGCTCAGCCGCGGTCTCAATCCAGGGCTCAATTTCCCGAAACTCTGCGGCGGTGATTGTCTCTTTTTCGGCCAGCGTCCGGAAACGTTTGGCCATGTCCTCCGTCGTCTCGGCTCCGTCGCGGTCGCCCGCGCGCCGATAGTCCTGCGCGCCGCGTTCAATTTCCTTGGCGAATTTGGCGAGCAGGGCGAAAGCTTCTTTTTCCGCGAGCGGCGGAAAAACTTTTTCGTAAAGTCCGCCCAAGAGCTCGCGCGGCGTGAGCGGGTTTATTTCGGCGTTAGTCATATAGAGGTCATCTGAGAATTCCTTTTTCTGCTGCAATTGCGTAATTTCGACTGCGGCTTTGTCGCCTCTCCTCGACGTATATTCAATATACGCCTTCGTCGTCGCTCCTCGCCTCGTTCGAAATTCCGCAATCCCGCCGTGGCGGGACGGAGTTCTCAGATGACCTCAATCGGGGTTCGCATCGCTTTGAGCACCTTATAGGCCTCGTCCACCGAATCAACCAAACGGAAAATTTTCAGGTCGTTTTTTTCAATCGCGTGGTGCTGGCGGTAGACGTGGTCGTGAATCCAGCTCGTGAGCGTGCCCCAAAAATCTTTGCCGACCAAAATTATCGGCACCGGGGCGATTTTGCGCGTCTGGACCAGCGTCACCAGCTCAAAAAATTCGTCCAGCGTGCCGAAACCGCCGGGGAAAAAGACATAGGCCTCGGCGGCGAAGTCCAGCATCACCTTGCGTGTAAAAAAGTAATGGAAGGCCTTGGCGTGCCGGACGTAGGGGTTAGTGCGCTGTTCCCGGGGCAGTTCGATATTGAGCCCCACCGAGACGCCGCCGACGTCAACCGCGCCGCGGTTGGCCGCCTCCATAATGCCCGGGCCGCCGCCGGTCACGATGGTAAAACCGTCACGGGCGAGCAGTTTGGCCAGGGCACGGGCCTCGCGGTAGTGGTGGTTGCTCTGCCGGAACCGCGCCGAGCCGAAGAAGCTCGCGGTTTTTTTGTAATCGGCGATGAACTGGAAACCCTCGACAAACTCGGCCATTATCCGAAAAATTCGCCAGCTGAAGTCGCGGCGGAAATCAAGCTCGTGATTTTGGCCGTAGACGACCGGCTTTTGCGGTTTGGGCATACCCGGTAGTAGAACGCCGACTCGAACCCAGCTAGGCGGGGTTCGACGAGCCAATGTTCTTTACAATTATTAGTTTTTGTTCTGAATTTTGTTTCATTGCCTCGAAGAAACTCTATTTAAGGGATGCTGTCGGCGTTTCACTACCGGGCATATATGCCAGTGAGTAGTGAGCCACCGCCTCTGGCGGGGTCCCGCCAAAGGCGGGATTGTGAGTCGTGAGTAGAGAGCGATGTGAACTCGTTAACTTGTTAATCTTATCACAATTTAAGGCCCGTAACAGTCAAGCGGCACGAGCCGGTCCAGCCAGCGTTCGTCAACCTCCACCTGCAAGTCAAGAAAAACTTTAGAATTCCAAATTATTTCCAGCTCCTTCCTGGCCACGGCGCCGATCTCCTTTATTTTCCGGCCGCCGGCGCCGATAATCATGCCTTTGTAGCGCTCCGCCGCGGTTAATATGGTCGCGCGGATGTAGATAAGCCCGTTTTCGCGTTTTTCCATTTCGTTAATTTCCACGCCGGCGGAGTAGGGGATTTCGGCGTGCAGTTGGGTAAAAATTTTTTCGCGGATGAGTTCGGCAATCCAAAATTTTTGATTGAGGTTGGTGACCTGGAATTCCGGGTAAATCGGTTCGCCCTCCGGCAGGAGCTCAAAAACGGCGTCCAGAAGCTGTTTTAAGCCGCGACCTTTCTCCGCCGAGATCGAGACAGTCTGGTCAAAGCGGGCGGCCAGCGCTTCGTAGCTCCCTAGATACGGCAGGTCGCGGAGGTCGGTCTTGTTGATGGCGAGAATTTTGGGAGCGTCGGTGTTCTCGAGCAGGCGGAGCACAATGTGCTCTTCGTTGCCTACGGCGCGCGTAGGGTCAACGACATAGACGACGAGGTCAATGTCGCGGAGCGAGTCGCGCGCAATCATGTTGAGGCGTTTGGTCAACCGGTCGTGGGCCTTTTCAAAAACTCCGGGCGTGTCCATAAAGACGGCCTGGCCGCGCGGGTCGTGGACGATGCCGTGGATAGTCTGGCGCGTAGTCTGCGGTTTGGGCGAGGTGATGGCCACTTTGGTGCCGACCAGGGCATTGAGCAGTGTTGATTTGCCGACGTTAGAGCGGCCAACCAGCACGGCAAAGCCCGATTTTTTTGGGGGCTGAATGGCTTTGATGTTATTTTTGGACATAATAACCGCTGATTACGTTACTCGTTGTTAAGGCCGGAGTCCAGTTTTACTTGACAAATTTACTTCGTTAGATTATCATCTTGTCCGCAGTTCGAAGAGAGAGGAGAGTTCCCCATGGCCCGACAGCAGAGCATTCCCTCCGATCGTTCGAGTCGTCCCCGCGTTTCCGCTCCCGCGGTTCAGGAAGAGCGGGAAGGAACTCCGCCGGACAGCGAGTTTCTGATCAAGGCGCAGTACCGCTGCCCGGTCTGCAATCAGGGTTACTACGTGCCGCAGGACGTTCGGCGGCACCTCGAGCTCCACACGGACATCGGCTTCGCGGTCGGGGACAAGGTCGTCCACCGCAAGATGAAGCTCGTCGGCGTGGCCGCGGTCATCGACCCCGACCACAAGATGTTCTTCCTGCGCGTCGGCCGAGGCCAGCAGGGGAGCTTGCGACGGTTCTGCATCTTCGACCCCGAGAGCCGCAAGCAGCTCTGGGAGAAGGCCGACGCGGCGGCGAGCCGGGCCAGCGTGGCCTAGCGTTCGACGAAGTCGTGGACGATCGCGGCGGGGAGAGAAGTCACGGGGATGGCGACATCCCTGTTTTTTTATAGGATACGAATTGCGGGCTACGAATAACGAATCGGTACGAATTTACGAATTACGAATGATTGCGTCCCGCTAGTCGAGGGATCTTCAATTCTTTTTTGTTACCCAAGTTGAAGTTCTCTCCACTTCGGTCGAGGTGACGTTTTTAAAGTTGAAGTTCTCTCCACTTCGGTCGAGACGACGGTTATTTTAGGACAAAACACTGTCATCCCGGGCATAATGGTGAAAACGTGTTGGTGATTCTTCACCGTTTACACCAGTTGAAATACCAACAAAAGAATGCTGGTCGCCTTCCTTGTGAGAGTCCTCGATGCCGCCGATA